>JAJYHJ010000100.1 GCA_021784785.1 Actinomycetes bacterium | reverse complement strand
GGATTGCTGTTCGCAATTCAAGATCTGGTAGATGCCGAGGGTCCATGGAGTACCGCGTGGGCTCGCTTGTTTATCTATTCGATAATCTCTATATACGTTTCTATAGAACTTTTTGTCGACCTTATGGTCTTGATGTTGGTGATGGGTGCCATATATGCGCCTCGGGCATCTATGGATGGAATTATCGCTCGTTTGCGTCATTTATTTGCACCGACTGCCTTGTTTAGCATGGCTTTATTGATTTTTGGGAGTATCGTATTCCTCTTCGCAGTTCACCTTAGATATGTTTCTGCTCAGTTTAACTCTCCTGAATATTTCGTAGCGGATTTGGTCAACTATTTTGTACCTACGGTCGCGCAGGGAGGTTTTGGAAACGTCGTTTCGATTAGTGCAAAGTTCTTGGGCAACGACTTTGAAAATGGGGCGTTTATAGCGCTACCTTCATTTGTTGCGCTATGGTTCTATCTGAGAAAGGTGGAAGACGGGATTACGAAGGGCCTCTTTATGGGCTTGGCGGTTATTGCTTTCGTACTTTCTTTCGGCCCTTTTTTGACCGTATTGGGTAATCGCTGGTTTCCGATGCCATGGTACGTGTTTTCTGGCCTCCCAGTGATACGCGATACGCTGCCGGTACGCTTGACATTTTTCATAGTTCCCCTAATAACTCTTGCTTGGGGGTACGTATTGCAGCGTCGCAATACGTACCTATGGTCTATTTTGCTGTTGTTTGCTTTGGTTGCCCAAGGGCCGTACTTTGGAGGTGGTAGCTGGCGCTTCAGTCCTGATATCCCAAAACTGTTTACCACGAATGCCTACCGTACTGTATTCCCTAAGGGAAGTGTACTGGCATTTGCTAACTCGTATATCGCCAGTGGTCAATCCTCAATCGCTCAGGCAGATACTGGGTTTTATTTTAGGATGATCGGTTTTGAGGCAGCTTCGAATGAGATAGCGCGAGAGCCTCAGCTGTTGCTGCCTCCCGTGGTTGACGAAGATATTGCGAGTGAGGTCGCGACTTTCAGAGCCGATTTGAACCGTCTGGGGTCGCAGTTTTATGTGGTGCCTACCTCTAGCTACTTTAGCCATCTGACGTTTTATCGCAACTTCAAGTTTAAGTTTATCGATGGAATCTACGTTGCTCATAGTGCCGTGGGCTCTTGGTAATGGCAATGAGCAATAACTCGTCGACTTATGCATGTACTTTGGGCAATCTGTTCAAGTGCTCTCTAGGGTGGTGAGAATCTATCGGAGTTTGACAGTCGTATTATGTGATACCTGAGCGTTATTGGCTCATATAGGAAGATGATCGCTGATAACTGTCATTTCAGAATGACTATTTCATTTTTAGTCCAAGACAGCATATCTTACGATCGAAGACACTCTTCAACTCCTGCCTATGAACAAAATGAGATCTACCGATTACTTGGGTTGGTATGCGCTTAGGAGATACCATAGGACTCTTGCTAAAAGTAGTGCCCAGAACCACAACTACCAAGATTCTGAACTGGGGGGTTTGTGATTGACGATTGGGAGTTGGGCTAGCATAATTCGTGCCACTATATATTGGACCCTTCGGTCGTTGTTCTCGACGCTTGAGACGAACATGAGGAGGCTGATTTGCCTCTTGATGGAGATAGTCCTTGGCACTGATCAGAATGATGTCTATTAGTCCGTTCGGGATCTTTGTAGCTTGGGTGACGTGTTCTGCCACAGAGGATCACCGGGTAAGGTGCGGCAACCCTATGTGGCGTAATCCTGGTAATCCACCCTAGCTCACCCTGGTTGTGCTGTTTACAACTTATTACATTCCATACTTAAATCCCACCCAACCAGGTCACTCATCCCAAACTTTCCCCGTCCCGCTCATCAGTAGCCCAAACACAACTTTTTAGGGTACCTCTACATGAACCTATCCACCACACAGTAATGCGATCATTGCGTATTACTGTGTCACCTTGGTTGCTGGCAGTAAATCGGACTCGGAATTGACTGTAGCGCCCGATGGGAGCTATAAAGCTAAGGATTGGGTATAGTCGTTCAGTCTAACGTTGGGGTCGTTGACAAGGTGATCGTGACATCTCGGTTTACAGCTTTTCAGGGACTGAAGACCTGACAATCCTATTAATGATGCGTTAGTGTCTGGTTACCCCGAAGTCTGCAGCTAGCCGATAAGCTTCAAGTTTCGATCAAAGTTGGATATGGGACGCGTGCAGCATTACGGCAGTGGTCGTAGCAGTGCTAGCACGTCAGTGGAAACTTTGTTCCAGTTGAGTTCTTGTTCGACAAATATTCTGGCGTTATGGGCCAGGTCTGCCCTCAGGCCTGGATCTAAAGTTAGCGTACTAATTGCATCGGCTAACGACTGCGGATCTAGCTTGGCTACTTTGACACAAATGGTGTCTGGGAACTCAGCGAAGCTACCTTTTGCTTCGACAATTAGTGGAACGCCTAGAGATAGGCATAAGATTGCGGCCGCCGACGTCTCACCTCGGTCATGGCTTCTTAACACCAATCCGATCTGGGACTGCGATAGTCGATCGTGGAAAGCTCGGTCATCTAGATAACCGGTTATGTCTAACTCGATATCTAAGGTTTTTGCGGAGGCTGTCAGGCTTCCAATTATAGCTGGATCCCCTGATCCGAGAAAAGTGATCTTTGGTTGGAGCTTGAGTGGTAGGAGACTGACTGCGCGTAGAACCGTTGACGGCGACTTGGATAAGTCGATGAACCCGGGCAATGTAATTGTAAGCTTGTCTGGCGTGTGTAAGTCCTTAGCGGGTGGGTTCTGAACGTGACATTTGAGGGCTTGACCTTGGACGGAGACATGCACTTTGTCGCCTTGAATTTCACCGAGGTTTAAAAGTAGATCTTTGGCGTATTGAGAGTGTACAACTATTCCATCCGCACGTTCCCATACCCACCTAAGAAGCGCTCTTATTCGAAGGCTCCGGAGTTCTGCTATGTATGCGAGGTCCATGTCGGCCTTAGGTTTTGGAATGACACCAAAAAGATTCTTTAACGAAGCAGGAATCGGGAGATCTAGGTGTTCGATGAAGTCTGAGAAGTGATCGAGGATTACGTCATGGAGCACGACGACTCCTCCGTATCTTTCCAGAAGTTCAAGTTGGTAGGAATGATAATAGGGCTGATTACCCAAGTGATGAACGAACGAAGCGACGGATAGTTGCAGAGCTTCAAATCTATCTTTAGACATGGAGTGTTGTGAGATGTACTTATCTGTTATGTCTTTTGTAGCGTCGTCACTTACTACAACTATCTCTGAATGTTGACTTAGTGCCCTTGTCCAACCTGTTAAATAGGTAGCAATGCCTGATTTTATGGGCGGTACGGGTGACGTCACATAAAGTGTTTTTGACGCCGTGGATGAGTCGCGCTCGTATCTTTCATTTGTCTCTAAAAGTGCTTTATGAGCTCTTTGTGATATCTCTTTCCAACTGAATCGTTGGGCGTGTTCAAATTGAGTTCGCCAACGCTCTTTGTTCCAGAGTCGATCGCGGTGGGATCTAATCAGTAATGCCTTGAGATCGTTTTCGTCATAGGGGTTGAATAGGGTGTCAGAGGTGCCGGCTACCTCCGGAAGAGACGATTGGTTACTCACGAGCGCTAACGTCCCCACTAGTATTGCTTCAAGTGCGGGTAGACCGAATCCTTCGTAGATCGATGGAAAGACCATAGCGACAGCGTTAGAGTAAAGATAAGTAAGCTCATCGTCACTTACGTACCCGGTCACAACTAATGCGTCTTCGGGTATTCCGATGCTGTACGCCTTCTCCTTGAGTTTTTCGGAGTGGCGGTCGTGGCTAGTGACAACGACAATCTTAGAGGTCATGCGTATATCGAAGGGTAAACTAGCGAAGGCTCGAAGGAGTAGCTCGGGATTCTTCCGATGGTCTTCTTGGTAGACAGTTATGAAATACGAACCTAAGTCCTTGTACTTTTCTCTTACATGGTGGCTAGGAACGGCGTTGGTATTGAAGCT
>JAJYHJ010000083.1 GCA_021784785.1 Actinomycetes bacterium | reverse complement strand
GATAGGTTTTAAGCTCTTGTACCCAACGAATTGATCATTCTCTCTTGCTCAGCGCCACTGCACGATACCCGGTTTACCGATTCCTGGTCGATTCTTGCCCCTGATTGCCGCTAATTTCCGAAGACCCCCGTTATTCGCTTTGTTTATTAGAAGTAGTAATAAGCGGTGGATCCAATGGTTGCAATCTGGAGCCTGCGCGCACAGGAGAAGCGCCCTCCACATGAACCAGATGCTTTGCAAAGCAAATCGTCCACAATTCCACCACAGCTAAGGGATCACGTGAATCTTTCTTGCGTGTTGGTTTGATTTAGTTCACGGCCAGTTCGTCGTAGGTAACTGCTCCTTAGCAATGGGGATAAGTGGACCGGCGAACTCTATATGACTACCTCTAACGTGTGCAGGCCGACCAACATACATGTGGGAGAAGATTACATGAAAGGCAAGTTGCACACGCTAAATCAAGTCATCGTCAAAGCTCAGTGAGGGTGACCGGATGCACAAGCGTTAGCAAAACCGCAGCTGAGGTAGCAAGTAACCGTGGAATCGCCGAGACGACTTGGCATAGATGGAACAATACCTATGGACAGATGTTTACCAATGACGCCAATCAACTCAAGGAGTCCGAGGCAGAAAGTCGAAGGCTCAAGACAATCGTGGCTGACTTAACTCTCGATGGCGCCATTTTAAAGGAGATGGCTTCGGGAAAGTTCTAACTCCGGATTTCAGACCCATCATTGCGTACCATTCAACTATGGGTCTGTTAGTTCGGCAATCACTCCGGCCATGTGCATCTTTATGAGCGCGTGGAGCGCACCATGGTTCTTATCTCTCAAGATCGTTCGATCGAGTAGTTGGCTCTGTACGCGCAGTTTTCTATTGCCATCAAATCTAACAGTTTGTACAAAGCCTCCTCGACCTAGGGCCATCCGCGTAATATACGTTGATGTCCCATATAGTTCGACTGGCATTTGGAACTCTCCAGTCTCTATAACACGTTCTGCTGCCAAATCTAAGAGTACGCCCTGCTGATCCAAGACATTGGCTCTTCTCTTCAGGAAATCCGAGTACTTCGAAGCTGAATCTTGCTGGAATGAGAGTTGGTTTACAACTGCATCCGCTGTTGCCGTCGGTGCTGTTTCCTTCACGGGAGGCTTCTGAGGATGATAAGCGGGAGGTGCTGTGCCGTAGTATTGGGTTCTAGGGCGCTTCCTGCGATCCTCCTTGCCTATTTCGTTGAGCTTCGTGCTGGCAGGACTAATGATGTAGCCGATGTAGTTTTTCATAGATCATTTCTCCCGATAGTGAGAGCTTGCTTTGAGAAATGTTGAACTTGCATCTAACATGTTATTGGACTTTGGATAGTAAAGATCCAAGAGGCACTAAACATTGGCAATCTACCTTGGTTCGGATGCCCATGCCAACGAGCAAACAGTACTTCACGATCCATAGGAGTTAGAAAACATGAGGATAGTTTTCAACTCCATGCGAACAAGTGATCGCTATTTCCCGGACATGCTTGCTGAGTCAACCCACAGCTAGCGAGTACATTGACGTTACCACGCGGTGTGCCAACTGAATCGAGGGCGTCGCTTTAACCAAGAAATTCAATGAAAACTCACGTTATTCCAGTATTTATTTTCACTGTAATACTTCCCATCAGCTTCTGGAAGAACTTGATAGCAAGCGGCCAAGATATCCTAAGTGGAGACGAATGGCTATGGAGGGCTGACCAGCACCTAGATATTTATACTTCAGCACACGACCTATGACATCATGCTTGTCGAGGCCACCACAGACCTCAACGGGAGTAATCGGTCGAGGAAGGAAATCGCTTCCGACTTGATTGGCCTCAGTCTGATTTGAGAGAACCTTTCCTTCACCATCAGTGAAAAGCAAAATAGAGGACATAACGAGTGAGAACCACTTTAGACCCGAAGCAGCATAGGGGAAAGGCAAGTAGAGCGAATGCTCCTTTCTTGCAAACGCAGCGACGGGGTTCAAGGGGCTTGCAATCTTTGCGACGTTCGAAGTGGTTGTTATATCCATGTGTCAGCACGAAGACTGTCCTTTGATCCCTTGGCGAAAGGTTTGAAGCTCGCTTTGGTATCGACCATGGTTATGCGAATGACCTATGTCTCGCAAAGGAAGCAACGACAAGCTACGTCCTATCACTGGCGGACCTATCTCGTCGGATAATCCGGAGGCGGGAAAGCAAAATGACGTTGATGTCGCTTCTGATAAGCGGTTAAATATCAATGAAATAAGAGATGATTATTTTCTGGTTTGCGAGGAACGTCAGCTTACATTTTTGCGTTGTAATGACTTACGACTTTGCTTGTTTGAGTACATTTGAGCATCGGCCACAACGATAAGGTCGTTGATCGCTACTGTACCAACGTCGTCACTCGCATAACCAAAGGAGGCTGGTATTCCGTTTTCCGTGAAAACTCGCCTGAGACGTGTCGCCATTAGTTCCGCAGATGCAGCATCTGTGTGAGGTGCAAGTATTGCAAACTCGTCGCCTCCGAGTCGAGCCGTAAAGTCGATCGCTCGACACGTTTGTCCTAGAACTTTTGCGAATCTTTGGATGTGTTGATCCCCAGCTTTGTGACCATAGGTATCGTTAATGGTCTTCAGCCCGTCAAGATCCAAGACGAAAACCGAGACCGGCATGGGGTAACGTTCACGACGCTTTTGTTCACGAGATATTGCTAAAGCAAAGCCGTGCCGATTTAAAATTCCAGTTAGTTCATCAGAGGAAGCCCTTGTTTCTACAAGATCCAGTCTTTGAGTAAGTTTTTGTAGGGCAGAACGAAGTTTAAGTGCATTTTCACAGTGAAGCGCCAGCATTTCAACGGTCATTGCTAATCCATTTTCAGGCAAAGCCATCTCCGAATTAGAGTAAAGACATACTAGGAACTCTTCTTTGTCTACCTCAAAGCTCCTAAGGTAGATGCTTTTTACAGGACCGTAAGACAGTAACTCATTAGAGAGCTCGACATAGGGGGGGTTGGGGATAAAGTTGATGTCGACCTGGTACCTACTAGTAGTGCCTGAACCTGCATTTCGACTCGCAATACGCTTTACCCTTGGCAGCCTTTTTATAGTTAGAGAGTCACCTACTCTCAAAAAACTTGGAGATGATCTCACGATCTCAACGGTCGCTTCACGGTTTTCGGAGGTCGATGCAAGCAGAACTCCTTGGGCTCCGCATGTGGTTCTGACTTGGTCCATGGCGGTGATGATCGAAGCCCTGGCTTCATCACCGGGTAGAAAGACCTGTCGCATACCTCAACCTCCTACATATAATGTAATTACATGTATGAAATTTAACGTCACAAATAGCTAATAACTTAAGTAGAGTTAAGTTTTGTGGCAAGGCTGTCGGTATTTGTCAACCTACTTTGTGCGGATCCATCGCAGCCCGTACTTCGAGTACGAACCTATAATTGTGGTCTGAGGATGTTGGAAATTTAGAAGGGCTCCGGTGGTCTGTAGTTGGTCATGGACAAGGTGCCATTATTTGAGCTTCAAAACGCTTCGCTGCTAAGGGAAGGTAACGTTCTTCTCAAAGAGGCTAGCTTTGGTTTATTTGAAGGTGACAAAGTAGTCGTGATGGGACGCAATGGGGCCGGAAAGTCTACATTGGTAAGGATGCTTGCTGGGTTCGAACGTGTGAGTCGTGGGAGGCTGTTAATTGACGGTGTGGACGCACGGACTTTGGATATTCGCACACTCCGAGGTAGGGTTTCGTATGTAAGTTCATCCTTGCAGGAGCGATTTATGGGTGCTATAACCACTTTTGAGGTTGTACTTACCGGCACGAGTGGGGATCTTGCACCTTACTGGCGGAGTTACTCTAAAGAGGAGTTATCTGTAACCGATGAACTACTTTCCATCTTTCGATTGAGTGCTAAAAGGGACCATCTGTTCAACACTCTCTCTCAAGGGGAGCGGCAAAGGGCGATACTAGCTAGAGCATTCGCCAGACGATCGCAGTTGGTCGTTGCCGACGAGCCCTTTGTGGGACTAGACATGGTTTCTCGGGACGAGTTGATTATGGCTTTGGAAGGACTAGGCACTTTAGATATAACAACAAACACCGTGGTTCTGATCGTTCATGGTACTGAAGAGATCCCCAGTGTCTTTGATCGAGTTGTTTTCGTCCGAGACTCTGAGCTTGTTTGGCACGGGAATAAAGATGACTTCCTTGTATCTGATGTCTTGTCTGAACTCTATGAAACTCCACTTCGAGTCGCTAAGTTGGGTACGCAATACTACACGTCAGTCGTGCGGTGAGAGCTTTCATGGAGCCATTAATCCAGCCGTTTTAGACTCCTTGCGTAGTTCTTAGCGTTCTCTACGTATAGATCTACTGCTTCTTTGAACTGACCCTCTCGTACTTTACCCGTGATAATGGTAGCTGGAACACCAAGTGCCATTGCAAATCTTGGAAGCACAGTTCCATTTGTTAATACGGCGTTGGCCCCAACTAGCGAGTGGCTCTCACAGATAACCCGATGAAGAACTATCGATCCGGACCCGACGAGCACGTCGTCTTCTATTAGGCAGCCTTCCAGATGGACAATATGTCCGACAACGCATCTAGAGCCCACTACGGTGGACAGTTCAGCGGTCGCATGTATCACTGTCCCATCTTGAATAGAGCTTTCCGATCCTATCGAGATGTGACCATAGTCGCCTCGGAGAACTGCCTGCGGCCATATGCTGGATCTTGCGCCTATGGTCACATCTCCAATTACAGTGGCATCAGGATGCACAAATGCTGAGGGGTCGATCTTTGGTGTTCTATCTCCAAGCGCGTAAATAGCCATATCACTAACGTTAGTTGTTTGAAAGCTTGATAGCAACATCTGTATCTATGTAGTTGCGCAGCGAGCACCTGCAGCTCGTATGCGATGGCGGGTGTCGATAGGCGTAGCGGTTGTAACCGCAAAATCCTTTGGTGTGAAAGGTTTATATATGATCGTTGGTATCGATGCTATCGGTCTTTTCAGTCATTATACGTGGCGCGTATCTAGTTATAAGGTGCAACTTGAGTCTGAACATTCCATCGCGCTTAACTACTGTATCAACTAGCAACTTTCCAGGACTTGCAATGAAGTCAGTTTCGCTCATAGATGCTACTGGGGGAGATGATTTACTCAACACGCTATTTCGTTAGCGCTGGACGTATGGTGGAATTAGAATACCAAGATGACTTAACGTTCACTTCGGTAGACGACGATTTCTTAGTGCGTTCAGTGAAGTGAGATTTGGATTTAAACATGGAAATGCTGATCCATCGGTAGCTGAAACGAGTTAAGGTGGTCAACATTTGATATCCCTACCGACAGTGATCATCGTCCGTGTTGAATGCGAGAAGATAGTGAACCTCTGATTGGATGCGACTCACTGAGGATAGGTTCTTTGTTCGTTCTCAGCGAGGTTGTTCAACAGCCGTTTCTTGCTGAGGTTGAAGAGTTTCTAGACAAAACATAAGTGCTGCCGATTTAGTTCAGGTCTGATAGTTCATGAAACTCCCATGAGCAAGATCTTTAGGATGACAGTAGAAGGTATTCGGACGATGCCTTTAATCCATGAGGTCTAGTTCAATCCAGAGACTCTCGAATCTCTTAGCTACAATAGAGCGTGGATGGCTAATCACGACAGGCGAACGGTCGATAGCCATGCCTTCGATGAGAGAAGATCGAGGGATTATTGTATTAGTGAGATGAAGATCCTTCATCTCACTAAGTTCACTCAATAACTCTTGGTGGTGTTTTGAGCGAACTTCGACGATCTGTAGCGTTGTCTTGAAGTTCGGGGGAGACTTGAAATCACCTCTAAGACTGTAGACGTACTCTAACGTTGCGCGTAAAGAAAGAGGAGCCGGCGTTGTTAGTAGCAGAGTGAGATCAGATACTGCTAGCTGAAACTTTAGGAGATTATCAGCCGTTGGTGGAGAGTCGATAACTATGAGATCATATCGATCAGACAGTGCGTCGATGGAGTTCCTTGCCCTAGATCTAAACGTCCGAATCTCAGATATCTCGGCGTCTAAGAATCGGGTCCTATCGTTGTATGGAAGAATGTGCAGGCGCTCGACATTGGTTCCCTTTACCAACTCAACAAGGTTTGCTTGTGGTTTTTTAAGTTGATCACCGAGTCCTTTCCCGTCTTGCGAATCATGTCGCAGAAGAAAAGATGATGCGCCTTGGGCGTCGATATCAATGAGCAACACGCGCCATCCTTGAACTGCAGCTACGGCACCCAAGTTGATTGCGGTTGACGTTTTCCCAACTCCACCTTTCAGGCTGTAGCAGTTCAAAACTTTCATGATTGCTTGTTCAACTCCTTGAGAAGACGATTGATCGTTTTGAGACCGTCACTTGCAAGGAAATGACCAACCTGCACAAGACACTTATCGAAGAGAGCTTCACGTTCGCTTGACAAGTGATCTCTGGTGCTGAGGTCTAAGTTAGCGATCGGAGCGATGCTTTCGAGAAGATGAAGTGCCACCTCCGCATCTTGAAATGCACCGAGCAGATCTTGGGTTTCTTTGAGTTCTTTAATTGCGACCTTGAAAAGTTTGTGGGGGAATACTGGCTCGAAGAGCTCAAGTGTATAGCGAAGATGTTTCCCTTTTTTCCGAAGGTTGTGCATCTCCTCGTGTGAAGCCACTGTGTCGGTAAGTTTCGCTTGCTCCGTAAAGTCTTTATAGGTCGACTCAACCCGGTTATATGCGAAGTTGATCATCTTTTGCGTGCCAACTCCACCGCTCTTGCGTTGTCCGATACAACGCAATGAATTGTTCCACGCATCTAATAGCTTAGAGAACTCGCTACCTTCGATGAATTGGCAGAGTGTGCTATGGGCCTTTCCCCTTTGATTTTTGAAGTGAACCGCCATTTCAAGTGACTTCGATTCAACGGCAGAGAGATTTATGAGGAATACATCTAGATCCCTTTGCGCCCCGCATATGGTCTGAAACCTTTTTAATCTTTTCTCTAGCTGCCTGAGTGAACACGTGTCCTTTGTTTTGCCCTTGGCAGTTGGATTTAGATGTCCTAGGTGCTCTAAAATGACCCTCGTCTTTCTTAGGTCCACTCTTATATCGTGGCAGTACTCAAGGTCGTAGTCACCGACCACGCCATCTGAGTTCAGCATCACCCGTTGGTAGAGGTTCATGCCCATCGTTTTCAGGGAGGTAATGGGGGAGTCACCTACGTCGAAGGTACTTTGTCCGAGTTGGTTATAGTCGAATCGTTTGCGATTGTTTGCCCGCATTACTGAAGCCCATCTATCCCAGTCGGTGTTAGATATTAGGTATGGTTTTAGACTGCGGGTAATGTTTTTTAAAGTTGGAGTTGGGTCCACTCCTACTATCATCTCGATCTCGATCCAGTGCTCTGGTAGACCTTTCGGCGTGATCAGGCGTACTCGACCCAGTCTCAAACCCGTCTTGTGCTGGTAGAACTCGATCTCGGATATAACGCTGGACACTGACGCTAATTTGACTAATGCTCGTCCGTCTGCCAAGCGTTGAAGTAGCCGTCGGAGACCCAATTCTTTGACAGTTGATAGGTTTATTGCATTTGGAAACAGTGTGAAGTCATGGATATTAAAGTGAGATGAAGGCTGATCAGTGCAGCGAAGTGTAAAAGTCACGTTGTTGTCGGAACCAACCTGTGTTTCCACAAAGTAGCCACCGGAGGACAGCTTCCAATCTTGCGTGTCGTAAAGATTCAAAACGACTTCGCCAACTAAGTTAATGTTCATATGCTCTGACGGAACACTTGTACTCAAAGAAGAAAGTAAATTCTCGTGCGAGTTTGCCTTATTTGCCGCCAAAACTCTTATCGGTGAATAGTTGACGGTTTTATTGTCCGTAGCCGATACCTCCTTTACCAACGGCCGAGATGGGAAATCCAACTCCTTCATCAGATGATACTATGCCAGTTGATAATTAAATGAGTTATCTATTGGGCGGCTGGGTCGGCATCTAGTAGTGATGGACGACTGAATTAAAGTGGTCTAAGGGTCCCCATCCATGTCCGAGGGCCCAGTCCTTTGATCCAGCTATTGCGCTAGTAACATACGCTTTAGCTTCTCTAACCGCGTCGGTAAGCGTAGTTCCTCGAGCCAGATTTGCGGAAATTGCGGCGGACAGAGTGCAACCCGTCCCATGAGTATTTTTTGATTCAATTCTTGTAGCCCTAAATGTAAAGACCTGATCACCGTCGTAAAGTACGTCAATCGATTCTTTCTCGTCATCGAGATGTCCGCCTTTGACTAAGACGTTTTGTGACCCCATCTTCTTCAGTTCAATCGCCGCAGTCACCAGGTCTTCAGAGGTGTCAATCCTTACCCCAACGAGCTTAGAAGCTTCGGGAGCGTTTGGGGTAATGAGATACGCATGAGGGAAAAGATCGTCAATATAAGCTTCGATAGCATCACTTGTGATCAGCGAATCTCCAGATGCAGCAACCATTACAGGATCAACCACTAGGCGAGGCAACATATTGTCCTTGGCAAACTCAGCCACTATCTGGACAACCTCGGTTGTGGCCAGCATTCCAGTTTTGGAACCGCGAATCCAAAAGTCATCGAGGATCGACTTTATCTGCGCAAATACTAGATCAGGATCAACGGTACGATAACTTTGGACTCCAACTGTATTTTGGGCCGTGACTGCCGTGATCACCGACGTCCCATAGACGTGATGTGCAGCGAAGGTTTTTAGGTCAGCCTGGACGCCAGCACCGCCGCCGGAGTCTGACCCCGCTATGGTTATTGCGACTGGAGGATTACGGTGACTCGAAGCTGTATCCAACTGCCGGTCCTTCCTCTCGTATTAGATGCTTAGTCATACTAGTGAATCTCTAATTAACTTTGCGTCGTCAGCCCCAGCGTTACCCGCACTCCAAAAAGATTCTTTTGTTGATTACAGAGAGCAACGATCACTAAGTACTGTGCGCAGGCACCGATCCTATAACAATGCAACCTACGAATCGAAGACTCCTATAGCATTGGGATCTTGAGATGTAATACAATCGACTAACGAAAGGTCACTTAGTCCACGAAAGGTCTACAGTCATTCTCTGTTGAAGCTAGCGCAAAGCGTCTCTTGGGAATCCTTCCTGCACGGTAAGACTCGCGACCTGCTTGTACAGCTTTTGCTATTGCTCCAGCCATGAGAGGTGGTACCTGTGCTCTCGTAATAGCGGATGCCACAAGAACAGCATCGCAACCAAGTTCCATGGCGAAAGCAGCGTCCGATGCACATCCGATGCCAGCGTCTAATACCACCGGACACGTAGAGCGCTCGACGATGATCGATATGTTATGGGGATTTAGTATCCCCAGTCCGGAACCTATCGGTGATCCAAGCGGCATTACGGCAGCCACACCGAGCTTCACAAGATGGTCAGCGAGGACCGGATCGTCGTTCGTGTATGCGAAAACCTGAAACCCTCTTGATACCAACTCTTCTGTGGCAAGAGTAAGTTCGATCGGATCTGGTAGAAGTGTTAGGTCATCACTTATTACTTCAACCTTTACAAGATCAGTGTTAAGTGCTTCACGAGCTAGCTCGGCTGTGAGAACGGCCTCTTTGGCGCTATAGCACCCAGCGGTATTTGGAAGTATATGAACTGCCAGCTCCTTTAAGTCAGCAAAGATTGAGGCTCGCTTATTGTTTGGATCAAATCTCCTAATCGCCACCGTGACTATCTCGCTGCCAGACACACCTACTGTATCTGTGATGACGCGATGTGACGGAGCACCGCCCGTACCAAGAATCAGCCGATTGCGTATCGTTAGATTTGCTACATTAAGCACATCGTCGGCTTCGGGCGACGTTGCAGCCGATTGGTCATTCATGCTCATCCTCCTTGATATATGGTAACCACCTCTACCTTATCGCCGTCGCTTAAAAGGATTTGAGGCCAGAGTGCTCGTGTGACAATGGATTCGTTGAGTGCGACCGCTATAGCTTCTTTTGGAGCCCCAATCTCACTGAGTAGTTCGGTTATACTTAAGCCACTCTCGAACGACCTTCCGGTTCCGTTGATCGTGACGTCGATTAACCTGACTTTATCTTCACTCATACTCAAAAAGTGTAACGATAAGGACTCAAAATAGATGTAAAGTGATGGAGGAACGAGCTATCTTCGTAAGTTTTATGGTCTGTAAGTGAAGAGACCAATGCGGCGGCTGTAACTGGAGCAAGGAGAAATCCATGTCGATAGTGCCCACTGTGGATGAAGAGCCCTGGAGTTAGTTCGCCAACTAGGGGATAGTTATCGTATGTACCAGGCCTTAGCCCGGTGCCCACCTCGACAAGAGATAGTTCTCGCAGCATGGGAACACTATAGACTGCATCGAAAAGTAGGTCTAGTACCCCTCCAGCTTTTGCAGCGATGCTACCCCTTTGCGATATCTCTTCCTGAGTGGCCCCTACTACAACTTCGCGTGATTGACGAGGTACTATGTAGTTCCATCTACCATTTCTTATCGACCGTATGCAGAGTCTTGGACCTTGATCTAAGGCATCTTTAAGTCTCAATATATCCCCCTTAACTGGCCGTGTGGTTATAAAGCGGAGAAGTCGCGCGTCTAACGTACTTGGCAGAAGTTCCTCCGGTGCATACATTGGATTGCAGAGAATAACGGTTTTGCATTTGAGCGGAGATTCTTCTTCTAATGCCAAAGTCCAACCCCCATCTCTACGTGAAGACACGCTTGATACAAGAGATCTGACGATTCGTTGTTTTGAGTCAAATAACCGCAAAAGTGAATCGATCACTACACGATTGTCAACTTGAAAGTCATTAGGTGTATACAGTCCCCCAATAGTCTTTGGTGTTAGAGTCGGTTCTGCCTCACGAGCCTCACGCCGACTGAGTAGGTGTGACTCTATGTTGAGGTGTTGATGGTAGTGTTGAAGGCGAACGAGTTCGTCAAGATCTCCTCTCTCGGTCGCCACTAACATTGTCGGTCGTTTCTCGTAGCCAGTATCGCCCAGGGACAAAGATTCAACCTTTGCTGAAAAGATCTCCCAGTACTTTGCGGAGCGTCTCAGCAACTCTCCCATTAGGTCCTCGTCGTAGTTAACCTCCGATGCAGGAGCTAGCATTCCAGCGGCTACGTTAGAAGCCCCTTGGCCTGGTTTCGGATCTACGAGTAAGAAGTCAGCCCCCGCCTCTTGTAAGTGGAGTGCGACTGCTAGACCGGATATTCCCGCGCCGACGACAATAAAGTTTGTTTCTCTATGCATCTGATATCGTGATTAACCTAGCGGGTTTCATGGTGAGTAGGTAGAGACTAAGGTCCTGTATCGAATCCCAAAAATTCTTTTAGGACCCGGTTGCCTATAGCTCGGGATCGCCCAGGGACTAAGAGTTACTTCAACGTAGCAGTTAATATGGAGATTTGCAGGTGCAGTAGTTGCTAATCATAAGCCCGGTAATTGAACTAACCACCGAAGGTAGGGCGCCCTTTAGAGGTCTGTGACTTGAGAGATCCATAAGGGTTCATAGTGGCTATGTGTAAGTATCGTTTGCTGGTTTTAGATGGACCATGGTACGTTCTGTCGAACCCAGATAATAGAAGTGATCACCGAAGGAAGTCCAGGTATAGCTTTTAACATTGCAGGGTGCGCAGTCGAATCCACAAACCTTTAGGACCTGTCACTTCAGAACCTCATGGTACATTTTATGGACTGAAATGTAGTCAAGACCGTGAGGCCGTCCATTGAGACTTTGTCGACTCTTTGACTCTATATGTGGATTTTTTGAGACCATATAGTTTAACACTTTTTGTTTAACGGTCGAACTCGACACATTCCAGGGCTTATGTGCCCTTTGGAACATCGGAGCTTTGTATAGATCTCTCACTTAGAATCTACCTGCGATGATTGCAGTGGTTTCAGAAGTAGCAACGTCCCATCTGACGTACGCTACCTGGTTTGGAAGTCTTTGGACGCAAGGTTTCTTGGGGCGTCTACCTGAGCAACTCCAAAGAATGACACTGGGTTAGGTAGCCCTCGTATATTTTGACGCGAGTTTTGTCGAGCGAAATGATGAAGTAGTATTCGTTATAGTCAAAGAATTGAGGCTTATATGAAAAGTACTATGCAAGAGACTCCTCTGTTAGTGTCCTCCATCTTGCAATATGGGGCGTATGCATACGGAGATTCAAAGGTCTTTACCTACCATGGCGACTCTATATCGGAGTGTAGTTTTTCGGAGATATCCGAAAGATCTGCACAGCTCGCAAATGCACTTTATGAGATAGGTGTGCGTCAAGATGATCGAGTTGCCACGTTTTGCTTTAATCACAACCAACATTTAGAGGCGTACTTCGCGATTCCTTCTATGGGGGCAGTGCTCCATACACTCAACATAAGGCTTTTCGCCGATCAGTTGAGTTTTGTGATCAACGATGCGCAAGACACAACAGTAATCGCTGATGTAGAGGTGTTACCGCTACTTGCTAGAGTTTTAAAGGATGCTCCCAGCGTGAAAAACGTTGTGGTTGTCGGTACGGGAGATCTAGCGATACTAGATCCTTTTAACGTTGGGGTCTTTGACTACGAGTCGCTTATAGACTCAATGCCAAAAACCTACAAATGGGTTGATCTTGACGAAAGGTCAGCGGCTGCTATGTGCTACACCTCCGGTACTACTGGGAACCCTAAAGGTGTCGTCTACTCACATCGGTCAACCTACCTTCACTCCTTATCATCTATCTCTGGTAACTCTCTAGCATTAAACAAAGATGATCGCGCTTTGGTAATCGTTCCTATGTTTCACGCTAATGCTTGGGGAATACCGTATTCCTCGTTTATGGCTGGTGCTGACATGGTGATGCCGACTCGGTTTTTGCAGGCCGCGCCCTTAGCCGACATGATCGCGAAAACTCAACCGACTATAGCTTCGGGAGTTCCGACAATTTGGAACGACCTTTATCACTATCTTCTTTCCAACCCGATGGACATGAGCTGTTTCCGTATCATCGCTTCTGGCGGAGCGGCAGCTCCAGAAGCGCTTATCCGTGGGTACGAGGACAACTTTGGCGTGAAATTAGTTCAAGGGTGGGGGATGACTGAAACCTCCCCTTTGGTTACGTTAGCGATGCCTCCTCGCCATTCTGCCGGGACCAGTTGGCTTAAGTATGAAGTTACCGCCGGCAAGGCGGTAATTGGTACTGAGATTCGTATAGTTGGTACCGACGGAGCAGAGTTACCTAACGACGGACAGTCCATTGGCGAACTTGAGGTTAGAGGCCCCTGGGTGACTAGCTCATACTATCACAACGACTCTTTAGAGTCCTTTGACGATGGATGGTTACGAACAGGAGATATGGCTACCATCGATAGCGAAAAATACATGCGCATAGTAGATAGGACCAAAGACGTTATAAAATCCGGTGGGGAATGGGTCTCATCGGTAGAGCTAGAAAATGCTATTATGGCCCATGACGCCATTTTGGAGGCGGCTGTGATAGGTGTGCCGGATGAGAAGTGGGACGAACGCCCCTTGGCTTGTGTGGTTTTAAAGCCTGGTCGCGAGGTTACACCGCAAGAGATCAAAGACTTTCTGTCGTCAAGAGTATCAAAATGGTGGATACCGGAACGCTGGTGCTTCGTTACTGATATACCCAAGACGTCAGTCGGTAAGTTCGACAAAAAAGTCCTACGAAACGATGCCAGTCAAGGACGCTTGGACGTCATCAAAGCATAGCGTGTCTACGTTTTGATGGTGAATTGCAATTAGCTACATCTAGGGAAGTACGAAAAAATCATAATGTAGCCGAACTAGGTTAACGCCGATAGGTTGAAGCATTCAATGTACTAGCTTTGAACTATGGAGTACGACGAACAGATAAGCGAACTACTGTCACAAGCCGAAAGTCTTACCGAAGGACTTTCTGATCTCGGCTTTAAGCTTTTGCGGGAGGGATTCAATAAAAGAGACGAGAACAGTCTCACCTTTGAAAAAGATGTTGCAAAGGCAAGGCGTGGAGTGGAAAAAGCCGTCCACCTTCTTAGGGCTTTGGGGAACAAACTAGAGAAGCAGCAGGAGCAGCAGAGCAAATGAGCGGTTTCATTCGTAATTTACCTTAGTTAAGGAGTTGTGTTGTTTAAAGCGTTGGTACTTGAACTTGTGGGAGAAACGGTGGTTCCTGTCGTCAAGGAGATTGCTGAGTCTTTCTTGACCGACGGAGACCTCCTTGTAAGGGTCCACTACTCAACCGTTAACTACAAAGACGGCATGGCTATAACTGGTACCGGTAAAATTGTACGATCCTATCCCATTATTCCAGGAGTTGACCTTGCGGGAGAGGTTGTGGAGTCTCAGTCAAGTACCTTCAAGACCGGTGACATGGTGGTGGTGACCGGATTTCGCATGGGTGAACTCTACAACGGCGGTCTAAGTCAAATGGCACGCGTCCGATCTCAATGGGCGATCAAGATTCCGCCTTCGCTCTCGACCAAGCGCGTGATGGAGATCGGTACTGCTGGACTCACCTCAATGTTGTCCGTTCTCACACTTGAAGAACATGGTACCGTTCCCGGAGCCGACGTCTTAGTGACTGGCGCTGCTGGAGGAGTTGGATCGATCGCCGTTGCAATATTAGCTAAGTTGGGTTATAACGTATCCGCATCAACAGGAAGAAGTTCGGAAGAGCGTTACCTCAAAAGCCTGGGTGCATCAGAGGTTATAGAAAGATACCAACTTTCAGAGGCGGTTTCGCGCCCTCTTCTTTCTGAACGATGGAACGGCGCAATCGACACAGTTGGTGGGACTACGCTATCAAATATCCTCTTGCAGATCCGCTATGGAGGTTGTGTTACCTCTGTTGGCCTTGCTGGTGGTGCGAACTTTAGTACAAACGTCTACCCGTTCTTGGTTCGAGCTATCAACTTAGTCGGTATCGACTCAGTCATGACTACGCTACCAAGGCGTGAATTAGCTTGGAATAGGCTCGGAGAAGACCTTGATCCAAAGTATTTGGAGTCTATGGTTAGCTATGTAGCTTTGGATGACGTAGTTTCGGTGGCTGAAAAGATCATGAACGGCAAGGTAAGAGGACGAACGGTTGTTGATTTGACTCAGTAAGGGACTGTAGGTGGGATGCCCAGCTTTAGGTCTTCCTATCGGTCGATCCCGTCAAAGTGTTCCCAGGTCAACACCTTTCGGAAGCTTTGTCTCGGACCACCCAAGGTATTTCATTGCACTTCGTACAGCGAACCTATCAGTCATTCCGGCTACGTATGCAACAGCTCTGTCTCTGGCTTCAACGGAGCCAGCGCGAACAGGTTCAATGTCTTTTGGTGTAGTCAACATATCGAGATTGGGTCGATCTATAAAGAACTCAACTAGAGACCGTAGCATCTCAACAACTATTTGGCTCTGCGCAATCGACGCCGGTCTCATATATATATAGTCGTAGTTGAACTGTCTAAAACTTGCAAGTACCTCTGCCATCTCGGTTGACATACCTACGCTTCGAAGGCGAGAACTTGTCTCAATTATATCGGTTATCAGAACGCCAAGTTGGCTTCCTTTCTCGGTTCCTAGGCGACCCTTGACTGCTTCTGGAAGCATCTGAGTGGTAACGATTCCTGCCCTGCATGCGTCTTCGAAGTCGTGGCATACATAGGCAACTCGATCTGCCCATGATACGACTTCTCCTTCAAGTGTCGAAGGGGCCGGTAGTGACCAAGAATGTGACCGAATACCGTCCAAGGTTTCGGAGGTCAGGTTTAGTTCGTTCAGGACTACGTCGGCTCCGAAGCACGCATGATCAAAGCCAAAGTCGGTATAGGGTGTGAGCGCGTCTTCAGATGCATGCCCAAAGGGACCGTGCCCACAGTCATGTCCCAGAGCGATCGCTTCGGTGAGGGCCACGTTTAATCGTAGGGCAGTAGCTATTGCACGTGCAACCTGCTCGACCTCAAGAGCATGGGTAAGTCGAGTTCTCATATGGTCTTCCGGAAAGATGAAAACTTGGGTCTTGCCTGCAAGTCGTCGGAAAGCTGTTCCTTTGTGTAGTATCCGATCACGATCGACTTCAAAACAGGTGCGATATGGATCGGCAGTCTCTGGTATCTTGCGATGTCCGGCACCATCTCCTCGTTGGGCGTGCGGGGCCAGAGACTCTTGAAGCGACTCACGAACATCTCGAGACAAGACGCTGATCTTACCGATCTCTGCGTTGGAGTTACGATGAGCTTGGACGAGTTGATCTTTGACTGTACCTAACATTGTTGAGCGCCAAGTCTTCGCTCTGTCGGTGTCTTTAGGATCTTGCATATCTCTGTAGTTCCTCAAGCATTAGTAAGGTGTCTTTAGGAATATATAACAGCACCTAGTTACAACCACCATATTCATCTGCTTAGGTTAGACCCTAATCTTTCTTTCGAACGGGAGTTTTGGTACATTTTGTTATTTAAAAAACTCACTTTGTGTATTGACGACCATACCTTCCGACTCTGTGGCACGAGGGAGGAACCCGTTCTTGGAAGTTCAAACCTACGTTGAGGTAACCGCTCTCAAGCTGTCTTGCCATACCACGTTCTATCGCACGCGCAAATTTGTCGGAGGAGAGCTGAAGCGGTATCTACTTCGTAAACCAGGTATTTACGTAAGTACGCGACTGGGGGTGCAGAAGTAGAATGAAAGGTATAAAAGAAAGGATAACCTGTAAAAAGTCACCAGTTATCACTTGAGTTCCGAACTCAACGACTAGCAGAACGATAAGTAACACAGGAACCGCAGCAGCAACTACACCCACGTAGTAACCCCATTTTTTGTCGTTGGCAATGCCGTATGCCCCAGCGATGGGAAGCGCTATTCCGACGAAAGAGAGTAAGGGCGAATACCCGCTATACAACGCAACGTTTACAATAGACATCAGCGCATTTACATAGAGCAAGATTGTAGCAATAAGCAGAGTCTGTGGGTGGGTATTATTTATTAGCTTGAGCGAACGCATTGATCCACCTTACTGCCCGAGAGCGTCTAATTCCAACTACGGCCATTTTAGCGGCATAAGGTAGAAGTTTGCTAAATGAGCGCTACCTTACCACGCTTTTTTGGAGTATTTACGTTGCTCACTACTAGTTGGCCGCAGGCTGCGGCAATGTCAGAGCCTCTCGTATCGCGCACCGTCACCGTTACTCCTTGGTTTTGGAGAAGTACTCTGCATCGATTGACTCGGTCTAAGGGGGAGCCCGGGTAGTCGTACTTTGGCGTAGGGTTAAGCGGAATCAGATTAACGTGTGCTTTGAGCTCCTGGGCGATTTCAGCCAACTGCGACATATGCTCGTCTTGGTCGTTTAAGTCGTTTATTAGCGCATACTCAAAGGTTATCCGTCTATTAGAGCTTTGTCGGTATTGTTTTAGAACCTTGACTAAGGACGCAATGTTGTAGCGAGCGTTTATTGGAACTATCTGGGTCCTCAGTGTATCGTTTGGCGCATGCAGAGAAACAGCCAAGTTAATCTGCAACGACTCACTTGCTAACTTCGCTATCCCTGGTACTATGCCTACCGTCGAAAGGGTAATTGAGCGTGCTCCTAAAGAGAACTTTCCCATAAGTGAGCGTATGAAGCCTAGAGAGTTGTCGTAGTTAGCTAACGGCTCTCCCATACCCATTAAAACAACGTTAGTTATCTTTGCGCTAGGATTTTGTTTTTTTAGTTCCCTGCCTGCCCAAAAGTATTGTTCTTCCATCTCGTTTACTTTAAGGTGTCGCCCATAGCCGCCTTGTCCAGTCGCACAAAATGCGCAGTTCATAGCGCAGCCTACCTGCGTTGATATGCAAACCGTATTGCGTCTCTCGTAACGCATAAGCACAGCCTCTATCTGGCGTTGATCTTTTAGTGTTAGAACAGCCTTCAGTGTGTCTCCTCCATCCGACGCTGTCACTTGTACATGATCCGAACTTAGATAAAAGTAGGTTCTCAGTTCGTCTCTAAGGGGTTTTGGTAGAGTGGAGTTATCCCAGGGTGTTAAAAATGCCTTGTAGAGCCCGCTTTGAACCTGCTTGACTCTGAATTTTGGTTGCGATTCTCCTAATAGGTTATTCCAACCCTCGGTCTCTAGCTCAAATGGGCTGGGGTTTTCCTTTGATGTTACTATCGTGATTCACTCCGACGCTTGATATGTACGCAAACAGCATATCTGTGTATGAATACAAACTCATACAAGTCGTCTAACTAGACTGAGCTACTCAACGTCCCCTCGAGCCCGTCTCTGTTTTGGTCCCATGACGGTAGAACATAGTATTCAGTGTTGACGCGCCTTCATTGTACGAACAGGTATACAGTTGAACAATGCTCTGGTAAAAACGTATAAGTTGCCGTGGATCACCAACACAATTACAGCTCGATTGCCACTTACATCGCTATGGTAGACAGAGACTGAAAGATTTACCAAGATACCTTGCATCCCTAGGCTTCTAAAGCAGATCGACTGCGATAGATAAGGCGTTTTTGCATCCGGAACCAAATCCAATATGAATCCTTATAGATTCATCCCTCAAGTCGCAGATCCTTAAAGGGTGCCCTACCTATGGCGGTTAGTTCGATAACCGCGTTTATGTTTTGGAACGCTTACACCTGCAAAGTTCAATTTAAACTACGATGGTCAAGTAACTCGTCGTACTGAAATAATCCTTCACTTTAGGCATTCGAGTCCTTGAAGACTCTTCGCGACGCACGGTGAATTACCAAAATGGGGTGTGAGGCGCAATGTCTCTGGCTTTAGCCATAGGGATGTAGAGCCCCACCATAGCGAAGCCCTGAGACCTGCGCTCAAACGTTGTGCTGATTAGCCACATACTGCTTGATGATTTCTAGCGGGGCACCGCCGACCGTAGCGACGAAGTATGAGTTTGTCCACAGCGTTGGGAGTCTGTGGCGAAGACGTGGAAACTCATC
>JAJYHJ010000069.1 GCA_021784785.1 Actinomycetes bacterium | reverse complement strand
TAGACGAGAGATCGTAAAACAGCATCGACCCAGTAGAAAGGTGGGACTTAATGAGGGAAGATTCAATCTGAGTCTGTTTTTCCAAGAGCCAATCAAGGGCTGAGTAGTAGTCATTTACATCACAGTCAGAAATTCCCAAATCATCCGCCAAGGTGGAACTTGAAAGGTAGTTGACACTAGTGAGCTTTGAAGAAGGAGAAAGCGCCTGGGAGATGATCATCGCTAAGACGAGGTTCTTCTCCTTGGAGTTCTTGCCTAGTACATCTAATAGACCTGAACTCTTCGCCAGAGCATGAAGGAGTGCAGATGCACCGTGTCTCTTGTGAGAGATAATCCCGAAATCGCTTCCAGCTTCAATGACTGTCTTTCCCGAGAGTGCCAAAGTCCGTGCTTGGATAGCCGCTGGGGAAGCTTTGAGACGTTTGCTACCGTCTCGTTTTACCTTGCCGCCTTCTCTGTAGCTACGCCGTACCAGATAGCTATGATACTCCTTCTCGCCACGTCTGCTCACGACATGGGAAACATGCAATGAAGTGTTCTTAGGATCCGCACGCACATACCAGCAGACTAACAATACAATGTCAAGTCACTTACTGGCTACATCTCAAAAACAATATAAGACATAATGGCTGCTTACCATAGAGAAATACCGATTTTGGGGGTAAGTTCAGTCGAATTTGACCTCCTCAGGCTTCCGTTTCGCACTCCGCCATCTCGCAGGAACCTTGCTTATAGGTTTCACTTTTACCAGGCACCAAAGATTGGTATCTTGTGGCCATGATGCGGATGCCGAGATGGATCTCTCACGGTCCATATTGTACTGCATATACATTCCGATCTCGCTACACCGACTGTCCCTTGCTCTTGTAACTTCCAAGATCTTTGCACCTTCAATGGCCTTCTCCGCAACAATAAAGACCTGGTTCCTGCTCTTTGGGAGGACTAACGACGCTTGCAGGACTCCTCATCTACTGACCGTGTGTTTACTCGCCGCCCACATTTACAACGTTGTCATAGGGCTTCGACTGCACATCTCCCCGTACGCCATCTATTAGCTACACGGCTGCTTGGCCATTACCGTGACCGGACTTAGATCGGCTAGCTATCGAAAGCTTGCCGCCCTGCCTGCACTTTTAGGTCTTCCGGTTTACTGCTGCAAACTTCCGAGTTTTGAGACTAACAAGAGGTCAGCCTTATTGACCTTGTAGGCGTTTGCGGTCCCGGTGAATAATGTCGGTACGCAGTAGCCAAAGGTGAGTCGTCCTTTTGGTAGTTGTCAGGTTTCGAGGGGCAATTGGGTAGATCGGTAGGAAGTTGATTACACTGATAAAGGTGTTGAACTTTGCGCTAAGGCTATGGGATCGTCTTCAAGAACTCGTTGGTATCAAGGCACTGAAGTATTCAGCGGTTTCTGCGATCACGGTTGCACTCTCACAAATTATTTTATTTGTTCTCTTTGGCATTATCCGAAGATGGTCTGCGACCACATGCAACGTAATCGCCACCGCCACGACGGCGATTCCGGGTTACTATCTAAATCGCGCGTGGGTTTGGGGGAAGACTGGAAAGTCGCATTTCGTGAAGGAAGTAGCGCCGTTTTGGGTACTAACGCTGTTGGGACTGACGCTCTCCTTGGTTGCGGTGGCGTATGCTCACTCTCTGGCTGTACATTTGGGCCTAAGCCATATCTTGGATGCGATCTTCGTAAATCTTGCGGCGCTTGGTGCCTTTGGATTGCTTTGGATAGGCAAGTATATGATCTTTAACAGGTTTCTATTCGGCCCTAAGTCGATATCAGTCGACTCGGAGGTGCGCTAATGTGGGGTACTTTCGTGGAGATAAGCGATATATCAACCGCTCACGTTGAAGCCGCCGCTCAACGACAGTTAACTTTAACAAAACCACCCGGTTCTTTAGGGTACTTGGAGGAGATTGGAAATCGACTTTGTGGAATTTTTGCTCAAGTTCCCCCACCGGGACTCGACCGTGTAGATGTTGCTGTATTTGCTGGTGACCACGGTGTGGTTAAAGACGGTGTAACTCCGTGGCCCCAGGAGGTTACGGTGCAGATGCTTTCAAACTTTATCGCTGGTGGTGCCGGTATCAATGCGATTGCGGCGGTGGTGGGTGCTAACGTTTTAGTGGTTGATGTGGGTGTCGCCGCAGATACCACTTTGCTCGAAGGATTAGTGCAAAGAAAACAGGTTTATGGAACGAAATCTTTACTTCACGAGGCAGCCATGTCTTTGGAAGAGTCGTTCGCTTGCTTTAATGTTGGTTATGAGATAGCGATTGAACTCATCGGATCGGGATCTGACCTACTTGTGACAGGAGACATGGGTATTGGAAATACAACCTCGGCAGCAGCGATCATATCGGCTATTACGGGAACACCCCCAGCGGAGGTTGTTGGCAGAGGTACAGGGATCGATGACGAGATGTTCGCAAAAAAGATTGATGTGGTAGTCAAGGCGATAGATCGAGTTCTTCAGTCTGGTTGCGTGCTTTCGGATCCTTTTGCGCTACTGTCTCAATTAGGCGGAGCTGAGATTGCTGCTATAGCTGGCTACATTGTGGGCGCCGCTTCTGCTAGACGACCGGTTCTAGTGGACGGCGTCATATCTCTTGCAGGCGCATTAGCTGCTACATTATATAACCCGTCTGTGTCTCAGTATCTCTTTGTTGGACATCTCTCTACGGAGCCGGGGTCCGCTAGGGCTGTTGAATACCTCGGAGTACGACCTATACTTTCATTAGATATGCGCCTCGGAGAAGGAACGGGCGCGACTTTAGCCGTTTCTGTGCTTAAGGCAGCTGCAAGTGTGCTAGCTGAGATGGCGACTTTTGATCAGGCGGGGGTTTCCCGGGTCAAATAGTCTGACCAGAGACTTTTATCGCTGCGAGTTTGGCGGTTCTGACACACGTGGGAATACCGGAGCCAAGCAGGTACGAACCCGCCAACTCAATCTTTGAGTCGCTTTCTTGGGCAAGTTTGTTCTGAACCTTTAAGATCAGTTGTCTGTGATAAGGCGAAAATCTTACAAAACTCTCTTTCCAACTGCTAACCCGGTAGTCAACCACCTTTATGTCTGAACCTAGTACCTCTTGTACTTCACCCATGAGGAGATGTACAAGAGTCTCAGGTTCAAGTGCGAGGTGCGCTCGTTCTTCGAGGCGACCGCTCGAAATCCTAAGCACTACGCCTTCGTCGGACCGCCACGTGGGCCACTTGTTGGGCCCAATCGTAATGGCTGTAGTGAAGTAAGGTTCTGTCCTAGGTACAAGAACTCCAGAGACCTGTGAGTCGATATGGCTCAGATCTCCCGAAGCTAAAACGGTGGTCATGATGATAGACGCTCTTCGTATAGAGTTGAGCAGAGCAGCACTTTCAGGCGAGATACTTTGTATCAGATCGCCAGCCGAACGTGATGGCGTAGCCAGCACTACTTTATCGAAAGACTCTAGGGATTCATGGGCGGCGACTTGAACTCCGGTATCTGTGGATCTTAGGCCAATAACGGGAGTGTCTTTCAAAACTAAGGTACCTTTGGATTCAAGATACTGATTAAGCGATCTGATAAGGAAGTCCAAACCGTGTTTAAAAGATGCGAAAGGCGGAAGCTGCATCTCTGGTCTCCCCATGTGAGTGACTGGTTGCAAACCCTTTAGAAGGTTTAGGATCTGAGGTGCTGTGATCTCGGCACTTGCACCGTGTATTGACGCGGCATTTATGCCTCCTATCAGCGGATCTAAGACGTTGTTGGTGTAACTTCTGCTAATGTAGTGCTCTAATATATTTCCGAGGTCGTCGCCGTCGACACTTTGATTTCGTGCGTTAGCGAGTCGCCACTTTGCGTATGTGATCATACGTTCCGCTGGCGTCAGGACTTTGTTGGTGAAAATGTGCTCCTTTGTGGCGGGGAAACCTAATGTTAGGCCCGCCGGTAGGTAGTGAAGAGCTTTTTTGCGATAGATGAGAGCTCTATTTGCAAGTGGATGAATCAGTTGA
Organism: Actinomycetes bacterium; assembly: GCA_021784785.1. Lineage (GTDB taxonomy): Bacteria > Actinomycetota > Acidimicrobiia > Acidimicrobiales > Acidimicrobiaceae > Ferrithrix. The sequence goes on along the minus strand of JAJYHJ010000069.1, from coordinate 15,394 downwards.
TCTTCTACTCCTAAAGCTGCGATGATCTCGAATATCTCCGGCGAGCGAGTGACGAAAGCGTCCGGTCCCTCTTCAACCAGGAGCCCTCCTACTTCGGAGCCTCGAATCTTGCCTCCCAAGCAGTTTTCTTTTTCATATACCGTTACTTCATGCTCGTTTCTTTGTGTGAGAAAAAAGGCAGTCGCTAACCCTGAGATCCCGCCACCGACCACTGCAACTTTCATTTCAGGTAATCCTCCACAAGATCGAGAGATGGGATTATCTTTCCCGAGCGGATTAGATGCCCGTTGATATGAACGAAGTCCACTAGAAGCTCTAGGTACTCGGGGTTAGCCTCAGGTGGAACTCCGTGTCCCAGATTAAATATATATCCTTCACAATCCTTAGAGCTATAAAGAACCTGAGTAGCCTCGGTTAGAACGGTTTTAGCTGAGGATTCAAGCACAGCTGGATCGAGATTTCCCTGGAATGAGACGTCTCTTTTAACTCTGGCTCTTGCCTCACTCAGTGGAGTGCGCCAGTCAACTCCAACTACCTCTAGATCCATATCCGCCATATCTACTAAGAGTTCTCCGGTGCCTACGCCAAAGTGTATACGTGGACGAGTGAATCTAGATAGCTTGCCAAAGAGTGCAACCGAATATGGCTTAACGTATCTCCTATAGTGGTAAGGGGAGAGCGATCCCACCCAAGAGTCAAAGACTTGGACGACATCTACGCCTGCTTCGATTTGGAGAGCTAAAAACTCGTAGGCGACATCTACAAGACGTTCCATGAGTTGGTGCCAAAGCGACTCATTCTCCAACATAAGTGCTTTGGTCTTTGCGTAGGTCTTTGATGGGCCACCCTCGACGAGGTAACTTGCAACGGTGAAAGGGGCACCTGCAAAGCCGATAAGTGGAACCTCAAGTTGGGACTTGAGCACTTTAACTGCCTGGGAAACATATGTAATTGAATCTTTAATTTCGAATGGTCTTAGGTTGTCTAGGTCGTGTTCCGCTCGAACTGGGGACTCGATTTGGGGCCCTTTCCCTGGGACTATGTCTACCTGAACTCCAGCGCCCACGAGTGGAACCATAATGTCGGAGTACAATACCGCCGCGTCTACTTTGTATCGTTTTATAGGTTGGAGTGTGATCTCGGAAACGAGATAAGGGTCCTTTATCACCTCAAGGATCGAGCCGATACCTCGTATGCGGCGATACTCCGGGAGCGATCGTCCGGCTTGGCGCATGAACCAAATTGGCGTATGTTTGGGCTGTTTCCCCAGCACGGCGTCTAGGAAACTTGAGTTTGCGATCTGCTTTTGTGGTTGAGTTGTCTCTGGGCGCTCTGTCATGTTATTTATATAGCCTAAGCTCTTTTGAGTACTTTTGTAGTTCTCAACAAGAGGGGATTTGTGGTAAATCAAGAAGATCTGGAGTTTGAATCCGCTTATGTAAAGATGGCGTACGACAGATTAGACGCTATCAAAGAGCAAGCTCGCATTGCAATGAACCAGGTGTTAGAGGTAGAAAAGGGTGGCACCCATCAGGCTAAAGTCGAGCGTGACGTGGTGGTAAGGTCGTCATTGGCTCGACTGGAAGCTTTAGACATCGGTGATCAAGCACTGGTTTTTGGTCGTATAGATTTTGTCCCTCCGGCCCCACTTTCTGAAGGTGAGTCTTTTCACATAGGAAGGGTTTCAGTTAACTCGGAGTCGATGGAACCACTAGTCGTTGACTGGCGAGCCCCGATAGCTGAGGCTTTCTATAGAGCTACAGGCAAAGATCCTATGGGGGTGCACTTACGACGTCACATTTTTTGCAACCGTGACGTGGTTGAAAACGTCGAAGATGAGATTTTGATGGGATCTTTGGAAGATGACGGTAGTGATAGCGCGGAAATGTTGTCGCCTAGTGCTCTATACGCAGCGATCTCTAGACCGCGTTCACAGTTCATGAACGACATTGTTTCGACGATTCAATCTGAACAAGATGAGGTTGTTCGACATCCTCTTTCAGGGGTTTTAGTGGTGCAAGGAGCACCAGGCACGGGAAAGACGGCCGTGGCGCTGCATAGGGCAGCTTATCTCATGTACACTTACCGTTGGCGTTTTGAAAGACAGCCTTTGTTGGTACTTGGACCTTCTTCGGAGTTTGTTAAGTATATAAGTAGAGTACTTCCGTCTCTAGGGGAAAGTGGAGTGGAGCTACATACCCCCGAAGGACTTTGTGGTTATGGTGGAGCGCCTTCAGAAAAGACCTTGGCTGCAAGGCGCCTAAAGGGCGACCTCAAGATGGTGAAGTTGTTACAGCGTGCGGTCAAGGACCGACAAAGACCGCTTCGTAAAGAGACTCGTGTTGCATTTGGTCGGAAGTACTTGACCATTACCCCTGAGCTGAGCCGAGAGATAGTCGATCAAGTCAAGCGCCGTCATGGACCGCACAATCCAAAGAGAAAGATCGTTGAGTCTAAGCTGGCTCAGTACCTGGCAGAACAGTACTTAGAGGGAGGAGAGCATGCGGTCGATGTCGAATCGGTGACGAATGTTATCTCAATAAACGCTGGACTTGAGGATTTGATCGCTCAAAATCTTCCTGGCGAAGATAGCGTCGACTTAACGAAGGAGGTGGGCACTGCACTTCGAAAGTCGCGGGAGTTCCAACTCGTTGTGGAACGGATGTGGCCAAGGCTCACCGCGGAGCAAACCCTACACGACCTTTTCTCACATAGGGCTCTCTTGAAGTTGGCCAGTAGGTCACTACTTTCCGAAGGAGAGCTAGATACACTTATGATCAGACCTGAGGATTCATTTCTTTCTCATCGGTGGTCGCGTGAAGATGCAATACTGCTAGATGAGCTGAAGCCACTTCTAGACGGCCAGGACGATACTCAAGTGAGCTATGGACATGTCGTAGTAGACGAAGCTCAAGATATCTCGCCGATGACGGCCCGGCTTCTCCGGCGTAGATGTCGATCAGGTTCGATGACGGTGTTGGGCGATTTGGCGCAGTCGTTTGGCCCTTGGCCCAAACGGTCTTGGGATGAGGTCGTTTCACCTCTGGTAGCGAGCAAAGGTTACGAACTCAAGGAGCTTTCAGTCAACTATCGGACCTCACAAGAGATCTCAACATTGGCGGATCGAATAAAAAATCAGTACATGTTTGGCTTTGAGAAGACCAAAGCGATTAGGAGCTACCCGGGAGGAGTTGAGGTTTTCGTTCATAGAGACCCGCTCGCTCAGGCAGGCCGAGGCATTGAGGCGATTTTCCGCAAAGGAGGTCGCGGACGTTATGCACTTATAGTGCCAGAGAGTGATCTGCAGATGAGCTATGAAATGGTGAATTCGGGGGAATATGCCCTTTGGAGTGCACTTTCTGTTCTAGATATAGAGAGGGTCAGAGGACTTGAGTTTGATGGTGTGTTCATTGTACGACCCTTTAACCTTGTAGATGATATCGCCCGCACCGAGCGAGCCTTGTACGTAGCGGTGACAAGGGCAACCAATCTAGTAAAAATTTATGAGTCAGAGCCGCTCCCCGATTGGCTTTTAGATCCAAAGTTAACGTAGGGTTATAGAAGGTTCTCTCTTATGGGGAACTTACATAGGTTGGCTAATGGTTTAGGTGGAAGCGTGGCTCAGGCAGTAGTGTCCGCGAAAAGCGGTCGTGAACCCATAAGGTTCAATAAACCGACCATCTTGGGTGTTGGAACCATGGTGTGGCTAGGGTCGGAAATGATGTTTTTCAGCGGTCTATTCGCTGCCTACTTCACGATAAGAGCCCATGATGGAAAGCCATGGCCCCCGGCTGGCGTTCATTTGGATGTGTTGCAGGCTGGTATATTTACCGCAATATTGGTTATGTCGTCTGTGACGATGCAAAAGGCGGTATTTGAGGCAGAACATAACCGGCTGAGATCTGCAAAGTGGTGGATCGTACTCACGATTGTGATGGGAGCGTCATTCGTTGCCAATCAGGCGGTTGAGTGGCACAAGTTTACTTTCGGTCCTCAGACCAATGCTTACGGCTCTTTGTTCTATCTAATGTCTGGACTGCATGGCCTGCACGTGATTCTCGGTTTGGTAGCGATGGGATTCTTACTACTTCGTATGTCAGGTCAGTCCAAAGATCATGGGCGTTTGGCGGTCATACAGTCAGTTAGCTACTATTGGCACTTCGTTGATGTGGTTTGGGTAGCACTTTATGCCTGTTTGTTCTTGCTTCACTAAGGCTAAAAGTGGCGTCGATGGGTTTTTATTGGGCTGTTGGTTGTTTGGGTTGGGAGAGTTATGAAAGCATCGTTGAGAGGTATGAAGTCCTCTAGAGCAAAGGCGTTTGGAATCTCCGTTCTCCTGTCTAGCGCGGTCGGGTGTGCTGGAATGCTGGCTTTCGGCGGGGGTTCCTCGGCTGCCCAGTCCAACTTTCAGCCGTCTTTGGTAAAAGAGACTAAATCTGTTACCTTTACGCAATCAAACAAACCACCGATCGTGTATCGAAAGCCACCATCTTCGTTGATTCCCGAGGGTCGTACTTTATTTATAGAGAACTGTTCGACATGCCACGGAGTTGACGCAGTTGGAAGTTCTAGAGCACCTAACCTCCAAGGTCTTGGAGCCGCGACAATTGACTTTTGGGTATACACAGGCAGGATGCCTTTGGCAGACCCGACCGTACAGGCGATTCAAAAGCCGCGTAAGTTTAATAGGCAACAGACATTGGCTATAGCGGCATACGTCTCTTCTCTGGCACCTGGTGGGCCTGGAATACCTTCAGTAAATGTCGCAGGTGCGAATATTTCACAAGGTGAGAGCTTGTTTTCAACGAACTGCGCTGCTTGCCATACGATAACTGGAGTTGGCGATGCTCTTGCAAATAACGTCTATGCGCCTTCACTTTATGGTGTTGGGGCTACTCAGATAGCTGAGGCTATGCGAACTGGTCCAGGAAATATGCCTCGATTCGGAAACGGCACGCTGAGTAACGCTCAAGTTGCTGACGTAGTTAAATACGTTCTCTACCTCCAAAAGCCTCAAGATCCTGGTGGTCTTTCTCTCGGCCATGTGGGACCTGTTACTGAAGGATTTGTAGGAATTCTGATCGGTCTTGGTGGATTAATGTTGTTTGGATATTGGGTGGGAGGACGTGCAACGAGATGAGTGAGGTGATGCCAACCTCGAGAGGTTCTGAGTACGACTACTCGTCGATGACGGGCAGTCGTACTATGGAGAGATTTATTGGAGCGCTTTTTGTAGTATCCCTATTGGCGACGATAGGTTTGGGTGTGACCTTTTGGCTAGGTGGTCAACCACAGATTGAAGGGGCATTGCTATTTATTGCCCTACTAGGAATTGGAGTAGGCGTCGTTGCGTGGGGTAAGTACCTTACCCCGCACGGACCATTTGTGCAGGAGAGAGAGGAACTTAAGTCTTCGGATTTGGACCGGGAGGCGTTCTATAAGTCATTAGAGCGCGGAACAAAGATTCTTGGCCGTCGGTCATTTCTAGGTAAAATGCTCGGAGTCTCCCTTGGAGCATTTGGACTACTGCAACTGTTTCCCTTTCTGCGCTCTCTTGGCCCGGTGCCAGGGAAGTCTCTCTACGTAACCGACTGGCACAAGGGTGTTCAACTGGTCAAGGTTGACGGATCTCCGGTTACTGTGAATGATCTTGAAGTTGGCGGAGTGATGACAGTATTTCCCGATGGATTTGTGGGAAACGCAGTTGATCAGGTGGTATTGGTGCGTCCGGCGAACTATAACCTGGTAACGCGCCCAGGTAGGGAAAGTTGGGGTCCGCAAGGTTACCTAGCTTTTTCGAAGGTCTGCACTCACGCAGGTTGTCCGGTTGGACTGTATCAGGAGTTGACTCAGCAACTCCTTTGTCCGTGTCATCAAAGTCTTTTCGACGTGCTGACTGGTGCAACGCCGGTCTTTGGTCCGGCGCCGCGTCCACTCCCGCAGCTACCTATTTATGTTGACTCCGACGGCGTATTGAGATCACAGTCGGGGTTTAACGAGCCCATTGGTCCTGGGTTTTGGGAGAGGGGTAATGAATAAGAGAGTTGAGAAAACCACAGACTGGTTGGATGAACGCTTAGGGATTGCAAAAGGGGCCCGAAGCTCGTTGAATAAGATTTTCCCCGACCACTGGTCATTCATGTTGGGTGAGATTGCCCTATATTCGTTCATTGTTCTGTTGTTTACTGGTGTATTTCTGTCGCTATTTTACATACCATCATCACAGCAGATCATCTATCATGGCTCGTACGCTCCTCTCAGAGGGCAAAGCGTGTCCGAAGCTTACGCTTCTACACTACATATCAGCTTCTCGGTGAGAGCTGGTCTAGTTATGCGCCAGATGCATCATTGGGCTGCAAATATCTTCATTGCGGCGATCGTCGTACACCTATGCCGAGTCTTTTTCACGGGATCATTTCGAAAGCCTCGAGAGATCAACTGGATTATCGGTTCGATACTTCTTATTCTCGCAATCGTAAATGGTTTCATTGGGTATTCTCTACCGGACGATCTCATCTCTGGAACCGGTATCAGGATTGCGTTTTCGATTCTAGAGTCGATTCCGTTGGTCGGCAGCTATCTTGCGTTTTTCCTCTTTGGTGGCAACTACCCAGGCACCTCGATTATTCCGAGGTTCTATACGATTCATGTTCTGTTGATTCCGGCGCTTATAGTGGCTCTTTTAGCGGCTCATCTTGGTATCATGTACCATCAAAAACATACTCAATACCCGGCACCAAAGCGTACTAACAAGAATGTGGTGGGTACGGTGTTGTGGCCTACTTATGCTCTCGAAGCTGGTGGCTTCTTTTTTATAACCGCCGCCGTGATAGCTGCGTTAGGTGGATTAGTGCAGATTAACCCAATCTGGCTATACGGACCTTACGTTCCTTATAAGGTCAGTTATGCGGTACAACCAGATTGGTACATGGGCTGGTTGGATGGCGCCCTCAGGTTGATGCCTTCCTGGGAGATCGTCGGATTCGGCCATATGATTCCTAATGCATTTTTCCCAGCGGTGCTGCTCCCCGGGCTGACCTTTACGGCGCTGAGTCTTTGGCCTTTCATTGAAAAGAAGATAACTAAAGACGATCAAGTTCATAACATCTGTGATAGGCCGAGAGACAACCCCTGGAGAACGTCTCTAGGGGTTGGAATCCTGACCTTTTATATCGTTCTTTTCTTTGCCTCATCTACGGACGTGTTAGCAAATACGTTCAATACCTCTTTAAACTTGGTGCTGTGGACCTTTAGGATTCTCTTGGTAGCACTTCCTCCTGTTGCGGGCTATGTGACTTATATGTTGACCAAAGAGACTGAGGGCCTGGACGATGCGGGCCTACGGAGAGCTCCAGTAATCATTACACGATCAAAAGACGGAGAGTACAGCTCAGTGGTAGTCGATGAGGAACCGCCATTACACAGTAGAACGCGCTTTGAACCACAAGAGGTGCCCGAAGAAAAGGAGTACCGCCGAGTTGCAAGGGGAGACGATAACGAGCGAGAGCTTGTAGGCGCTTCTGAACCATCTGTGGGAGGAGACAACGGTGGAGTTCATCACGAGGGAATTGAACCACATAGATCGGGAGGCTCGGGAATCTTTAGAGTACCGAGAAGCGTGGCAGGAGGCGGCGGCCCATTTGGGGGACGAGATTCACGTCGTCAGAGAAGACGAAACACTCAAGAGTGAAAACAGGAGTGAATTATGAGAAGTGATGCTATTGATGACTTTGTTTGCCGTCAAACTTTGTCAGCAAGTTCAAAGTTTAAATTAGGACGGTTGTTTAAAGTTGGAGGACTTGTTCTAGGTAGTTCCGTGATGTTGGGGGCATGCAATCTACCAACTTTTGCAATAAATAGGGGTGCTACGACCCAAGGGAGGGCTACATTTCACCTCTTTCAGCTATTTGTGATTATTTCAATTCCAGTTCTGCTTTCAGTCTTTGTTCCGTTGACCTGGGCCATTATTCGTTATCGTAAAAAGGACAACTCAATACCAAAACAGACACACTCGTCGATCCCTATAGAGGTTACTTATACAATCATCCCGATTCTTATTGTTGTGTTCCTATTTGTAGTTACTGTGCAAGTCGAGAATAAGGTTACTGCTGTCTCGGCACATCCAAACTTAAGGGTCAATGTGGTGGGCTTCCAATGGGGCTGGAAGTTTAACTATCCTGCCTTTGGTGTCACAAAGGTGACGCAAGGAGTTGGTGGTTCTAGTGTCTATCCTCAGCTGGTTCTTCCAAAGGGTGAGACTACTACGATTCACTTAACCTCGAACGACGTTGTGCATGGTTTTTATATCCCACAGTTCGATTTTTCACGATATGCGTTGCCAGGAGTGAATAACTACTTCGACTTCACTCCAAATCAAACGGGCACATTTATAGGTCGATGTTCGCAGCTGTGTGGACTTTACCACTCAGAGATGCTCTTTACTGTGAAAGTGATAACGCCTTCACAGTTCAACACCTGGATATCTCAACAGAGTCACTCTACGATTGGAGCTTGATTAAAAATGACAATTGCGCCTGAAAGACTGGAGGAAGTAGGACCCCACTTTGAACATCACGGCCCTGAACCTACGGGAATATTTAAGTGGCTTACAAGTACCGATCACAAGGTAATCGGTAAGAACTATATGTACACCTCGCTGGTGTTCTTTTTTATTGCTGGCCTTATGGCAGAGTTGATAAGAACCCAACTCTTTGCACCTAACAACCACGTCGTTTCCCCCCAGACCTATAACGAGCTATTTACGATACATGGTTCAATCATGTTATTTATCTTTGCGGGGCCGTTCGTCTTTGGAGGTTTCGCTAATTTCTTGATACCGCTGCAGATAGGTGCTCCAGACATGGCTTTCCCAAGGCTGAATGCTTTGTCATATTGGCTCTTTTTAACGGGTTCGATAACTATGCTATTGGGCTTTTTGACGGCATCTGGCGCCGCTGCATTTGGTTGGGTTGCATACGCCCCACTTTCAGATGCGACGTACTCTCCAGGGGCCGGACCAGATCTATGGATTGTGTCGGTGGCGTTAGTTGGGTTTTCGGGCATCTTTACTGCCGTGAATCTCGTGACCACGATTTTTTATCTAAGGGCTCCGGGCCTTACGATGTTTAGAATGCCGGTATTCACATGGAATATGTTAGTAACGGGGATTCTAATTCTCATATCGTTCCCCGTTCTTACTGCGGCTCTCATCATGCTGTACGCTGATAGGCACTTCGGTACCCACATATTTTCCGTTAGAGGCGGAGGCGTTCCGGTTCTTTGGCAAAATTTATTCTGGTTTTTTGGGCACCCAGAGGTTTATATTCTGGCACTTCCGTACTTTGGGATCGTCTCTGAAGTACTTCCTGTCTTTTCAAAAAAACCGATCTTTGGTTACAAGGGCCTCGTGTTTGCCACTCTTGCGATCGCTGGCCTATCTACCGGTGTTTGGGCACATCATATGTTTACGACCGGTACGGTGTTGCTACCTTTTTTCTCTGCCTTGAGCCTTTTGATTGCAGTACCTACGGGCATAAAGATATTTACGTGGATCGGAACTATTTGGAGAGGTAACCTAGACTTCAAGACTCCGCTTGTATTTGCGATTGGCTTTATTATCGCATTTACGATGGGAGGTATAACTGGTGTTATGTTGGCTTCTCCTCCAATCGACTTCTATACGCATGATACCTACTTTGTTGTAGCCCACTTCCACCAAGTCCTGTTTGGATCTGCGGTATTTGCAGGGTTCGCAGGTTTCTACTATTGGTATCCTAAATTGACTGGTCGTATGTATCGAGAGAACTTGGGTAAGGTGCACTTCTGGTTGACGTTTATCGGCTTCAACGTTACGTTCTTGCCGCAGTACCTTCTTGGTTTGAGAGGAATGCCTCGACGAATAGCAGAGTACGGACCTTCAGACGGTTTTACATTTCTGAATGAGGTATCAACCATTGGGGCATACATAACGGCTATCGCCTTTGTGGTATTTCTTTATAACTTCTGGGTATCTTGGCGAAAACCTATCCCAGCGGGAGACAATCCATGGGATGGTCATACGCTTGAATGGGCAACGTCGTCCCCTCCTCCTTCTCATAACTTCCATAAACTACCTCCGATACGCTCTCTTAGACCGACTTGGGATATGAACCACCCAGATCACGCTGACTGGAGAGTCCGCCAGGAGGAAGCTACCGCAAAAAGAGCGAGCCAAGTGGAGAGTACGCGATGAGAACTGAATCGCGAATCTACGTTGGTATAGGTGCATTCTTCGTCTTGATCGTGGCAATATACTTTCTTTGGAGTGGAGATTCAGGGAACTCCATTTTCTTGGTCGCCTCCGCTTTATTGGGTATAATGCCAGGACTTTATCTTGGATGGTGGTCGCGAAATATGAGTCCTCGTCCAGAAGATGTCGAGGACGTCACCCCAGATGAGATCAGGGGTGAGGTAGGGTATTTCCCAACCTATACTATCTGGCCGTTTGTTTTAGGTATGGGTGTATTCCTAACCGCCCTAGCGTTTGTATTCGGCGAGTGGACCGCTGTAATAGGTATGGGTTTTGTGGTGTCGGCGGCGATCGGCGGAACGTTGTCATCCAAGCCGAATGTGTCCAGGCACGTCTAGGGTCCCTATACCTTCACCTTCTCATAGGCTGATGAGCTTGAATAGGCCTGAATTGTTGAAGCTTGGACGGGCTTTTATACTTAAATGTTCTAACGATACTACTATTAGGCGATCCAATCGCTGCCTTAGTGTAACTGCTGTATTACATAGGGAGGCTGCGACTTTAGGAACTAATTGAGTTTATTTGTAGGTAAGAAAAAAAGTAAATACGATAAGGACAAATGTCCTTCCACATCAAGTTCTTCTACTTGTAAGATAAGGTAGCAAAGTCCGGTGTTTAGGGTTCTTTAGGGCTCTGGTTGGTCTCATTTTTTAAGTCACTGCTTTTGTGATCGTTCTTTTGAGTCTCCTCGAGCCCCTTCTTGAACTCCGATGAAGCTGTTCCGAACGACCTACCCAGTTGGGGAAGCTTCTTGCCACCAAAGAGTAGCAGGACAACAATTACGACAACTGCGAGATCAGTAGGGCTAAATAGTTCTCCAAAAATCATATGATCCTCCTGAAGTTAGCATTGATTCGCCCTCAATCTCCTCTATGTTATAGTAATGTCCTTTTTGACAAAGTTCATCTTAAATCTATCGCCCCCTTTGGCCTTGTTAATGGTATTCTTGTTTCCTGCCCTTGAGGCGTCTATCTTCCTTGGGTTTATTTTCCCCGGGGAGACCTCAGTCATTCTTGGCGGAGTACTTGCCTATGAGCACAAGCTTCCTCTTTGGCTTGTGATGGTCGTTGCTTCATTAGCTGCTGTTATTGGTGATAGCGTGGGTTACTTTGTAGGTTCGAAGTTTGGACATCGTATCTTAGCAAGAGCCTCTGGGCGTTTTATAAAACCCAAACGCGTCCATCAAGTTACGGAGTTTATCGCCAAGAGAGGGGTACTTGGGGTAGTAGTCGGTAGATTTACAACCATACTGAGGGTGCTGGTTCCAGGTGTGGCTGGAATGTCCGATATGCCATATATAAAGTTCTTGATTGCAAATATCGTTGGGGGAGTGGGTTGGGCTGTGCTATATTCCTACCTTGGGTATACAGCTGGGACCTCCTTTGCTGAGGTTCAAAAGACCGCTGGAACAACCGGAGTGATTGTGTTTGCTGCAGTAGTAGCTGCAGTCGGTCTTTACTTTTTCTATCGCTATGTGCGAGAGTTCTCCAAAGAAAAATAACCTTTGGACCAGGGGAAATAGGGTATGTTTACCCGCTATTGGGCGGCGAGCTGCCTTCGGCGTTGAACTCGACTGAGTAAGAAAGGGAAGAGATATTGGCGTAACGCTGATGCCGTGGCGGGTTTGTACGGAGAGTTTAGAAGTTTGAATAAAACCTTCAAGGTGTCTTGATAGTGATTTTCAAGGGTCATTGCCGTAGCGAGGCGAAGGTAGTGCCAAGCTGCGATAGTTTTGAAGAGATTTTCGTTGACCAACCCAGCGTCTTGTTCTTGCTCAAGCAGAAGAAGCATCTTGTCAAAGAACGTGCATAGGTCTTTGGACACTCCCGTGGGAGTGTCGCGGTAAAGGACAAGGGGCTCTTCCAAGATTGCAATCTGGTGCTCGCGGGAGAGATGTAACCAAGCTCCCCAGTCTTCTACGGAGTCGAGTGCAGAGTCGAAGCCACCACAACGTTGTAACGCTGCTTTCTTCACGAGCACTGTGGAGGTTTGAAAGCGGTTCATTACCAGTAAAGATACGTATGAGATACGAGACAAGTTCATTGTAAAAAAGTTAGGCGCTGGATCGCTCCGACTCCAAGACGTCGCAAGCAAGTCCAACTCTGGGTAAGAGTTGATAGTTTGAATTTGGCGTGCGAGCTTGTCTTTGTGCCACAAGTCGTCACCGTCTAAGAATGCGATCCATTCAGCTTGTGTCTCGCTCATACCCCTATTGCGGGCAGAAGACGGTCCTCCATTAGGTTGTTGGACAAGTTTGACTTCGTCACTGAAGTGTAAGATCTCAGATACGGTACCATCGGTAGATCCATCGTCTACTACGATAATCTGGCTTGGTCGTTGCGTTTGAGACAGCGCTGAAGTTATGGCTGGACCAATGGTCGACTCGCAATTGTAAGAGGTAATGACTACCGCTATCTGATCATTTGAAACCATGGTGCTTGGGACTCCTCTTGCTTTGTGCTAAGAACTCTCTGCGATGACCGCGCTTTTGCTCGTGAGATTCAGCTTTGCTCTTATCGCCCTTTCTGCCTCTTGTCGGTCGTCTAGGTGTATCTGATTGGCACCCACTCGGAAGTAACTTTCGTGTCCTCTTCCGACGATCAGCACAGCGTCGCCCCTCTCAGATCCATCTATTGCTCGTTTTATTGCTAGAGATCTATCTAGCTCAATTTGAATATGCTTCTGGGGAATGTCGAAGGTTCCAGCGACGAGTTGTTCAACAATGTTTGACGGGTCTTCGTCTCCAGGATTATCTGTAGTTAAGATGGCTAAGTCAGCTGTGGCGGCTGCCCTTCCGAGTTCAGGTCTTTTTATCCGATCTCGCCTTCCTCTGGCTCCTGCTACCAAGGTCACCTTTCCATCAGTTCCAATGATATCTCGGACTGTTTGTATAAGGGCCCTGATAGAGTCAGGAGTGTGGGCGTAGTCTACGACAACAAGGAAGTCCTGTCCGAGTTTGACCTGCTGGAATCTGCCGGAGACTCCGGTGCAATTCTCGATTCCTACCTTTGCCTCGTCCTCGGACGCGCCTAGAGTGCGACCTGCGATGTATGCAGCAGCTGCATTTTGGGCGTTACAGGCACCAACTATTTGCACGTGTAAAGAGGTATCGTACCCCATGCCTTTCAGCCTGAGATCGGTTCCTTCAGGTGTAACATTTACCCCGACTATGCGTACGTCGGCATCGGGGTGGTATCCGAAGGTTATCTTTGGAATCTCGATCTGACGTGCTAACCGTTCGCCCCATAGGTCGTCGATGCAGATGATACCAACATCGCTTCGTGACTTTAGGAATAGCTGTGACTTGGCCCAATAGTACTGTTCAATCGTCCCGTGATAGTCCAGGTGTTCTGCTGTTAAGTTGGTGAAGACAGCGACGCTAAAGTGAGCGGAGTCTACGCGATGCTGGTCAATCCCGTGGGATGAGACCTCCATGACTACAGAGTCAATGCCTTCTGCGACCATCTCCTTTAAGTATCTATGAAGATCTGGGGCTTCTGGGGTTGTGTGGATCGACGGATGTCTTGAGTCCTTATACTTGGCTTCAATCGTGCCAATAAGTCCAGTCGAGTGTCCACTCGCTTTGAGAATAGACTCGATGAGGTATGAAGTTGTAGTCTTTCCGTTCGTGCCCGTGACCCCGATTAGATTAAGTTTTTGGGAAGGATGAGCATGGGTGAAGTCGGATACTTTCCCAAGTGCAAGACGCACCGAAGGAACGATTAGCTGAGGCAGTGAAGAATTTACTTTTTGAGACACCATGAGAGCGCTTGCGCCGTTTCGAATGGCTTCTTCGATGAAGTTATGACCGTCGTATTTTGAACCTTTGGTCGCACAAAACATCCAACCCGAGCGTACTTCTCTAGAGTCTAACGTTAGGTCAATAAATTCAGCGTCCTCACCCAAGAGCTGCGACGTTGGTAACAAGGTGTGCAACTCAGATAGCTTGGGACTCACTTCTCTCCAAATACGTCGATCTCGTAAAAGTTCTAGAATAACCTTACTCGTAAGAACGTAGCAGCGGGCTAGAGTTGCGGTACTCTTTGGTATTTCTTAGCTCTTGCTCAGATCTCTTTCCGAACTTGGGTTCCTCGCCTATAGTGCTTACTCGGTACTTTGGACTTGTCAGTTGCTAGATGAACTGGCAAGAGTGCGAACTCGTAAAGCCGGATCTGCAGCTACCGATAGCGATCCCTGTTCGATGTCAACGCGTCTCACTAACAAGTGAGCGGGATGCAATAAGATTTGATAACGATTCTGAGATCTTTTGCGACTACGGTCGTTGTTCGTATTTACTTCAGTTGACCGGTTTTTCTCTTTCTCCCAGATGTTCTTCTCTTGAAACAGTTTCACAGATTCAAGGAGTTGTAGCTGAGCAAAAGGTCTGTCATTGGATCTTTAGTGCGTGCAATTGATCGCATGCGCTAGATGTTGATACGACCCGATACATCTTCGCCGAGCGCTTGCGCATGGTGGACGATGAGAGATCTGCTACGGACGGTCGGAGACTGAATACGCCAATGACCAACCGTAGTAGCATCGACGACGATGCAACCGGCGTTGAAGCGGGAAGAACCGCATTGCTTGCCGAGGCACGAGTGTTTCTCTCGAAGTTTTTTCACTGGTACCACTTCGAGCACCGTCACAGCGGAATCAGATTGATGGTCCCAGCCGATGTCCACAACGGCTATGACGGAATCATCACCAACGCTCGTGCCAGCGTCTTGTGTCGGGCCTATCGCGATCACTCCGAACGCTTCATGAACAAGATATCCGAACCACCCAAGCCTGCCGAGTCGGTATGGATCAATCGCCAAAGAAAACCGGCCTCGCCGGGTAGAAGGTCAATGGAAGAATGTTTATCTATGGGTAGCGGCACCCACTTGGGGGTTTTGTGGGTGAAGCTCGCTCTGTTGTGGATAACGTTTGCGGCGTTATCCATCGATGCGCGGACGGTTCGCCAAGCGAATCGTCCGCGTAGGGTCGGACCAGAGCGCCCTGTCAGCCTTTCAGCTGGTGGGTTTCTCTGGTCCGCCCTCCGAACCGGACTTGCGACTCTCACCGCATCCGGCTCTCCACAAAGTCATGCCTGTGGTACAACTAATG
>JAJYHJ010000072.1 GCA_021784785.1 Actinomycetes bacterium | reverse complement strand
TCCGATCTTCTCGCCGTACCCAAGAATGCGGCGGCTATCTGAGTATCATACAATCGCTGGGGAACGACTCCAACGGCCCTCTCGAGGATCGTTAAATCTTGGTCAAATGCGTGGAAGATAAACTCGACGTTACTTTCAAAGAGGGGGAACAGTAGCTTGAGATCTACTCGAAATGGATCAATAAGTGCTATTTCACCTGAAGCTCTAGCGACTTGAATCAAAGCTAACCGTGGGTAGTAAGTCTTTTCTCTGTGAAACTCTGTATCGATGGCTAAGGAGTCATCATTTCGTAGTATCTCTACTAATTGATGCAGGGTATCATCTGTATCTATCCAAAGTGCCTTAGCGCTTCTACCCTCTATGTGGGATCCAAGTAACTGTTGTGAAGTAATATTTTCGATGAAGTTATTTTATGCATTAATTGGCTGCTTCGTGTAAAGATATGTTAGTGAAAATGTTCTCGTATTGGTGATATTTCCGGCTGTGTGGGTCCTAAGCGACTGTGCCTTTTGCCAAATGCTCCAAAAGGACTGCTTTTACATGAACAGATGAAGTTACAGATATTTGAACCGTCACTTATGGTTGAGACCGCTTCCAACGAGCACGTAGAGAGTCTTACGTCCTTCAAATGAGTTTGATGCGAAGTGCCAAATAGCTATCTCAATTGCGCTGTGGCTGCTGATAATCGATGCGAACCTAGTGTACCGTGCTCTAAGCACCAGAAATACGACATCGCCTTCGTGGTTTCACATCGACGTGATCTGACAGTTAAAAGGTGATGAAGTGAGTTGATAGTTCTGGCTCCACTGCGGCCGCTATGGACACTCTAAAGAGGGAAGGCTGATCTATGGGTTCGAAGACTGTTTCGGGTCTTCGCTAGGTCGAAGATCGATCGTTATAGTCAAAATACCGTCTGCTAAATCTGCTTGTCCATCAGCGATAATTGAAAAGTCAAAGTAGTCGAGCTGAGCTTGCTCAACGAATCTTCGCCTTTCTTGGCCTTCTACCGGCGGTATCTGGCGAGCTTTCACCGCCTCAGCACGTAACTTGAAGCGGTCTAGCATCTCTTGTGGTTCGAAAGCTTGTTCCATATAACAAAAACGTTAGTAGCTAAGACTTTCTTGAGGGGCTCATTCGTGGAATTACAACATGGTATAACAGGTTAAAGGTGTTATCTGAGTTTGCGTAGATCCAGCGTAGTCATGAAGTTTCATTTTGTGACTAGGCTCTAAGATGTTATGTAGTTGTTTAATTAATTCGAGGAGCTGCTCGTGAAAAAAGGACGCCACCGCAAGTTTGAAGAGGCGAGAAAGGCCAAGCGAGCGTTTATCGAACCGAAGGTTAGATGTGAGGAATGCGGAGGGGACTCCGAGGAAGGGCACGCTTCATGGTGTTTGGCCTACCTCGATGACGAGGACGATGTATTTACCTCTTCATCTTCTCGCATAGACGATGGAAAAGGTGCTGGCGATGGGTAGTAAGCGATACTGCGAAATATCTAGGTAGAATCTCTCAGTGCTATAACCGTATGGGTCCATGGTGGCCACTGCTAGGGAGAGGGCGCTTTGCTAAAAGGATTTTGTGGCGGCAAGGTCTTTGCCCACGTTGAAGGTGAGGGAGACCTAGTAGTGTTGCTTATGCATGGTTGGGGTAGAAGCTCTAGTGACTTTGAAGACGTATTTGGTCTTTTGTCTCGAAGTAACAGCTTTCCCCACCTGAAGGTCGTAGGCGTCGATCTGCCAGGTTTTGGGAGTTCGCCGATACCAAAGTACGCCCTTTCCACCTATGAGTACGGTAGGCAGATGGCTGATCTTCTTGTCGAAGCTCAGACGTTATATGGAAAAGAAAAAAGTGTAGTTTTAGTCGGACACTCTCTAGGCGGCAGGATTGCACTTCAGATGGCGGCACACCAGATGGTTCCAAACCTAGGTGGCGTTGTCCTCATCGGAGCTCCCCTCATAAGGGAAAAAACGAACTCAAAGGTGGCCACTTCAATAAAGATAGCGAGAAAACTGCGGGCCCTTGGCTTTCTAAGCGAAGATAAGATGGAGGAGCTAAGGCAAAGATATGGTTCTGAAGACTATCGGAACTCTACAGGAGTTCTCCGAGAAACCTTGGTGAAGATAGTAAACGAGGACTATGGAGACCTCTTGCCGATGGTAAAGGTGGAGACAACGCTGCTGTACGGGGAGTTAGATCAGGTCACCCCTACCTCTCAGGCAAATGCTGCTGCACGGCTTATTCCAAGAGCAAGTTGTGTATTTGTACCAAAGGTGAGCCATCATCTACCACTACAGGCACCAGGTAGTGTCGCCGAAGTTATCCTGAAGCACACTGACAATCTCCTTGGAGCGAACTCTTGAGTACAGATATGGCCGCGCTAGTAGCGGCAGGAGCTGTTGGAACTATAGCCTCTTTGTTTTCGGCTATTAAGTGGTTACGAGTCGCTCAAAGAGAGCACTACATACTCTCCTATACCACCAGATTTGCTCTTAGGTGGTGGTCTTATAGAACGGCAAGAATAAACGCCATAGCTTTTGTATTTGC
Source organism: Actinomycetes bacterium (assembly GCA_021784785.1). GTDB lineage: Bacteria > Actinomycetota > Acidimicrobiia > Acidimicrobiales > Acidimicrobiaceae > Ferrithrix. The sequence goes on along the minus strand of JAJYHJ010000072.1, from coordinate 1,650 downwards.
ATATCTTCTCGCTGCCATACAGGCTCGAGATGGAGTCTCTCCAGTTGGTCGAGCTGTGTTAGTAGGCGCAGTAGCGGTGTTAATGCTGGTGTTCCCTCTTGGTCTTTCTGTAAGGGGTAGAACTTCGAAGTTGGCATTGACTTCTCGAATGAAGAGGTTAATGCTAACAGTGTTAGTGGTTTACGCTGCTGGATTTGCTATCTCTTTGGCGCTCTCATTTCCGTATCTTTACCTATCGTTGGCTGCTCTTATGATGCCTATTATCATTGAGGCTTCACTGTGGCTCACTAGGCCTATTGAATCTAGAGGACTATCGAAGTTTGTCTTCCAGGCTGAAGCGAAGTTGAAGCGTAACCGTCCAAAGGTAATCGCCATCACTGGGTCGTTCGGCAAGACAACTACCAAGAACTACATCGCAACTTTGGCAAGAAACTCTATGGCGGTTCTAGCTTCACCAGCCTCGTTTAATAATAGAGCTGGTCTAGCTCGTACGATAAACGAACATCTAGACGACTCTATAGAGCTACTAGTAGCTGAAATGGGAACCTTTGGACATGGAGAGATTGCGAGTCTGTGTTCTTGGATACCTCCAGATGTCTCTGTGATCTGTGCGTTAGGCCCCGTGCACCTAGAACGCTTTGGATCCGAGGATCAGATACTAAAGGCGAAGTCAGAGATTACGGTACCAGCCAAAACCGTTGTTATAAATGTGGACTATCCAAAACTTGCACTGGCGGCTAACTCTCTTGAGCTTGAGGGCAAGAAGGTTCTAAGAGTCTCAGAGAAGGACTTCTCGGCGTATGTGAGCGTAAAGAGCAACGACGAGGGTCAACTGGTGGTCTACGTGGAACAAAGACGTATTGGAGCGGTCGACGAAGGTGATATATCCGCCGGAAACCTCGCGTGTGCGGTAGCGGCTGCTTTAGCTATCGGAGTGGATGAGAGTTCATTGTCGGAGTCGCTAAGTGATATTAAGGCTCCGCCTAATCGACTAAACGCAGTAGTCGCAGGAGACGGTGGGATTGAGATCCTGGACGATACCTACAACTCGAATCCGGCTGGATCAAGACGAGCGCTGACTGCGCTTCAGCGACGAGTCGATGTTGGCAAACGAGGAGTGGTTGTTACCCCGGGAATGGTTGAGCTAGGCCATAAGCAGTTTATAGAGAACTTAAAGTTCGCAAGGGCTATTGCTGAGGTGGCTTCTATCCTCATTATCGTGGGACGAACCAACCGTGAGGCACTTCGGAAAGGTGCAAAAGAGGGAGCTGCGGGATCGGGCGCGACTTTGAAGCAGATTGTTGAAGTTAGAACGCGCGATGCGGCGGTGGCTTGGGTTCGAGAAAATCTGTCAGACCGTGACGTTGTCTTGTATGAGAACGACCTGCCAGATCACTTTCCCTAGTCGATGACATTGCTTTGGTAACTTGATATGAACATTGCAGGTGGAGATAGTTGTTAACATCAAGACTCGCTGTGCAAAGTAACGGCGACCACTTTGATTAGGCGACCCCAGTGATTTTGCTAACATTGTGTGAAAGTCACGGTAGTAGTGGTGGATCGCTACTTCCTCTTTTTCAACTGCATCACAACTGTGGAGGCTCTTTGGTCAGAGCCAAGCCCACAAAGACACTTACATCCAATGTATGT
>JAJYHJ010000012.1 GCA_021784785.1 Actinomycetes bacterium | reverse complement strand
TTCCACTTTCAACATCCTTTTCTGACTTCTTGAAACAATTCTCATGCTTCAAGCCTATGAACCGTGGTGTTGAGAGTGGGGCCAATTCAGTCAATCGTGGTGGGGCCAGATTGGTCAAGTGTTTCCAGTCGACACGCTACTGCCTGCTTGAAAGGAGTTTGCTGCTAACGCTAAGAGATTTAAGATAGTTGTAATTAAAACGAACCAGCTTGTGAACTTATGACAGTATGCCCAGTCCAATAATCTATTTCTTGGATGACGTTTACCATGTGACTCTACTCCAGGGTTCATGCCATCACAATATCCAACAGGTGTTACAAAAATTCCAGTGCGAGCAATCCTTATTCAGCACCTACTCTCTTCGATACCTTAAAAGGCATGACTAAATCAAGTCGTTTCGATGTCTCCGATGCACAACGGCAGAAACACACTACACACGATCTACCTCGACCTTTGGCTTTCGCGAAAGCCTTAGCGAAGCGGCAGAGTTCACTTTGCACTGCGGAACGTACAGCGCATTCACTCGGCCTTGGGGCAGGCACCCTTCCTCCTCACACCGGAAGTTTCGCTGCTACAGGCCCTACCATAACTCAGGATCAGATCTCCATTGGCTTACTCTCGTAAACTTGTTGCTCGGTAACGTCACTCTTGTCTCGTTGTACCTACAAGACAAGAGTTTATCGGATCAGTTGTAGATTTTTCTCCGCAGCGTCTTATAACCACGCCGAATCTGCCATATCTACGAACTATCTAATCTAGTTCCCAAACGCGACTCGTTATAGTACCTACTACAGCACGAGCCCACTTGTAGAGTTTAATGTATGAATCAAGCGCAAAGAGCCATCAGGCGCCTTCAAAATTAGCTAATCGCTCCCTTAGGTCACTAGGGAGAGGCGCAGAAAACGTCATAGGTTCTTTAGTAACAGGGTGCTCGAACGCCAACGTCTCCGAGTGAAGAAACGGCCTGTTTAAAAGCTCATCCCCTTTGCCATATACTTCATCACCGACAACGCTATGCCCAAGTCCAGCTAGGTGAACTCTTATCTGATGGGTGCGACCGGTCTCCAACGTCACATAGATCAAAGTAGCGGGTCGAGGACGGTCGAAGCTCTCTACAACTTCAAATCGAGTTCTCGCCTCCTTCCCATTACTAGAGACCTCCATCTTCTTGGAATTTCTAGTGGATCGGCCTATCGGTGCATCAATCAGACCCAAGCGAGACTCAAGGTGTCCTTCGACGAGAGCGATATATCGTCGCAAGAAAGCATGGCTACGAATGCCCTGACTCAATGTGTCAAAGGAGCGCTGACTTAAAGCAAAGACCATGACGCCTGAGGTACCTTTATCAAGTCGATGAACAACCCCAGGACGTAGAGGATCGCAGTTAATCTCCGACAACTGCGGAAACTTGGCAAGCAAAGCCGCTACAACAGTATCCCGTTCGCGTCCCGACCCGGGATGGACGACTTGAGTTGCAGACTTATTGACAACTACAAGATCTGAGTCAAAGTACAAGACGTCGACATCTAGGTCAGGTCTGGGTTCAAGTTCAAAGCGAGAGCTGATGAGGGATTCGCTGACCTCTATTAAGTCTCCAGTGGAGAGTCTAAGTGACTTTGCTATCGAGTTCCTGCCTTGCACATACACTTTGCCGCCCGAGATCATCGCCAAGGCATCTGTCCGAGATATATCGAAGAGTAGTGCCAACGCTCGATCTATCCTCTCGCCCCCGAGGGAATCAGGTACTACAAACCTCTCCACGGCTCACCCTCCCAACTCCTTACGTCTCGTCATATTTTCAGATCGCAAAGATATTAAAGCAATCAAAATCGCTCCGACCACGATTGAAGAGTCCGCAAGGTTGAAGGTTGGCCAAAATCCACTATAAATAAAATCCACTACCGCACCTCCGTGTCCTCGGAAAATACGATCGCTTACATTACCAAGAGCTCCTCCTGCAACTAGCCCGAGAGCAACCTTTAGAAGCAGGTACCGTACCTTGAATGAATAGACCAGTAGAGCTGCAGCGACTACGACTGCAACGACTCCAATGATACTTCCATATCCGGTAGCTAGTGAGAAAGCAAAGCCACTGTTGTACTCAAGTCGAAAGTAAAACGGACCCAAAATATGGACCGGCCCATTTTGCAACTCAGCCACGGCAATTGACTTAGTAACCTGATCGATTGCGACTACACAGGCTGCAACATAGATAGCAAGGAACGTTACGGCTCGCTCTTTTAGGTCAGATCGTAACATAACGCTATTCTTTATCTTTTCGAAAGTCCACCCTCTTTGCACTTCACACAGAGGCGAGCGTAGGGAAGCGCTCTCAGCCTTGCCCGTGGAATCGGATTATGACACACCTCGCATACACCGTAGGTTTTGTGATTGATTTTTCGAATAGCACCGTCGATCTCCTCTACCGCAGCCCGTGCCTGAGCTGCTAGAGCTAAATCCCTCTCGCGATCGATAGTTGCAGTACCACCTTCGCCCGACTCTTCATCAAACTGAGTATCACCCGGCTCAGATTCCTGCGCAATAGTGTCAGCTTCCGCCTTGAGTGCAGATGCTTGAGCAAGGTAGGTCGCTCGTTCGAGATTAAGCAGCTCTGTTTGTCCTTCGAGAAACTCAGAGTCAGAAAGCTTTTCAAGATCCTCATCGGGAAGGTTTAAATACTCTTCAACTCGCGCTTGGGCGCTTTCATCTTGAATGTATTGTGTCATCTATCGACCTCAGCATCTCCATGTCCACTTCGGCTAATCACTAAGCCCACCCTATTTGTCAGGCCTAAAGACACCTTCGACGTTCTGACAGCTATACACTCCAGACCGAAGGACCTGCCATTAGGTACACACATAATCGCTACAGAGTAGCAACTACCGGTTCAACTACGTGCACCGAACAAATAATTCTCCGCTGACTCTCAGATCTCTCTCTGCATTGTGCAAACCACCTATTGAGGGAAGCCAGGCGCTATGTTTAAATAGTATGTCTCCTAAGAAAACTAATTCCAGATCTAAGGCCTATCCTAAAGAGTCGTCTTTGGCTAAGTTGCCTGAGATTGAAAACCAAGTTCTAGAGTTCTGGGAAAACGACGATACCTTCAGGGCCTCCATCGAGCTTCGTAAAAGAGGCAAAAAAGAGTTCGTCTTTTACGACGGCCCTCCTTTCGCGAACGGACTTCCCCATTACGGGCATCTACTTACCGGTTTTGTAAAAGACGCTATACCCCGATATAAGACCATGAGAGGGTATCGGGTTGAAAGGCGCTTTGGCTGGGACTGTCACGGACTTCCAGCTGAGATGACAGCGGAAAAAGAACTTGGAGTCACAGACGGGCGAATCGGAATTGAAACTTTAGGCATCTCGATCTTTAACGACTACTGCTCTAACTTGGTGAACAGAACAGCAGATGAGTGGCACAAGTACGTCAACAGGCAAGCTCGGTGGGTCGACTTTGTAAACGACTATAAAACAATGGACATCACGTTCATGGAGTCGGTCATATGGGCATTTAAGACTCTTTACGATAAGGGGCTCATATATGAGGGGTATCGAGTACTTCCTTATTGTTGGGAGTGCGAAACCCCACTTTCAAACTTCGAGACCCGGCAAGACGACTCCTATCGACCCCGAACGGATCCCGCGGTAACGGTCACGTTTGAGTTGGCACCGGCGAGCGAACGGCCCAAAGACTGGTACGAAGGGCCAATCAATCTTATGGCTTGGACGACGACGCCATGGACTCTGCCTTCCAATCTCGCAGTCGCTGTGGGTCCCACGATAACCTACGTAGGAGTTAGGCGAAAAAGCGACGAAAAGATTTTCGTACTTGCCAAAGACAGACTTCCCGCATATGAAGAGAGGCTAGGAGAGCTAGAGATCCTAGGGGAACTTACTGGCGATAGCTTACTTGGTCGAAGCTTTGAGCCTATATTCGACTACTTCAAGGGACATAAAAATGCCTTTCGTGTTATCAAGGGAGAGTTCGTCACGACCGAAGAAGGCACCGGGATAGTGCAGATTGCACCAGGATTCGGAGAAGAAGATCAAGCGGTTTGCGAAGCCGCAGGTATCTCGGTCGTCTGTCCCGTAGATGGCAGAGGACGCTTCGAAGGACAGGTACGGGACTTTGCCGGAGTTCAAGTTTTTGAGGCAAATCAAGATATCATTCGAGCACTTAGAGCCAAAGGCGTT
>JAJYHJ010000160.1 GCA_021784785.1 Actinomycetes bacterium | reverse complement strand
TTGATGCAACCTGAGACAAACTCCATTTTGTCATATTTACCTCCATCCGTGGATACCTTATTCTAGCAAATATTTGGCTGCGTGTCTAAAGATTAGCAAGAAGTTTTAGTGAGTTGAATAGAGGTATTAACAGAAGAAGCGATCCAGGTATTAGGACAGCTATGGATACTGGAATCCATACAAGCTGTGTTCGTTTCTCAATAGTGGTGAGGTGTTCTCTGTGTATCTCATCTTTTATAGCTGTTGATATGGACCTGACGATCTGAGGAATCTCAGATGTAAGGCGGACGTCTCTGGTCATCTCCATGAGTAGTTTGAGCCGTGATAGTTCAAAGATTGTGGCTGTTGGAACAACCGCGGCTCCCAGCTCAGATCCATTTGCGATCTCTTTTATTGCGCTGGCAAAGACCTCAAGCCATGAACCCCCCACCTGTTCACTAGCGGTTACGAAGGCCATGTCGAAGCTTCGACCCTCGTCTAACGTCTGTGAAAGTTGTTCGAAAAACTCTCTCTGGTCGTATCTTATCCTTCTTTTCAAAGTTGTGAAACTCTTATACCGAAGCATCAACTCCACGATGACCATCGCAACGAAGATAAGGACTGTTGGAAGAATTGGCTTGGTGAAACTCTGGAGGGTAAGGAGAAGCAAACAATATACAAAAGTTACAGCACGTAGATGTGAACGTATGTCGATCGTGAGCCAAGGTTGCGATAAAGAATCTCTTTGGAGTCGAACGGCTTTGGCCGTTTTCTGCCGAGTGACTCTGGTGGTTTCGTTACGTTGCCTTCGATCATGACCTCTCTCTCCAAGATGTCTCATGATGGACCGAACTGTTTTGGACCGGCTCCGCCGATCTTCGATGAAGGTGTTTGTCACTTGGCCGAGTCCGAAAAAGAGGGTGAGCGTTGCAAAGACTATGACTATAGTTCGGGTCATCGTGACCTGCGCCTCTCTGCCTGGAGTGCTACCTCGACCGCGACTCGTTGCCCTTTCGAAAGAGAAGGACGTACTCGATAACCAACTTGAGGAGGAACCATTAACCGAGTTGTCCACACCCAACAAATAACCAGTACAAGCAGAGACACACCGAAAATTAGTTGAGAGAGGGAACTTGTAAAGAGATTGAGACTTCCGCTTAGGAAAGCCCCAAGTCCGAACATAACTAGAGGTACCACTACGACGAAGTACCTAGCTACCGCTACGGAGGCGAGTCGCGTCTTTAAATCCTTGGTTGAATCGTATTGTCGTTGTTGCTCGAGGTGTAGCTGTCCGAGGCGCTCATGCGCGTGGTGGGTGCCGCTACGCTCGCATAACAGTATCGACCGTAGTACGTTTTGTGAGTTTGAGTCAGAAAGTTCGCGTTCTAGGTATCGAAGCGCCGTCTCTAGGTCGCTAGTTAGAGTCCAGATGGCTTCTGCTTGATCAAATAGGTGCTGTAAGTGTGTATCTAGACTACGAGTGGAGTCGAAGAAGGTTCTCGCTATTGAACTACCTGTTGATGCGACTCGTATGGACATCTCCTGCAGAATCGTTGGCCAGAGGTCTTGAAGTGTCTCTGAAACTCCGATCTCTTGCTCTTTCAACCATGACCATAAGAGAATAAGCCCCGATGTTACGAGTGAGAACGCAACTAGAGGAGGTAGAAGTACGGACGTCACGGCTTCGATGACAACGACCGCGTAGAACTTCGGAGCATGTATAAGACCCTTTAGTGCATCAAGATCAGCTTTGTCGAGAAACCGAAAGGAGCTCTTATTAACCGAGATGCTATCTCTAACGCGAACGGGACTTCTCGATACGCGTATAACTTTTGATCGAGACGTAAGTGACAAGATACCGTAGCAGGTTGCTGACGAAGCGACTAATAGATAGAACAGTTTTATCATATCAAGACCGACTCTCAACTCGAAGATCTAGGCGAGTCTTGGTCGCGGAAGTGGCTTCAAGAGGTGTTCTAAGTGATGACCGAAAAAACAGCTGCGTTGAGCTGAAAATCCAGCTGTCTCTTACTGCTTGAGGGTCCTCGACTGCGATGACCTCGGTGACGCCGACCGAGTCCTTATCACGTTGACAATGTACTACGAGATCCAATGAATCCCCGACGAGTTGGCAAGCGGTGGTAGCCGTGATAGGTCGTTCTGACAGCTGGGAGAGAAGTCGGAGTCTTTCGAGAGCGTGTCTAGCGGAGCGAGCATGTAGCGTGGTAAACCCTTGAAGACCCGTCGATAAGGTGAGTAGAAAAGGAAGAGTCTCTCGGTCTCTGACCTCTCCGATGACGACTACGTCAGGTGTCATGCGCAAAAAGGCGTTCGAGAGAGTTCGAAGATCTACCTCAGCTCTGTCTGCTCGTCTCGGCCTGGTCTGCATCTGTGCGAAGTTGGACACGGCACAGTCCAGCTCCAAGACCTCCTCTGCTGATACTATGCGAGATGATCCTGGAAGGCTATTTAGAATCGCTTTTAGCAAAGTCGTTTTCCCGCTCCCTGGAGCTCCGCTTATTACAACCGAGGCACCATTTGCAATCGCATGTGTAAGGAAGTCGCGACAGTCGTTACTAACGAATCCTTGGTTTTCTAGATCTCCTAAAGTAACTCCCTTACTCGTCTGAAACTTTCTGATGTTGACCAACATATGATTTTGAGCAACTAACTCTGGGTGTACAACATGGACTCTTGATCCGTCTGGCAACTGGGCATCTTGCACTCCCAATGCAGGGTCGAGCTTTTTTTGGGAACTCATTGAACTGTCTAACAGTCTCCCAACAATTCGTTCCACGTGGTTGTCGTCGTAAAAGCTAAGGTAAACACGTGCTCTAGATCCGTCTCGCCTACGCACGAAAACCCGTTGGGGCGCGACTATTTCGACCTCCCAGACGGTTGAATCTTTGAGCAGAAACTCGAGCGGTCCGGCCCCTATCAAATTTGCGCGTATATAGTACGAGATGTGTGTCTTCAGTTCCTCCGTTAGCTCTAGGGATGATGTACTTGCGGACTTCTCTATCAAAGTTGCAAGTACATTAAAGAGCTCCTGAGCGTCTTGAGTTACTCTTATATCAAGTCCGAGCTCTTCTACCTCGGAGAGAAGTTTGTCTTCGATCTCCTTAGCTATCGCAAGAACTTGAGAGGCCGTCGGTCGATCTTTAGCAACGCGTTCAAGTTGGATTTTTGATGTGGTCGTTAGCACTCGAATCCTTTCGATATAGGCCATCCTTGGCTTATGCTTTTAGCTATTATCTCAGTTATACAAGGAGATGTCAAGGGCCAAGAGTACAAAGGTAGTGACGTTACTGATCTGTTTGGGCTCATTGGCTTTATAAAGCGAATAACTTGATCTAAGTGAGCAGTGATTCTATTTTTGCCAAGTTGGAAGATCCTCGGGGTTTAGATCTTCCGTCGTCGATACCCAAAGTCGAAACTGTGAGCGAAGCTGCAGTCAGGGTGCTTGCTCCTAATCCTTCACCGATGACGCTAGATGGAACCAATACCTACGTTATATTTTCGAAGGACTACTCGTCTGCTGTAGTTATAGATCCTGGACCGCCAATGAAGTCACATATAGATGCAGTCGAGTCGGTGGTAGCCGAGAAGAGTTCGACGATCAAAGGAGTGTTCGTCACTCATACCCACATAGATCACTCAGAGGCTGTCATGGAGCTAGTGCGAAGATGGAAGGTAAAAGCATATGCGCATCCGAACGTATCTTACATGGGTTACGAGTCGGTCGATGAGGGAAGATCCCTGACAAATGAGGTCTCTCTAGAGGTAATTTTTACGCCCGGACATAGCTCGGATCACGTGTGTTTTCTTGATCAAAGCGGAGATCTAATCAGTGGAGATCATATCTTGGGTCGTGGAACTACGGTCGTTGCCTATCCTGACGGCGACTTAGATAGCTATCTTGAGTCGTTAGGGAAACTTGCTAAAGTTGACTATCGTTCGATACAGCCAGGACACGGACCAGCGATGGGTAAGGACATTGGCCAAAAGGTAGTGGACTACTACATCTCTCATCGTAAAGCCCGCATAGCGCAGATACTTGAGACAGTATCTCTGGCGGAACGGCCCCTTGAGCTGAGTGAGATAGTTAGCGCTATCTACGGAGAGTTAAGAGAACCGATCTTATGGGCGGCTACAGCTACCACCCAAGCCGCGGTCTCGTATCTCCTCGCACACGACGAGATCTCTCAACAAGGCGCTGCTTACCTTCTGTAGCCATAAAACTTTGGGGGTTCAGTATATCTCAGCGATATTGATATAGTGATCCGTGTCTACCTTTAGGTTTAACGTTTTCGCAGGAAGGTTCCTAATCTTCGTAGCTAAAGAACTCAACTCAGGCGAAGGCTCCGGAGGAATGGTCTCAACAACTCTCTTAGCTAGCCGATGTAGCGAGATCTCTACATCTTCGTACTTGGAACCTACGATGGACAATTGGATGATCTGAGTAACCTCCTTCGCCGCTCTGGACGACTTCGCCTTAGATTCGGCTGATTGGTTTATCGTTACTGACCACGATCTAGGCAGTTCTTCTAAGTGCGTGATCTTTTTAATGATTTTTGCTAAGGCGTACAACCACTTTGAACCGTTTTGAGTTACAAGGCATAGATGACTGGCAGATCGAAGAACAGCATCTGTAACGAGTGTTGAACCGTCTTTGCGAAACGAGTGAGCGTTATCAAGGTGGGGATGGATATCACATACGACGTAACGGTAAGAGGCTTGTAACTGAGATAGGAGGTCTTGAAGGGATGAGCCATCTATAAGTCCGACATGTTCCTCGGCCCAGATACCGCACACCAGGTCGTAGCCGGCACCCTTTGGAGTGCACACGAAGTCACTTATTGTGCCTTTTCTGCGGTTCGAGAATGGCATCTGATTGTTCTGGGCGAAGAACTCCGATAGTGAAGGTGTGTGATCGTCGACGTCGTGTAAGAATCCAAGATCGGTGTCGATCGTTAGCTCTACGAGCACGGTCTGTGCCACCTTAGCGAGTTGACTAGCTAGCGTCGTTGATACTGTGGTCACGCCGGAACCGCGCGGTCCGAGTACAGCGATGATTACGCCAGAGCAGTCTTTCGCTTGTAGCGGAGGCGTGGCATCGACACTATCTAAGTGCTCTTGGGGGGGATATTCGTTTTGCGCCGAAGACTGATCGTTAAAGTGGGAACCAAAAGGATCGGACCACTCGTTATCGGTGAACGTCAACACGGGGTTGTTTTTGCTGTTCGCCTCCGAAGTGATAGAAGAATGAGAGAACTCGGCCATCCAGATCTCGTTGCCTAACTCCTTGGTCAAAGTGACGAGATACTCGATCAGCACCGTTTCTTTCGTGACCTCGACAAGTGAGGGGCTGTTGAGTATGGCTCGATCATAGGCGGATATGACGTAACTTCGCTGGTGCGTCTTGGGCAGGGATAGAAGTTCATCTTCGGATGTGACCCACAACACCTCGACAAGTTGTGCAAGTGGAATCGCCCGTTTGAATACTTCGAAGACCCAATCGGCATCGGTCTCTGAGAAGCATATGAGGCGGGATCCATCGAGGGAGAGTTTGTCTTGCATGACTAACTTAACCCGGAAGGTTTTGGGCTGGCGAGGCCCCTGTCTGTGTGGGCGGAACGAAAGGCGGATATGACGTTCCTGGCGCTATGGCTTTAGCACCGGTTGACTCCATGACTCCAATCTTCCCAGAGTTCTCACCTTGTATTATGGCGAGAGCCTCTTCAGTGTTGTAAAGGGCAAGAACTATGTCGGTGTTGGGAGACGAGCCGATCGAGGTTGGAGGTGTGTAGACGCCTTTCACCAAGACTTTACTGGCTAATACCATGGTGACTGGCGATCCGGAGGTGTCAAAGGTTCCGGTTATATCCACTAACTCTCCAGAGACGACACTCTCTGCACTTACAACATCGGATGGCACTTGTACAACGACCAAGCGGGCGTGTTTTACGTTTGATCCCGAGGGAGCGACCATGTTTTGCTGTACAAACTCATCTTTTGCTATCGGAACCAGGAGCCTCTTTCCCGTGATTCCTACTTTGGAGTTGTAAGTGCCCTCAAGCGGCAGCGAGGTCGTTACCGTCTCGATCTCTACCTCACGTGGTGTAACGATAGCGCCAGCTGGAATGTTGGTCGTAGCTACTGCGACTCGTTGTGTCGGTTTGCTCGTAGGTGAAGTCGCTACGATCCCTAGGAGTGCAACTCCAACGACAAGAAGCAGGGTAGGTAACGCATACTTTGCCGCGAGACTTTGTTCTTTTTCAACGCTATTGGAGACGGACCCTTGAGTCCCGCTACTGCGCCCTTTATTAAATCTTTTTACCCGAATTAGGTCCTTTGTAATCAATCCTTGATCCTCCGTAGCATCCGTGCTATTGCACGATCCTAACAGATAAGTGTCTTTCTGTCAACGAAAAACGAGTGGGAGCTACTTCGAAGTGGCGAAAAGAAAATGGTCTGAATATAGATTGAATGGTGTGAAAGATAATCAAGTGTCAGGTAGTGTGTAGGGACTAGAGTAATTATGACTTTAATGTGATCTCTTCGAGGTGGTCGTAGGTGTCAGAGTGGATGAGTACGAAAGAGGCTGCCGAAGAGCTCGGTGTTACGGTGAGAACTCTGTATCGACTTATAGATGAAGGACGAATTGGTGCCTATCAGATAGGACGAGTTATTCGAATTAAAAGGACAGACGTAGACAGCTACCTTGATTCTGCTCGTATCACTCCAGGACAACTAAAACACCTCTATGAGCAAGGTGAATCAATAGATATACAAGAGGACGAACTAATCTAAGGTCATGAGTTTTACGGATCCTATATGTGGTATCGGAATGAAGGTCGGCTCTTTAGTATTGGGATGAGATATCAGTACAAGATCAGCGCCACTTCCCAAGAATCGACCTTGAACTGTAGTGTTTTGGTACCGAGACTCTATCTTTAAGATCGAGTCTCGCCGGACGTTTGAGTCCAAGAATGCTACCATAGATAGCTTTGGTCGCAGCAGGCCAGGCGATGGTTGCAAACTATTTGACTGGTCTTTTAAGATAGGCGAGATGGCCAAAAGAGCGACCTTCGGAAGGATCGACTCCAGACCATCTAAAGTTGTGTATTTTATGAAGTCCTTGCCTGATATGGAGATGTGACCAGCGGTGGTGTTGGATCGGTGATCTGTAACCCTAACCGCTTGCCCTACTCGGCAGAGATCCGAGATTAGTTGATCGAAGGTCAGCGTATCGAGAGCTAGATTTCTCTCTTTTGCAGCATTAACTTGTTCAAAGAGGCGGTGATGACTTTCGAGTTCGGTGTTTAGCCTCTCCATCTCCACCTGGGATGTAGTTTCTTTATCGTCACCCTCATTTTTCACTTTAGTTTGTTCGACATTAATGACATGAACTAAATTTCTTTAGTACGATTCTGGGTAGAAGTTCTAGCCTCAATGTCATGTATCGTAGAAGACTAAAGGAGAAACTGAGAAGAGTTGAAAGTCTACAGTCGCCGAGTCCGAGGTGAAAAGAACGGTGTCATTTGGCCGATAGGGTAAATCTCGTTATACCTAGAAATCAGACGATGCTAGGTATCTTGGGGATGAACGATGAGCACTTACGTGCGGTGGAAAGCGCATTCCCAGAGGTGGCAATTACTGCTCGGGGAAATGAGATAGCGATAGTAGGGGCGGAAGCTGCATCAGTGGCGAAGCTCTTTGAAGAGTTGATTATGTTGGTAGAAGGCGGAGAACATATAGAGAAGTACAACCTAGCCAGAACGATCGACATGATAAAGGCGAACGAGATTCCGTCTGATATCGTGAACTTGGAGCTGATCCGTTCTGCCAAGGGGAAAGCGGTAAAACCCAAGACCGCCGGTCAGCGGCGTTACGTTGAAGCGATTGCAAAAAATGTAGTGACCTTTGGAATAGGTCCAGCGGGGACCGGAAAGTCGTACCTAGCGGTAGCGCTTGCTGTGCAAGCGTTGCAACAAAAAGTTGTGAATCGTATCATCCTTACACGACCTGCGGTCGAAGCAGGCGAACGTCTTGGGTTTTTGCCAGGAGATCTTATGGCCAAGGTTGATCCGTATCTTCGTCCGCTATACGATGCCCTTTACGATATCATTGAGCCAGAGGTCACCCAAAGACTGCTAGAACGTGGGACGATCGAGGTTGCGCCGTTGGCGTTTATGCGTGGCCGGACGCTTAACTCAAGCTTTATCATCTTGGATGAGGCACAAAATACCACGCCAGAGCAGATGAAGATGTTCTTGACTCGTATTGGTTTTGGTTCCAAGGTCGTTGTTACTGGCGACACCACTCAAATTGACGTCCCAAATGGGCGTTCAGGTTTAGTAGGCATAGAAGAGACTCTGTCCAACGTAGATGATCTTGTCTTTGTGCACCTCGGATCAAGAGACGTAGTCCGACACCCGATTGTCTCTCGAATCGTAAACGCGTATGATCGAGCTGAGCATAAAGGTGGAGAGGACGACAGGGAGTGAAGTTGTTGCCAGAGGTCTTTGTCTCTGACGAACAAGGGACCTATGAGATAGACGTCGTTAAGTGGCAAAAGCTTGCGCTAGGTGTGTTGGAAGCGGAACGGGTGGTCCCTCACGCAGAGCTCGCCGTTATGTTCGTCGAAGAGTCGGTTATCTCTGAGCTGAATCGAAGGTTTATGGGTAAGGTTGGCCCCACGGACGTTTTATCCTTTCCAATAGCTGAAGACGAGGCGGATTCGGGCCGAATGCCAGACAACGGATCGAGTGGGCCCGACTTTACTTCACCGCTGGTCGATCAACCTCGGGTTCTTCTAGGTGATGTGGTGATCTGTGTTAGTGTCGCTGATCGTAACCGTGTGGAACATATTGGAGATAGAGGTCATCGCGGTACGCTTGATGATGAGATTGCCCTACTCTTAGTGCACGGCATACTACATCTTCGAGGTTTGGATCACGAAGAAGAAGCGGAGGCGGAGATAATGGAGGGCAAGGAAGACAGTTATTTGAAGACGTACTATTTTGATAGAGAGTTGCACGATTAGTGGTAGCGAAACTGCCACTTGACGCTTAAATATGGAACCCCATTTACATCTTTTCACAGTTACTCTGTTTCCGATCTTAAGACCACGTGGAGGCTGGTCGCTTTCTGATACCGTGATGATGCTTGTTGCCATAGCGTTAGTCGGGTTTGCAGCTTTTTTGGCTTACGCAGAGACGGCACTAGTACGGATGTCTAAGATTAGAGCCCTTGCTCTTCAAGAAAAGGGTGTCCACGGATCGGAGAGACTCCTTTCTCTGATGGCGGATCCGACGAAGTTCTTAAACCCGATACTTCTTCTTACTCTAATCTGCCAGTTGGTGGCTGCTACAATGGTAGGTGTCGTAGCAGCGGCTCGGTTTGGCGGTCTTGGAGTCTTGGTCGCCACGGTCTTTGAAGTGGTGGTTATCTTCATTCTTGGTGAAGCTCTTCCAAAAAATATCTCAGTACGAAACCCAGATAAGGCTGCGATACGAAGTGCCAAAACCGTGGCTTTCTTGGTGCGGTTCCCTCCCGTTGCGGTAGTGTCCTCAATGGTAATTGGTTTAGCCAAACTTATCATACCGGGCGAGTTTGATCCATATGGAGCGGTCAGTGAAGAAGAGCTTCTGGCTATGGCGGACGCGGCTCTTGAAGGTGAGGTAATCGAAGATGAGGAGCGTGAACTCATTCACTCGGTGATTAACTTCGGTGACACGGTAGCTAGAGAGGTTATGGTTCCAAGGCCGGACGTGGTCTCAGCGGCAGTTTCACAGACCGTCTTGGAGGTTGTAGATCTCATCTTAGAGGCAGGAATATCCAGAGTCCCTGTATATTCAGGATCGCTTGATAACGTAATTGGGATCATCTTTGCAAAAGATCTTTTGAGGGCTGAAAGAGACGGAGAGCGGGAGATGACGATGGAAGCGCTAGTGCGTCCGGCTCACTTTGTCCCTGAGACCAAACCTGTAGCGGAACTCTTACGAGATATGCAAAGTGGCAAGTACCACATGGCAATAATCATCGATGAATACGGTTCCACAGTCGGCCTGGTTACACTTGAAGACCTTTTAGAAGAGTTGGTTGGTGATATTACAGATGAGTATGATAGCGAGGTTCAAGAGGTTCTAGAGATTGTTCCCGGGGAGTGGGAGGTCTCCGGATCCATGTCTGTGGATGACTTAGGCGAACTGTTAGACGTCGATCTTCCCGAAGGGGATTGGGATACGGTCGGAGGAATGCTTCTCGGTCTACTCGGCCACCTTCCCATTAGTGGAGAAGAGGTAGAGACCTCTGGCTTTCTATTTCGAGCCGACCAAGTAACCTCGCGTAGGGTTGAAAAGGTCCACGTGGCGCGGGCTGAAGAGACTTTTGAATCGTGATGACGCAATACTCAGGTTTCGTTGCTGTGTTAGGTAGGCCCAACGTTGGAAAGTCATCTCTAGTGAATCATCTATGTGGGCATAAGGTTTCGATTGTCGCTTCGTCCGCAAATACGACAAGACGTCAGGTCAGAGGCATTAGAACGGATCAAGAGACCCAGATCGTCTTTGTCGACACGCCGGGGATTCATAGACCAAAAACTGAGTTGGGCCGGAGGCTCAATATTCAAGCCGAAGGCGCTTTAGAAGACGTAGACATTCACTTGGTCGTTGTCGATGCGACAAAGTCAATCGGTCCCGGAGACACCAGAGTTTTGGAGATGACACCTAGGACTGCAGTTGTGGCTTTGAATAAGTGCGACATCGCTTCAAAGGCGCAGATCGCTCGACAGCTGGCTCAACTTAGTGCCTTTGAAAAAGAGGAGTACTTTCCTGTCTCCTCCAAAACCGGTTACGGCGCCATGGACCTACTCGACGCGTTGAAAAAAAGATGTGTAGATCCGTTTTTATACTATCCACAAGAGATGTCTACAGATCAAGATGAGCTCTTTATGATCTCTGAGACCGTGCGCGAGCAGCTGCTTTTGGAGCTTAAAGAGGAGCTTCCTCACTCGATAACCTGTCGAGTAGTCGAGTATGAGCTTCCACGAATTCGGGTTGAGATCTTGGTTGAGCGAGAGTCTCAGAAACCTATAGTAATTGGCAGGGGTGGAAGTGTGTTAAAAAAGGTTGGAGTTGCAGCTAGACAGAGTCTTGGAGAAGGCATCTACCTAGAGTTATTCGTAAAGGTTTCGAAGAACTGGCAAAAGGACGATCTGTTCCTAGATGAGATGGGTCTTTGAGATAAGTTAGATTCGTACTTGTACGTAAGTGGTGTATGTGGCTGGCCAAGTGGAGGTTGTCTGTGTCGATATTTGAATTGTTTCAAGGGGTCTTTATCGGAAAGGGAAGCGGTAACTACCCGACGATAGAGCCTTTTGAGTACCTTGAGACTTTAGGTTTTGTCTCAGATGGACGTCCATTTATAAGGATCGAACAAAAAACTAAAAAGACAGATGGAAGCACTCCTCTTCACCAGGAGGTGGGTTACATTCGTGTTCTTGGAGAGTCACAGTTGGAGCTTGTGTTGGTGCAGCCGACTGGAGTTGCTGAGATGGCTCAAGGCACTTACGTCGAAGATGATACGAGTGCAACCATGGAGTTCAGGTCAATTCAGGTGATGTCTACTCCTACAGCCAAGCCGGTAACTGAAACTCTACGAACCTATACGCTTACCGCAGGCGTTCTAGTGTTTGAGTTTCATATGGCTGCAGCTCAACAAGAGAGACAGTTTCACCTGCACTCAGACCTGGTAAGAGAAGAAGCGTGAGTTTGACCAAGGTACTAAAGTCAAAGAGATGACAGATTCGTCAAGCTTACTTTCACGGATTGATTTCTCCCGCATTCCCAGACACGTGGGATGTGTGATGGACGGTAATGGAAGGTGGGCGAAAAACCGAGACCTTCCAAGAACTGAGGGCCATGCTGCGGGCGAAGAGGCTCTGTTCGATACCGTTCTTGGCGCATTAGACCTTGGGATCGAGTGGCTCACGATGTACGCGTTTTCTACGGAGAACTGGAAACGCCCGCCTGATGAGGTACGTTTCTTGATGGGATTCAATCGTGGTCTACTCAGGAGAAGGAGAGATGAACTAAATGACCTCGGCGTAAAGGTGAGATTCGCAGGTAGGAGAGATTGGCGGGTTCCGAGGTCGGTAATTAAAGAGATGGACCAGTCTATCGAACTTACCAAACATAACTCAAAGTTGAACTTGACCATGGCGTTTAACTACGGAGGACGTGCAGAGATCGTAGATGCTGTTAGGGAGTGTGTCAGAGACGGGATTAATCCGGAAAAGATCGACGAGAAAGCTATTCGTTCGCGCATGTATGTTCCGACGATGCCCGATCCCGACCTCATAGTGCGTACGTCTGGTGAGTATCGAATATCAAACTTCTTGCTTTGGCAGATGGCCTACTCTGAGCTAGTATTTCAGAAGGTGCTATGGCCCGACTTTAGGCGGGAACACCTTTTTGAGGCCGTTTTAGAGTATCAAGGGCGAGACCGCCGCTACGGCGCAATTTAGTCTTGCGCAAGGTGCAACAAAGGTTGGTGAGGGCATGATGACGACTTTATATGTACTTGGATTTGTGTTGCTGCTTATCCTTTTAGCAGTGCTCGCAGTTCTCGGAGTACATCAATTGGTCGGTCCATTGGTGCTTATTGTGGTCCTCCCGTTTCTAATCTTTATTGGCGGTAGGCGTAAGATGGTCAAGAGTCGATCAAGATGAGTGAATACAAGGACTCGATCCTCGTGCTTAGAACGTATAAGCTAGGCGAGTCCGATCGCATTTTATCGTGCCTTTCAAAAGAGCATGGCAAGGTTAGGGTCGTTGCTAAGGGAGCTAGAAAGCCCAAAGGAAAGTTTGGCGGCAGGATTGAGCCCTTTACGGAGTTGAATGCCTCTTTGTGGAAAGGTCGCGGTGAACTCGATACCTTGCGTCAAGTTGATGTCATCTCGTTAAATAGCTCGTTGCATGAGGATCTCGACAAGATGATGAAGGCAGCAACCGTCGTTGAGTTGGTCGATAAGGTGAGTTTTGACGGACAAGAGTTATCGGAGTTGTATACGTTAGCTACTCGAGCACTTCGTCTGTTGTCTCAAAAGGACAGCCCGAACTTTTTAGCGGTATTTGCCCTACGACTCTTGGTTCTAGAGGGTCTGGCTCCACAGCTCGAGGGATGCAAAGTTTGTGGGGATCCACGACTATCTTTTGTTGAGGCTCGACATGGTTACGGCCTCTGTGTCGTACATGGAGCTTCATCACCTGTTTCAGCTGGCGTCATTGATATGATGCGTGCCGTGTTAGCAGGTAGAACGGCTTCTGTACTCAATTTGGAGGCTAAGGATGAGTCATCAGAGTTTGAGGTGGTAGTGATTGACTACCTTGAGAGTGTTTTGTCTTTGAGGCTAGCTTCTATGCATTCCACCGACTCGTCACTTATGTTCTGAAGGTTTTCCTCGCTAACGTCATTGCCTGAGACTTCGTTAGAGAGTTCTTGTCTGGTTCGGGTAAGTTGAACATAATCCCTATCTTTTGGGCTTGGTGAGTCAACAAGCCCTATAGTTTGCAGCTATGGCAGTTTCAGATCTAATGGATAAAGTCGTAAGCTTATGTAAACGGAGAGGCTTCATCTTCCCATCGGCGGAGATATACGGAGGATTTCGCTCTACGTATGACTACGGACCTCTGGGTTCGATGATGCTTCGAAATGTTAGGGCTGCCTGGTGGAAAGACGTCGTGCAAAAACGTCGCGACGTAGTTCCTATCGATGCTTCCATTCTTTCCTCTCCAAAGATTTGGGAGGCGTCGGGGCACCTGCAGAACTTTACTGATCCTCTGGTTGACTGTAGGAACTGTAAGGAACGTTGGCGATCCGATCATATAGACGGTGTATGCCCAAACTGTGGTTCGGCTGATCTGACCGAGGCTCGCGCCTTTAACATGATGTTTAGGACTTTCGTTGGTCCTGTGGAAGACGATGCTTCAGTCGCGTACCTTCGACCGGAGACGGCACAAGGAATGTTCGTGAACTACAAACTCGTTCAACAGTCTCTTAGTCTAAAACCACCTTTTGGAATCGCCCAGATTGGGAAGTCGTTTCGAAATGAGATTACTCCAGGTAACTTCGTCTTTCGAACTCGAGAGTTCGAGCAGATGGAGATGGAGTTTTTCGTGCATCCAGTGGAAGCGGAGAAGTGGCATACCTACTGGTATAAAGAACGCTATAACTGGTACTTTAACCTAGGAATTCCAGAGTCGATGTTGAGACTGAGACATCATGAAAAAGATGAGCTCTCTCACTACTCGGCCGGGACTGTAGATGTGGAGTTTTTGTTTCCATGGGGATGGGGCGAGTTAGAAGGAATAGCTAATCGAACCAACTACGATCTCAACGCTCATATGCAGGGTTCTGGCGAGGACCTCACCTTTTTTGATCAGAGCACTAATGAACGGTATCTTCCCTATGCGATTGAGCCAGCGGCGGGAGTTACTAGGGCAATGATGGCGTTTTTGATAGCTGCCTACGACGAGGATGAGGTGGCTGGCCAACCACGAACTATTTTACGACTTCATCCAAGACTGGCTCCGTATATCGTGAGTGTACTTCCGCTCTCTAAGAAGCCGGAGCTTCAAAAAGTTGCTAACAAGATCTTTCAAGAGCTAGCAGAGTCCTACTCGGTTGGCTACGATGAGACACAGTCGATCGGAAAGAGATACCGACGCCAAGACGAGATCGGTACGCCTTTTTGTGTCACCGTGGACTTTGACACACTAGAGGATCATACCGTTACGGTTAGGAACAGAGACACTACGTTACAAGAGCGCGTTCTTATCTCCGAACTAATGCAGTATCTCTCGTTGGCAGTACGGAGTTGGGTTATTTAGGCGTACAGCTTATTTTGGTACCTGGATCTAATCTACGAATCGGAGTGTAATGAGTTCAATAACGCTGGCGGTGCTTTGAGCCGGTGCTCGTCTAACAGAGTCAACTTTGCCATGGCAAAGTTGACTGGTAGCCTGAGTGCTTTTAGATCTCCGAGCGTCAAGGGGATCTGTGAGAGTTTTATATCTTTGGTAAGACTGATGGATGGAAGTTGGCCTTATGCCCTACATCGGGAGACCCAGGAAGCAGTAATATATTTTCTTCTCTGATAACATTGAGAAGTTCATCATTTAGTAGTTGAAAGCCTTGCTGTCGGGCAGCACGCTGTCTTTATTAGGAGCTTGTGTGAGATTTATCTATTCCTTTGACTTCCATCATGAAAAAGCACCTATGGAGATGAAAGATCTTCTAGGAGGAAAGGGAGCGAATCTTGCTGAGATGACGTCTGTCTTGGGGTTGCCGGTTCCTCATGGTTTTACTATCACGACAGATGCGTGCCGAAGATTTTTAGAGGTCGGCTGGCCAGAGTCCTTAGATGAAGAGCTTGACGCAGCGCTCAAGGATCTAGAGTCGAAGATGGGCAGAAAGCTTGGAGATCCAAAAGATCCTCTTTTGGTGTCAGTTCGTTCAGGTGCAAAGTTCTCTATGCCTGGAATGATGGACACTGTACTAAACCTGGGTCTCAACGACGAAAGTGTAGAAGGTCTTGCAAAGGCAACATCCGATGAGCGCTTTGCATACGACTCTTACCGTCGCTTCATCCAGATGTACGCACGAATAGTGCTAAATTTAGATCCGTCCCGGCTCGACTCGGCTTTTGAAGAGACAAAAGAGAAGGTTGGTGCATCCTCGGACGCGGAAGTTGATGCGGAAGCGCTGAAGTCTCTGGTCGGTACCTTCAAAGAGATTGTTATGCAAGAGACATTAAATCCGTTTCCGGAACGACCTGTCGACCAGCTTAAAGGGGCTATCTCAGCGGTTTTTAGTTCGTGGAACGGTGAAAGAGCGAAGACTTATCGCCAAAGAGAGAGCATCCCTGATGACCTAGGAACTGCCGTCAACGTACAAGCGATGGTCTTTGGAAATCGAGATCATAATTCAGGTACGGGCGTTGGCTTCACTAGAGATCCTTCATCTGGTAAAAAAGGAGTGTATGGCGACTTCTTAGTGAACGCTCAAGGTGAAGATGTCGTAGCCGGGATAAGAAATACAGAGCCGCTAATCGCCATAAAAGGCCGCTTTCCCTCGGTCTTTGACCAACTACTTGGGATCTTCCATCGCCTAGAAAGTCACTACCGAGATATGTGCGACACGGAGTTTACTATTGAGCAAGGCAAGCTATGGATGCTCCAGACCCGAGTAGGTAAGCGTACTGGGGTCGCTGCACTAAAGATGGCAGTCGACATGACTCAAGACGAATGGATCAAACTAGACAAAAAGGAGGCCGTTCTCCGAATAAGTGGGGAACATCTAGATCAAGTTCTTCACCCACAGTTCGCTGACGAGCACTATAGTGTGTTGACCAAAGGGCTGGGCGCCTCGCCCGGAGCTGCTGTCGGAAAGGTTTACTTCTCTTCCTATGATGCGGCCCTTAGGGCTCAGCACGGCGAGAAAGTGATATTAGTCAGAAAAGAGACCTCACCGGACGATATTCAAGGTATGTTGGCAGCGCAAGGAGTGCTTACAGCCAGAGGGGGTCTTGTCTCTCATGCTGCGGTGGTTGCTAGGGGATGGGGTAAGCCAGCCGTGGTAGGTGCGGAGACGATAAAGATATCTGACCACTCCTTTCATGTTGGATCAGTGACCGTCCAAGAAGGAGACGTCATCTCGATCGATGGTGGTACAGGTGAGGTGGTGCTTGGAGCGGTTCACCTTAGCGCTGCACAACCAACGCCTGAGTTCGATAAAGTCCTGG
This sequence comes from Actinomycetes bacterium, assembly GCA_021784785.1. Classification (GTDB taxonomy): domain Bacteria; phylum Actinomycetota; class Acidimicrobiia; order Acidimicrobiales; family Acidimicrobiaceae; genus Ferrithrix. Next base: position 2,926 of record JAJYHJ010000160.1, on the reverse strand, counting down.
AGTGGGCCGATGAGATTAGACGACCTAAAATGTTGGTTAGAGCAAACGCGGACAATGGAGAGGATGCTTCCATAGCCGCGCTATTTGGGGCTGAGGGTATTGGGCTCTGTCGAACTGAGCATATGTTTTTGCGAGAAGATCGGCTCCCGATAGTTCGACGGATGATCTTGGCCGATACAGAGGACGGGGAAGCAAAGGCCCTTGAGGAGTTGCGGATCGCTCAAAGGGATGATTTTTTGGAGATCCTGAGGGCGATGAATGGACTGCCAGTAACAGTCAGACTTTTAGATCCCCCGCTCCACGAGTTCTTACCAGACATTGAGCATCTCTTAATCAAGCAGGCGAGCGAGGGCCTCTCCCTAGAAGAGCAAGCCCTTTTAGATGCAGCTCGATCTTGGCATGAGGTAAATCCTATGCTTGGTATTCGCGGAGTTCGCCTTGGTGTGTTGAAGCCGGGCCTCTACGCAATGCAGGTAAGAGCTTTGGTCCAAGCTGCTGAGTTGTTGCGTGTTGAGGGCGGTGATCCGAAGGTTGAGATAATGATTCCGCTCGTTGTCAGCAAGGAAGAGCTGCAACTCGCTAGGTCATGGGTCGAAGGTGTGCTTGAAGAGTTCGGAGCTAACGATCTTGATATCGTGATCGGTACGATGATTGAGACACCAAGGGCTGCACTACTCGCGCGTGAGATCGCTCAATTTGCAGACTTTTTCTCCTTTGGAACAAACGACTTAACTCAGATGACCTTTGGATTCTCACGTGACGATGTAGAGGGCAAGTTGATGAACTCGTACCTGGAAAAAGGTCTGTTACATGCGAACCCCTTCAAGATCGTGGATCCCGATGGAGTGGGAGAACTTGTACGTCTGGGTATAGAGAGAGGGCGGAGCTTGAAACCGGACTTGAAGATTGGAGTCTGTGGAGAGCATGGAGGCGACCCCGCATCTATCGGTACGTTTTACAAGGCCGGTGTGAGTTACGTCAGCTGTTCTCCGTACCGAGTCCCAATTGCTCGACTATCTGCCGCACACGCTGTGTTGGAGGCTCAGGAATAGGCCTCCAAGAACGTTACGAACATATGTACCATACGAAACAGTAGTGAACTTAGGTAAGTGGTCGCTATTTCAGGGCATACACTCAAAGACGGTTAGAGGATAGAGGAGAACCCAAAAAAGGGTGCAAGAGTGGTATGCGCGCTAAAGTCACCCTGAGGCAACACTCTGGCTAAAACCCCCGCCTAGGTACCTTTAGCTAGAGTGTTTACGGACTCGAGTAGGTCTCTTAGCTTGGAACCCATACCTCCACTTAGATGTGCAATGTCGTAGCCATTCAAAGTCTCCTCAATCATTTTTAGTGAGTCACGAGCATCGGGATTAGTTATCGTTAAAACTACGAGGTCAGCCTTGGTGTCTTTAGCGATCTTAACGAGGTCCAACGCAGGAACCTGTGTGCCAAGATGGTGTGTAATCCATCTATTGTTGCGAAGAACAGCTGTAGCCATCGTGGCGGGAAGAGAGTGCTCATCTCCTGGTGGAGTAGTAACGATAACGACCCCCTTTGGCCTTCCGGCGGGACTTGACATGAGATTGGCTAAGGAACGTTCGACGATCGCAGATGCTCGATGCTCTTCAGCTATAGTGACGGAACCCCCCTCCCAGCGGTCGCCGATCTCTGTCAGTACGGGGCTTAAGAGGTTTTCACATACGTCAATCACCGGTACCTTGCCATCGGCGAGCCTTTGAATCTGAACTCGAGCCAACAACTCTTCGCCGGACAGGAGGTGGTTGAGAAGCTTTGTTTGTTGCGCGGCCCAGTCGCGTACCTGCATCTCCTTGGGCGGGGGGGATGGTTTAGAGCGTTCTTGGATTAAGTATTGTAGATCATCTTCGTTGACGTTGTAGACGGAGCCGACTTTTTCGGCCTGGAGTCGCCCTTCTCTCACCCACTGATAGGCTGTCTGGTAGTGCACACCTAGCTGGTTGGCAGCTTCCTTTAAGTCCATGTAGTACCTTTTTGCACGGGGAGTAGACTCCTCACTTGCTACTTATAGTTCAACTAATCCTATAGCGTTCCGAAAGTCTTTAATCTTGCCCCTGCCCGAGTACTCATGGTGCGGTGAGCGCCATAGGCAATCTAGCTGGTAGATCAACCTCCTCTGAGGTCGACAGAAGTGGCTAGATCACACAGCAGCGAGTAGGTGAACGCGGTTATAAGTGAAGGTAGCGAAGTTAGAAGGTGTGTCTAGTTTGGCCACGTCTCAGTTGAAGGACGGACCCGTTTCCAGTGGCACCTGGCTTTAAACTCGTCTCTGGAGTGGTTCGTTGGGGTACTAGGATTGCTAGGGAAGATGGCTTATTCAGACGATGACAAGGAGAGAGTACTAAACGCTACTGACATTGTTGCTCTGATCGGAGAACAGGTCCCCCTTCGTCGGGTGGGGAGACGATTTGTCGGGCTTTGCCCCTTCCACTCCGAAGGTACCCCATCGCTGTCTGTCAACCTAGAACAAGGCCTGTATTACTGTTTTGGTTGTCACGCCTCTGGAGACGCACTTACTTTTGTAATGGAGACTTTGAAGGTTGACTTTCAAGAGGCACTCGAGCATCTAGCAAGACGTAGTGGGATTGAGATAAGCCAAAGTCGAGGAGATATTACTGTCTCTAAGAGTAAACGCGAGCTTCATCTAATGTTACTTGCGAGGTCGAGAGATTGGTTTAGAGCCAACTTAGAAGACCCTACTGTAGGTCGCGCGGCAAGAGAGTATCTTAAGTCAAGAAACATGTCTCCTGATGCTATTAAACACTTCGAGGTCGGATGGGCGCCCGAAGAGCCCGATCTGTTGCGTAAAGCGATCGGGGCGGACAAGGAAGACTATGTAGAAGTTGGGCTTGGATATAGCGATGATCGAAGCATGGTCAGGGACCACTTT
>JAJYHJ010000044.1 GCA_021784785.1 Actinomycetes bacterium | reverse complement strand
AAGGGCTCTGGCGTCTCCTTGGACCGGACTTGCACCGGCTAGCTATCGTGAGCTTGTCGCTCAGTTACGTCATTTCTACCTCCTTGTGGCTATGACGTCCGAGCTGCTGGACGCACTCGCATTCTATTCCATCAAAGATCTACTCGTTGATACCACGACCTCTCCATCTGGCCTCTTTACAAGCCCTGATCAAACAAAAGGCCCCTGTCGCACCCACATCTGCAATAACCGAATCAAACAAGACTAAGCGCGTTGTCTTTCCGGACACGGTAGATCTCCGGGAGGCCATAATCGCCAAAGTGCTGCTAGATACGGAAAAGGTACGACTCATCGGAACGACGAGCGCTCGTGACATCTCTTATCAGGAGGTAGTTTCAATGTGGGTTGAGAGGTATAACGCTTCAATATCTAAACTAGTAGAAGACGGCGAATTAAAGGAGTCGTCGGATCGTCTGCTACTCACCTCAATGAATACCTCGTCGCTCTTACTCATCGCAAAAAGGCAGTGCAATACTGACACCTACAAACCAGTCACGCCTCACTTAAACTCCAAAGAGACGTTCATCTACTTAGACCTCACCAATAACGCTGATTAAAAACAACTGCGATCTAGGTAGTTCCGATAGTAAACGCTATAGATCAGATAGGTCGATTGTTTTCATTGCATCCTTGACAAACATTTGTATCGCAGCTCTAAAGAAACTAGAACTCTCTAGATAACATCGAAACCACTACCCATCGTGGATCAAGATCTATATGACCGGAATGAACAGATAGTACTGACCACTGCATTCTTGGTCACGATGGGCATACCTATATAACTACTCAATGCCAGAGCCAAAGAGAAGACGTTAGTCTCAATCTTCGAGATGAAGCGGACTTCGAACCCCTTTGCGACCTCGAACTGCCGCCGTAACTTATCGCAGCACTATAAGTCTTCGTCGTCAAAGAGAACCGGAGCGGACGGACCATCACCATCTAAGAGTTGAAAGTTCGGTCTACCAAAGTGGAAGTCCGCCTCCGTCAAGGAGTCATCTACCCTTGGTTCTTCGTCGATTAGCGGGAAAGCCACCGTTGCGTCATCTTCCAATCTACTTAGATCAGGATATCCACCCTCATAAGACGAAGAACTCGGAAAGGCGAAGGGATTCTCGGCGGCGTCACTATCAAAATCAGTATTTACGCGATTCGTTTGAAGATCATCGCTATCTATCACCTCTTTGGTCAGCGGCGGTGTTGTTCCAAAGGACTCTGTCGCCGAGCCCAAATTAAGATCAAGGCTCTTCTCTAAACGATCCACAAGATCCAGTAGCGACGCACGCATCTCATCTTTGGCTGTTGCAATTGACGATGCAAGCGCTTTAACCTCTTCGACTAGAGAGATCTTGCGCTGTTCCAAGGAGTCGACCTCGCTTGCTAGCAATCTTGCTCTCTCTTCAACTAATGCATTGGCCTTCCTGTTAGCTTGTTCAATCAGCTCCTCAGATTGGCGCCGGGCATCTTCCGTTATTCGACCTGCCTCTTTTTTTGCATCTTGAAGTGCCTGATCAGCCGCTTTTTGAGCCAAAAGCAAGGTCCTTTGGATTAGATCATTGCCAGCTGAGCCTTCGCTAGAAGCATTGGTAGAAAGCACCCGAGGTTCTGAGACCGGTGCTGAAGAACTCTTAGACACGACCGGAGGGTTTGCCTCATAACGAGCCACCTTGGCCTTGGCTTCCTCAAGCTGCGCCTCTAACACGTCAATACCGCGCGCTACTTGCTCCAAAAACTCATCTACGTCGTCTTGGTGGTAGCCACGCATGCGTTCACGAAACTCAACCTCACGAACTTGCTTCGAACTAATAGCCACCGACACTCCCTCCTTCAGGCCTTATGCCTTCAAGTTCCACCAGCTATACTATCGGCACAATTACCCATTGAATTAACAATATGACTATTAGTGGTGAAAGATCAAAGGTCATCGGTCCAGAGCCTATCCTTGGCATAACCCTCCTAACTGGCCCTAAGACCGGTTCGGTAAAGCGACTCAAGAACATCTGAGCTCTATAGAACCCCGATTCTGGAGGGGAAGGAAAGTACGAAAGTACTATCTGGACCACGATTACTATTACATATAGTTCCAATAAGGAACGAATTAGGGACTGTATCCCAACCATTTTAGTTACCTCGAAGTACTGCTCGTTCTGTTATACGCTCCATGTCTTCCTCAGTAACTTCAACCTTAGCTGGAGTTATCAAGTAGACTTGCTCAGCTACCTTTTTAATCTTACCTCCTAGCGCGTAAGTTAGACCTGAGCAAAAATCTATAACTCTCCGAGAAATCCCCGTGTCAAGTCCCTCAATATTTACTATGACCGGACGTCCACCTTTCATGTGATCAGCGATCTCTTGGACGTCAGCAAATTTTGAAGGTACAGCTAGATGAACCTTGGGTCCTTCGCTCTTTAGCGGTCTGACAACTGGAGATTGGCGGTCAATTACTTGAGTAGGCTCGTCCAGCTCTGCAACTTTTCGCCCAGAAGAACTCTCTTTATGGGATATTGTCCGAGGTTCGGGGTACGTATAGCTCTCCCGTACTGGAGGTGGATCTTGAGTGAAGACCTGAACTCGCGGCTGTGAGTGCCGTTCTTCCGCAACCCGAGTACTGCCCACGTAGGCTAAGGCGTCTTCCCTTTCTCTAGACCTCGATTCTTGCGTTAGGTCGAACTCTGATCTGGGTTCCCGATACTGTTGAGACCTCGTTATGGGCATCTCCAACTCCTCATCGTCATCGGTGATACCCAGCCAAACCATCGCCTTATGAACAACGGACGCCATCCAACTCCCCTATCTACTCACTTAGTTGCTTATCAATTCCTAGATGCCCCGGGGCTATTAGTAGGTCTTGGACCCAAAAGAACCCTGCCCAGCCTAAGGTCAGTAGCACCGTTCATGAGTGCCAACTCAAAGTCGTCACTCATGCCCATGGAGCATCGCTTGAGACCGTATCTGTCACAAAGATCTCTCATCAGTCTAAAGAACTCTGGTGCCCGATACCCACTAGTAATCGACGCAACCCCCATTAATCCCACAATATTAAGATCGACGCTCCTGCTTAGATCCACACCCTCTTTTAAATCCTTGAGCTGAAATCCGTTTCTGCCAACTTCATCATCGGAACGTACCTGAAGGAATACTTCACCTCGGTAGCTCAATCTTGCCAACTCCGCTATCTCTGATATACGAGACACTGAGTGGATCGCACAAGAGATCTCGGCTATCTTCTTCAACTTAGAACGTTGAACCGCTCCAATAAAATGCCAGTTGACATCTTTCACGACGGTAGCTTTCGAACTGAGTTCCTGCTGATAGTTCTCTCCAAAGTCACATACTCCAAGGTCGCCCATTGACTCAACTGTCCCGACTGGAAACCCCTTTGTAACGCAAATTATTTTGACTGAATCAAGTGGCGTAATCTCTGAGATACGCTCCTTTACCTCAGTCAATCTATCACCTAGCTCCTTTTCACTCGGGAGTTTCGAATAATTATTACTCTCCGACAACTCCGACCCCTAAAACAATTCTCTGAGTGGTGTCTCCACCCCTATAAGAGAAAAAACGTCCACTACAAAGTGTACAATCTTTTTCCTCAAAGATCTTCGTAACTCCTTTAGTATCGAATATCTTTTCTACACACACAGATAAATCTAAATAGTTACAACTCGCTCCAACAAAACAGTCCTCGCCGAAGGTTTTGACGATCTCTTCGGACTCAGGTCCTATGAATTCGTAACAGTTAGGGCAGATGTGAGGCCCTACCACGGCTTCGATATCACTAGCACCAGAAACTCTCTTGATTAGGTCTACTGCATTTTCGACTACACCTGCCGTTAGGCCTCTCCAGCCCGCATGAACCGCAGCGGCGATGCCCCCATGTTTTGAGTACAGACCAATCGGTACACAGTCAGCGACCATCACAGTCGGGATAAGAGCCGACACGGTACTTACGATACCGTCAGCTCTAGGAGAATCGCACCAGGACGTAGACGCCTCAACGACGATATTAGAGTGACATTGCGAGGCCTTAAGTACTTTAAACCCACTACGAAGTCCAATCAGATCTCTAATACTCACGTACAACGAGGAGCCTAGTGAAAGTTCATGACCAACATAACCAGAGCCTGCATCTCCATCTATGCGATCACTGTAAAAACAGATCCCCCGACCGTCGCTGAAGTTTGCGAGGTCCACTACACATCACCTCAAAAATGGTGGAACATCGTCGTCATCGTCGTCGAAAGAAGTCGATGCCGAGTTTGTGTGCACTTTCTTTGGTTCCTCACTCAGATTTATATAAGAGATAGGTTCAGACTTTTTCTGCCTTGGTATGGTCGAAAGGTCGATCTCGGTCGCTCCATCAAATCCTGCAGCTATCACGGTGACACGCACTGAGTCTGCGAGGTAGTCATCGATCACTGATCCAAGGATGATATTAGCGTCACTATCGGAAGCGTCATGAATAATCTTGGCAGCGTCGTTGAGTTCATAGAGCGTGAGATCAGGTCCTCCGGCGATATTTATCAATATCCCCTTAGCACCCTCGATCGAAGACTCCAACAATGGAGACGTTATAGCGTTTCGAGCTGCAGTTAAGGCCTTATTTTCTCCAGTAGCCATACCGATGCCCATAATCGCAGTTCCTGCAGACTCCATAATTGTCTTAACATCAGCAAAGTCTGTATTGATTATCCCCGGAGTAGTAATAACATCAGTTATTCCTTGGACGCCCTGCATCAAGATATCATCAGCCAACTTAAAGGCACTGACCATTGTCGTCTTCTCGTTAGCTATATCCATAAGGCGATCGTTAGGTACCACGATAAGCGTGTCAACATGTTGTTTGAGATTCTCGATCCCCTCGGTTGCCTGCCGGGCGCGAACTCTGCCTTCGAATCCAAAGGGTCGTGTGACCACACCTATCGTAAGAGCTCCAAGACTTTTAGCTATCTGAGCTACGACAGGGGCGCCTCCGGTACCTGTTCCGCCACCCTCTCCAGCCGTGATAAAGACCATGTCGGCACCTTTTAGAGCCTCCTCAATCTCTTCTCTATGTTCTTCGGCTGCGGCTGCACCAACACTAGGATTCGAGCCCGCACCAAGGCCTCTCGTCAGCTGGCGCCCGATATCTAATGTAACGTCCGCGTCACTCATAAGCAAGGCTTGCGCATCAGTGTTTACGGCGATGAATTCAACGCCTTTTAGTCCCGCTTCTATCATGCGATTAACGGCGTTTCCACCCCCACCGCCGACACCAACAACTTTAATTACGGCAATGTAGTTTTGAGCATCGCTTGCCATGTGAGTCCGCCTTCTTGCCTAAGTACCAAATAATTGTGTCTCTTCGAGTCCATTTAGGAACTCTCCGTGAGAAGTAAAGTTATCCAAAGATCTTACCCCTAACTTTATGGTTCGGGCTTCACATTTGAAATACTTTCTAAAGAACGATCGTGCTGCATATAACCCTAAAGTTGAGCTTTAGCCAAGCCAGCTCGTCGGTTCGACCGTCGGATTTGCAGGTGCTGAGACGTCAACGTACGACGGTCCTCCGCTCGAACCGAACGCCTCTTTCATCGCGTCACAAAGCTTTAACTTCGATTTCGCCAACGAGCTGTCTCCTAATTTACATACAAACCCTCCGCCATCAGAGAGATAGAGATCACCATTATTTGAAACCCCGACGTATCTATAGGAGGTCAACTCCTGCGGTGTCATATCCTGTGCTACCGCTAGGGCTCCTAGGACAAAACTAGGTAGCCGGCCACCGACCGATAGCGAGTCGATGAAGGTTGAACAGTTCCCGAAGCCTTTCGTACCCACAACGCACACCTCGGGAAGTGATGGTACGGAGTTGGCGGGCAACTGCTCAAACACGACACCACTACGGCTTATCCCAACAAAACTAGACGGCGTCGTTCTGACCAATGCTACTGCGGTTCGCACACCCACCTTCACTACCAGTTCGGATGGGAGCGTTTTTTGCACTGAGGCATAAGAGATGAGTGGTGATCGTTCAAGTTTTGAAACTACAACGTTGGACTCGAGGCTAAAAAGGTTTTTACCTACAAAACTTGAGAGTTCAGTGTCAATACTCGCTTGCATCTTAGGAGTAGCTCCGAGAATCTTCAATTTCCGGACGCTAAAGATCGAGGTTCTGCTGATCCCGTAACCTAACGACCCAAGCAGGGTTATTCCAACTAAGCCAACTAAGACGTAGAGACGATATCTCTTTCTTCTCCGGATCACCTGTGCCCGTCGGTCGCGAATCTTTCCATGCATCATAAAGAATCCTCCCCAAAGCCGATTAGACGTATCTCGCTTCGCAGTTCCACCCCGAAGGACTCCCTTACTCGCTTTTTTACGTCCACCATTAGTCGATATACGTCGTCCGCACGTCCACCCTCGTCACATTGGATGAAGTTGGCATGTTTCATAGAGACCTGAGCGCTCCCAATCCGAAGTCCTTTCAGACCTAGCTCTTGGATTAACTCGGCAGCCCTTTTGCCGTTCTTAGGGTTGACAAAAACAGACCCTGCGTTCTGCCCACCAGGTTGGTGTTCTCGTCTCCACTTGACAATATCAGAGATTCTGCCCTTTAGTAAATCTACGTCCGGGACGCAGACAAGTCGCATCTTTCCCTCTAAGACAATCTCATGATCAGATATCGATGAGTGCCTGTAACGTAGATCAAGCTCCTCTGCTGAAACCGTCTTAGGTGTGCTGTTGCCCCACAGATCAAGAACTGTAACGTTAAAAAGCGTGTTAGCTATCTCTGAACCATGTCCTCCCGCGTTCATGCGAACAGCACCGCCGAAGCTACCTGGCACCCCAACCGCCCACTCAAACCCAGAAAGGCCGGCTCGGACTAGCTTCCTTGCAGCCACAGGAAGCAAAGAAGCGGCACCCAACTGAACCCACCCATCGGAGAGTATCGAAAGCTGCTCGAAACTACCGTTTAGTTTTATTACCAATCCGTCGAATCCACGGTCGGAAACCAACATATTGGAACCATTTCCAAGAACCAACACGGCAACTTTCCCATCAGTATCATCGAGAATCTTTTTGACTATAAGTAGCTCATCTACGTTAGCAACCTTGACTAATCCTCTAGCAGATCCTCCAACCCTATACGTGGTATTGGAACCCAAAGGCGCGTTCTCGTGGAATCTATCCCCCATGGAAACTTTCAGCTTCTCAGTCCACTCAGCCATCGTCTCTCACGATCCAAAACACCAATAAACAAGCTTCAAAAAGTGCATCGAAGAATTCAAGCTCACTAGCTATCCTCCACTAGGGCTATCTCACTTTCCAAAAGAGAAATATCACCTGCGCCTAAAGAAAGACAGAGATCACCTGGTCTCAGCATTTTCTTCACCGTCTTCGCCAACTCTGACCGCCGAGGTTCAAAGACAGCTCTATCGCCAAGAACCGCTCGAGCACCTTCAAAAACACTCTCAGCGGAGACTCCGGGGATCGGATCCTCGCCAGCTCCATATATTCCCGTTACGACTACTATGTCCGCAGCTCCGAGTGCTTCACCGAGTTCAGTACCCAACAACTTCGTCCGCGAGTAACGATGCGGTTGGAATACAGCTACTACTCGGTTGGGGGATACCTGTCGAGCCGACTGTAAGGTCGCTCGAATCTCAGTAGGTAGATGCGCATAGTCATCTACAAAGCGGACACCGTCGGTGTGTCGCTTTAACTGAAAGCGTCGAGCCACGCCAAGATAGTGAGAGAGCGACTGTGCAGCTATATCAAAGTCAATATCAAGCTCCACACTTACCGCAATAGCTGCCGTCGCATTCAAAGCGTTGTGTACACCAGGTACCGGAAGATCGATCTGCCCTAACCTCTTGCCCCTTAGAAATAGCTCAAAGGTCGTTATATGAGGCGCAAGCGCAAGATTTCGTATACGTAGGTCAGCGTCGTCCCTACTCCCGTAGGTCAACCGTGGGATACCATGAGATATTGATCGTGCACCCTCATCATCGACACAGACCACAGCGGGAAGTTCTGAGGCAGCCACAAAAGACCTGAAGTCATCTTGCATCTTTTCTACCGAGCCAAAGTGTTCGAGGTGATCCACCTCAACGTTTGTAAGTACCGAGAGATGCGGCCGCAGCGTTAGAAAGGTTCCGTCGCTCTCGTCAGCCTCCACTACGAAGTACTCTCCATCACCACTTCGACCTGATGCACCAACCTCATTTAACTCACCACCCACCAAGTAGCTTGGATCTATCTCGGCGTTAAGCAAAATCAAAGATACCATAGAGGTAGTGGTGGTCTTTCCATGAGTCCCACCGATGAGGATCGCGTTTTGATGCGACACAACCGCTTTAAGCAATTCAGCACGACTAAATACCTTTAGTCCATGATCTTTTGCGAAAAGTATCTCCGGATTCGTCTTTGCGATAGCGCTCGAGTAGGCGACAATCGTAGCATCGCCCACCTGGTCTGAACGATGCCCTATGTAGACGGTAGCACCTCCAGCTCTAAGACGATCAAGCACCACTGAGTCCCTAAGATCTGATCCACTCACATGTACCTTACGCTGAAGTAGGATCGTTGCCAGGGCTGACATACCTGAGCCACCGATACCAACTATATGTACCTTATCTGAGTCGTTTAACAACACAGGTCACCTCGGTCTTTTCCCCTTCAATAACTCTCCCACTTAAACACAACGTCAGCGACTCTTTGTGCTGCATCCAAAGATGCGCATGTAGAAGCGGACTTCGCCATTTCTTCTCTCTTACGGCTGTCAAAAAGTATTCCATTGAGTGAAAAAGCGAGACGTTCTTCAAAGCCATCTCCCTCAAACACGACCTCCGCCGCTCCACGCCTTTTAGCGTACATAGCGTTTAACTCCTGGTGGTTCTTGGGTGCGTTGGGTAATGGAACATATATCGCTGCCACACCCAAAGCGAAAAGCTCGAACAACGTTGACGTTCCTGCTCTAGAGATTACGACATCAGCAGCAGCAAGCCACAGATAAAGCCTTGGGTCAAAATCTCTCGCTTCATAGTCAATTCCGTTTAAAGTCAGGTTAGCATCTACTTCAACGCGGTTTTTCCCACCTTGGAAGTGGACAATCCGCACCTTTTCGTCCTTATTCCGCCGGGTTAGTTCTAGATCTACCATCTTTAAAAGTCCCGCCACTGACGCATTTAGAACTCGAGCACCCAAGGAGCCACTTGTTATAACCAAAATGAGCTCATTACGACAGACGCCCAGCTGCTCTCTAGCGCTCATCCTCGGACCACTATAAGCGTTAGCAAGTTCAACGACATCTGGTCGTACCGGGTTTCCCACTATCTCGCTACATCCTTTAATCCTTCCCGGGAGTTTCGTCTCATCGAAAGCAAGTAATACCTGGTCGGCAAGGTAAGAGACCAGAGCATTTGCCCGGCCTAAGACCACATTCTGCTCTACCACAACCACCTTAGCTCCCAAAGTTTTTGCCCAAAGCGAACCCACTAAGGAGTAGAACCCGCCAAATGTAACTACGACAGCGGGACGCCAGCGTCTAATCGGTCCCAAGATAGCTAAAGAAGAAGAAATCGTAGTTGAGATGAACTCCTCCACACGAGTAATCGAAGTGCCACCTCTTGTCAGACCCCTCCCTTGGTATCTGACCACATCGTAGATCGCTGCTGGAAGCAGCTCTATATCAAGATCACGATTAGCAGTCAGGAACGAAAGATCGTCCAAAGCCATTCCACGAGCTATCAAAGCATCTGAAACCGCCAAAGCCGCCATGATATGTCCAGCAGTACCCCCAGCCACGAGCATGACCTTCTTTGAGCCGCGGCTCAGACGACGCCGCCGGGATCTAATCATCGCAAATATCCGAGATCTCTAAACGACCGACACCCACGTAGTCAACACGCAGATCTAGAGATATAGACCTATAGACGGTCCCAAGGTCATAGTTTGGCATACAAGATTCACATGACATTAGTAAGCTGCTCCTTGCTTGACTCACCACTCAGCCTCATAGTGCGAGATAAAGAGCCCCTTACCAACCCTAAAGCAACGAGTAAAATCACTGTGGAGGAGCCACCCGCCGATACAAGAGGAAGCGGCACCCCAGTCACTGGGAGCAGGCCTTCGACGGCGCCAACGTTGAAAAATACCTGTACTCCGACCCAAAACGCCACCCCGAAACAAAAGATGGAGTCCATACGGTTAGACGCGAGCCTTGAAGCTCTAAACAACATCAAGACAAGAGCCACAAAGACCAGCAAGACCGCCAGAGCCCCTACCAGGCCCAAGTTCTGACCAATCACAGCAAAGATGAAGTCGGTTTGTGCGTTCGGTACATAGTTGTAACTACTTTGACCAACTCCCACGCCTACGCCCGTCAAGTGAGCCGTTGCGAACGCCGCTAGCGCCTGAACCTCTTGATAACTTGATGTACTTCTATGTGCCCAAGGGTGCAAGAACGCCAAGATCCTTGTCATCCGGTAAGGCTTATCTATAGCCATCACGACGCCAAGGATTAAGCCGCCCGTTATGACAAAGACCAGCTCTCGAGCGCGCGTTCCACTACCTATCAAGACCGCGAACGCCACTACTGCCACCAAGACCGAAGTTCCCAAATCCGGCTCAATGACTATCAGCCCAGACATTACTCCCGCTATCACAAGAACTGGTAATGTTCGCTGCCTAAACCCTAACTTGGGATCGCGTTTTGCCAACAGCGATGATGCAAATAGGATTAAAACAAGTTTTGCTACCTCTGAGGGTTGAACTTGAAGGGAGCCGAATCCTAACCACCTGCTTGAGCCATATACTTTTTGGCCCAAACCTGGAACAAGTACGGCCCCAAGAGCGGCTACCGTTAAAAAAAGCAGGATTGGAGCCACCTTTGAGAGCCAAGATGGAGATATCTTGGACGTGAGAAGCATCAGAGCAAGACCTAGAACGATCCAAATAGCTTGATGAATAATCGCAGAATAAGGGACTGAGGAGTTTGCCACTGATACAAAGTAAGTAGCAGAAAATACCATTACAAGGCCGAAACCAACCAATCCCAGGGCTATCCAAAAGATCGCTCTATAGATCTCCTCCGGGGTGGCCTTTCCTGATAGAAAGCGAAGCTTATCTTTCATGTTTCACGCTCCCCTAGAAGTTTTGCAACCTTATCTTTAAAGTCGAGTCCGCGCTGACCATAGTTTTCATACCAATCAAAAGACGTATTCGCCGGTGACAGAAGCACGACATCGCCCCTTTGGGCTGAGCTATAACCTTTTCTTACCGCTTCTTCCATGGACCATACCATCTCATAAGCCACACCTGCACCACTTAAAATCTGTGCCAACGACTCAGCGGCTTCACCGAAAACTATCACCTTTTTTAAGTGACTCTGAGCGTTTAACAACTCAGACAAATCAATGTTCTTATTCCGTCCACCAGCTAAGAGAACCACAGATGGAAATGAAGTAACTGCTGACACGGTGGCCGATGGAGAGGTTGCTTTAGAGTCGTTATAGAAACGTACTCCTTCTAACTCACCAACGTACTCCATCCTATGTTCAAATCCAGAGAAAGAACGAAGGTACTCTGAGACCGTCTCCAAAGAAGCGCCCAACTCAAGAGCCACAGACGCGGCACACAGAAGATTCGCGATCTCGTGAGGAATCTGGCGTCTCATATCAGCGATACGTACTAAAGGTCCTTTAGGGGTCACCATTCGACCACGTACTACGCCGTAGTCACTTCCACCCTTTAAAGAAAAGGTAATCTCTCGAGGCCCCGGTTCTCGCTGTGACGATCTCACAACCTCATCGTCGGCGTTTAAGACGCGGAGATCCGATACCCCTTGATTTCTCCATATCCTCTCCTTTGCCGCCTTATAGGCTTCTAGTGATCCATGTTGATCTAGGTGGTCAGGGGCAAAGTTTGTCCATACTGCGACATCTAAGTGAAGTTCACTTGTTGATGCAAGCTGAAAGGAACTGATCTCAACAACTTTAATTCCATCTTGTGCTGCTACCTCTGAGAACGGCACTCCGATATTGCCAGCTGCTATGGAACTCATACCCGCCATGGTGAGCATTTGATGGATCATCTGCGTAACTGAGGTTTTCCCATTGGTACCGGTAACTCCGATGAGCGTACCCTTAGAGATATGATAACCCAACTCAATCTCACCTATGGTGGGGACACTGTCGGGAATAAGTTCCACTAGTGGATGAAACCCAGGTGAAAGTACCGCTAACGTTGCCCAGGCCTCGCCAAAAGTTCCCAAAAAAGCTCTCTGCGTACCAAAAAATACTACGTTAGGGTAGGTGGTTGGCATCCAATCAGATCTCGCTATGTTATCGTCGACGATCGCAATCTCCCCAGCGAGCCCCGTTAGTGCCGCGACCACACCTCGCCCACTTATACCTGCCCCTACGATCAGAACCCTGTGAAGGTCAAGTTCAGTACCTCTCATCTTATAATCGCCGTTCCTAGTGATAAAAAGTCTGCGTAGAATACACCCAAGCCCACGGCGGTAAAGATGGCAGCTAGAATCCATAGTCTAATTAGCACCGTAGTTTCCGGCCAACCCAGGAGTTCGAAGTGGTGGTGCAAAGGAGCCATTCGCAAGACCCTCTTGTGGAATACCTTGAACGAAAATACCTGGGCTATAACCGATAGGGTCTCTATTACAAATAGCCCCGACAAAATTACCAACAGCAGATCGAGCTGCATTAGTAGTGCCAAAGCTCCCATCGTTGCACCTATGGCCAAAGAACCCGTATCTCCCATAAAGATCTTCGCAGGCGGAGCGTTCCACCAAAGGAATCCCGCCAATGCACCGATCATAGCGACAGACACCACGGCAGTATCTAAGGTATGCGGTACACGATATATAGGAAAATGGCGAAACTGCCAGTAACCGATGATTGCGAAGGTTGCAAAACTGAAAATCGAGGATCCGGCCGCCAACCCATCCAATCCATCGGTCAAGTTCGCGGCATTGGAGGCACCTACCACAACCAAAGTAGCAAACACTATCCAGCCCACCGTTCCTAACGGTATACTAAGGCTTCCTTGACGATCAAACGTAATCGTTGTAGGAACATGCGCCCAGTAGTGGGCCAAGAACGCGAATACTAAAGCGATCAAGAACTGAGCACCAAACTTTCCGGCTTTGGTAAGGCCAAGGCTACGTTGATTTCTAATCTTGATAAAATCATCCAAGAATCCAGCAAATCCAGTTAGTACAGCAAGTGCGATGACCAACACACCATCGCGAGTAAATCCTTGCCCTAAGTTCCCATGGGCGGCAAGATACCCTAGGATGAGCCCGACGAGTATGCCGATTCCTCCCATCGTCGGCGTTCCTGCTTTCACCATGTGGTCCTTCGGTCCATCTTCGCGTATCTGCTGGCCAACTCCCAACTTGGTAAATCTATCAATCAGATACGGCATAACAAAACTAGAGACCAAGAGAGAGACGGCACCCGCGACCAGTATCGATATCACCCTTCAACTCCCAAGTAGCTCCGCAAAACCTCTCGAGCTACTTCGGTATCGTCAAATGCTATCTCCTTATCCTTGATCAGCTGTCTCCTCTCATGCCCTTTGCCTGCTATGAGAACTACGTCTCCCGATCTTGCAACCGAAATGGCCCGCACGATAGCCTCCCTTCGGTCGAGTACAGTTTCTACGTGAGATCCAGGCACCACTCCAGCTGCGATCTCATTAGCAATATCTTGCGGATCTTCACTCCGAGGGTTGTCGTTCGTTATGACAACAAGGGCCGACAAGGTCGCTGCTACCCTGCCCATCTCGGGTCGTTTATAGCGATCCCTATCGCCACCACATCCAAATACAGTAATAAGTCGAGCGCCTGTTGATAGTCGAAGCGAGAGCGCCTCCAAAACAGCCTTCATGGCCGCAGGAGTATGCGCATAGTCGACGACAACGTCAAAGTCTTGGCCCTCGTCGATGAACTCAAGACGTCCCTTGGGTTCGCCAGCATCCTCTAGGGCCTCTGAGATCTCGTCCAAAGCAAAACCAAGCTCCTCCAACGTCGCAACCACTACGAGCAAGTTTGCTAGGTTGTGGACACCAACTAATTGAGATCTAAACTTGCGGCCCCTATAGGTAAACTCAGTACCCTCTCCGCTCAATCTATAACCTTCAACGTCCTCCATTCCCACAGAACGAAGCGGGACTTCAGCCTCACGTAGCACCCTTTGTCCATACGGGTCTGAAGAATACACGATCGCACGCTTGGTCGTAGCTTTATCGCGAAACAGCTTGAGTTTAGCTTGAAAGTAGTTTTCCATCGATCCATGGACATCAAGGTGGTCTTGGGACAGGTTGGTAAATATAGTTGCCTCAAAGTTTACAAAATCAGTTCGATGGCGATCCAACGCTATCGAAGAGACCTCTATCGCCGCATACCTTTTCCCCTGGGAAACAAAGTCGCGTAACTGTCTTTGCAGGACAGGTGCTTCTGGGGTGGTCAGACGACCCCACAGCGTTCCAAGTTCTCCACACGGCTGGCCAAGGGCTTCGAGCGCCTGAGACAAGACATGTACAACGGTCGTCTTACCGTTAGTTCCGGTAACGCCGATGACCTTTATCTCTTTAGAGGGGGCACCGTAGATCAGTGAAGCCGCCCTCGCTATCTCCTGCCTGATTGAGTCTTCAGGTACTACAAGTTGTGGGACTGTAAGCTCACGTTCTTCGCTAAGGAGGATGGACGAGGCCCCTCGATCGATCGCATCATCAATGAAGTCATGACCATCACTCTTTGAACCCTTTACGGCCGCAAATATCGAGTTTGGCATTACTTCATGGTGATCAAGGTAGATATCGGACAGAAAAACGCGATCTCGATATCCGATCAACCTTGACCCCGCTATGGCCTTCATAAGACCATAGAGTTCAACTCCACGTTCCTTATCGTTGCTCGATAACAAATCATCCCCAAAGTCAACTTCGCCGGCTCTATGATTAAAGAACCGGTCTCGACTCTCCAACTCTACCGAACAAAGCGTGTCCATCCTGCCCCACTTATCGTATTGTTATTCCGAATGTTGGCGGAACCAGACTTCGCGGTATTCAACTTTGGAATCGCAGACGGAGAAGCTCCCATAATCTGTCCGTTAGGTTCAATGCCGTATCTCTGCAGAGCGTACGCCATGATCTGGGAGAACACCGGTGCGGCGACCGATCCGCCATAGATAGGAGTAGGCTGATTGAGTTCAACAATAGCTGAAAGGACTGGGTGAGCAGCTGGAACAAAACCTACGAAGGTACCCCAAAACGCCCCTGGCTGATAACCCGACGCGTTGGGCCAAGGCTTTTGAGAGGTCCCCGTCTTCCCCGCAACTTGGTATCCTGCGATCGCTGCCGCAGGAGCAGTACCGTTTGCCTTAACGGCGTTTTCAAACAACATGCGCATCTGGGCCGCTACTTTTTTAGAAACTATCCTCTTGGCTGGTCGAGAGTACGGTACGACGCTCTTCCCATTCGGTTCAACGATCTTTTCGACTAACTTTGGAGTCTCCATCACCCCGCCGTTTGCCACCGCGTTATAAGAGTCGAGGACCTGCAACGGGGTAACCGCCTCGTCTTGACCGATAGGAACAGATCCAATGGCCGTACCTGACCATGTAGACGGATTTTTCAAGTATCCGGTCGTCTCTCCAGGAAAGTTAAGACCGGTGCTCTGTCCCCATCCGTAGCGAATGAACGACTTCGTCAAAGTGTACTTCCCAAGTTTCTCCGCGATCATGATAGTTCCAATATTTGAGGACTGGCCGAGTATCTGACCTACAGGCATGACCTCTGTGGGATGCGGTTCTGCATCGTGGAATCGAGATCCATCAATATATAGCTGGTCGGGAACCAGAAACTTCGACGTTGGTGTTATCACATGATGTTCTAAAGCTGCGGTAAATGTTGCAATCTTTGCCACTGAACCCGGTTCATAGACGCTATCCACCGCCGTATTTACCCAAGACTCTGTTGGAAGCGATAGCTTTGCATCGACCGGGGTAGCTCCTGAAGGAAATCCCGGAGGCGTGAGAGGCGTACCTGGCAACGGCGGAGCTGAAAGCGAGACCATCGCAAGTATCTGACCGGTCTTCACGTCCATTATGACGGCAGTTCCACCAATTGCCCTTGACGTCTCCATCTCAGAGGCCAAGACCTTTTCAACGTAGTACTGAAGCGTGGAATCAATAGTAAGGTGCAATGTCGCCCCAGGAACAGGAGGGGTATAAGAGACAATACCGTCTGGAACCGCAATATTGGTATTTGTCACCTTATAGGTTTCAGATCCAGCCTTGCCTTCCAACTGAGAGTTGTACTGGTACTCAAGTCCAGATATACCCTGGCCAAACGTATTAGTCTGACCGATCACAGCCTCACCAAGGGGTTGTTGAGGATAGATTCTTTCACTCTCTTGTATTAGAGATATACCTGGAAGTTTGGAGCTGTCAATGAGTTGTTGCACCTTTGAGGAGACGTAGTTAGGAACCAATCTTTTGACATACGTAAATTGACCAGGAAGTATAAGCAGCGACCTAATCTGACTCTGACTCATTCCAACCACTGGCGCTAAGAGACCTGCCTCTAAGTTTGGATTAGTTACCTGCAAAGGATCGGCTACAATCGACTTCAAATAGACGGAAAATGCCAATGGTTTTCCATATCGATCTGTGATCTCACCTCGCGCAGCAGGGATAGCGGTTGTTTTTAGAACCTCAGAGTTAGCATATGCAGAGATCTGGGAGTTAGGTAGTAGCGTTACCCGTACAAGCTGTCCAAAGAGAAGGGCAAAGGCCACAAAAGATCCGAGTATTGAAAGCTCCATACGTCTCTTCGAAACTAAGGCACGATTGAACTTAGCCAACCTTTTTACCTCCAGAAGTTGGAGGGGCTACTTGGTAACCAGCTGGAAGGGGAACCTGTTGCTGAGCAACGGGGATCTTGGTAACAGTTTTCCCGCTGGACAACGATGAACCTCCAACGAGACTACTTTGGGCCGGAGGCACAAGACCAAGGTTCTTCTCAGCATACTGGAGTACTCTGTTAGGCGAACTTAACTGCCCAACGGAGACCAAAAGGCTCTGTTGTTCGTTGGAAGCCTTCGCGATCTCAGTCTGAACGTTCTGTAGCTTCAGCTGCATCGCCGCCATCTCTGCTCGAGCTAACACGGCAATAAAGAGCGCTATCAAAACAACACTGCCTATTAAAAAGGGCACAAATCGACTTCGAATCGCATCGATCCAACGCTCGCGCTCTATAACCCTTAGATCTGGGCGAGTATATCTTGTCTCTCTAAGAGGCTCGCGCCTGAGTTGAGACCTTTCAAACGCTACGCCCAGGTCGAGATTGGACTTTGCCATCATCTACTTCCTTTCTGTAGTTCAACTTTTCTGATAGCCCGAAGTTTGGCACTTCGAGCCCTTGGATTGGCTTCGACCTCATCAGTGGAAGCAACAAGGGGACCTTTGGTGACAGGGCTGGCCCACTTTGTTTTCCCGCATACACAAGGAAGTTTGGGAGGACACGAACAGTGGTCAGTCGTAGCTGCTCGCATAAACTCCTTGACTAGTCGATCCTCACCGGAGTGGTAAGAGATCACCATCAAGACGCCTGACTCTATCAACTGCTTCCGAGAGGATGCCAACAACGTTCTAAGTTGGTCAAACTCACCGTTCACCTCGATGCGAATAGCTTGAAATACAGTTGTAGCTGGGTGCAATCTTCCCTTCACGGCTTGTTGGGGTATAGCAGCAGAAACGATCTGCGCGAGTTGATCGGTATAGATAATTGGACGATGCTCAACAATCTCTCGAGCAATTCGACCAGCGTAGCGTACATCGCCACCCTGTTTTAGAACTTCAACCAGATCTGTCTGAGAGTATTGATTGACCACATCGAAAGCAGAGAGTTCGCTTTCTTGATCCATACGCATATCCAGTACCGCATGGCCCGAAAATGAGAATCCCCGACTTGTCTCGTCAAAATGATGCGACGATACGCCCAGATCAGCAAAGATAGCACTGAACTGGTAGGCTCCATTCGATTGAGTAGAGTCGCCTTGGAGGAAGGTCTTCATATCTGATTTTAGGAGAGTAACTCGCTCTCGAAATCTCTTGAGTCTTCTTGAGGACGCATCAATCGCGTCTTGATCGCGATCAAGTGCCACTACACCTAGATCTTCTCTCAGATCAAGAACTGCCTCGACATGGCCTCCACCACCTAAAGTCACATCAAGATACTTGCCAGCAGGCACGTCGTTGAATATCTGAAGCACTTCCTCTAACAGGACTGGACGGTGATAGTTGCTCTGAAGGGTCATGATTCGGTGTCACCGGCTTTGACCGACGAACTCGCATATCTATCCCACACCGCCGGATCCCAAAGTTCAATGCGTTCAAGAGCGCCTTGGACAGACACCTCTCTAACCAATGATGCAATCTGTCGAAGTGGTTGCGGAATTGGCATTCGGCCCGACTTATCGATCTCCACCTCAAAAGTACCACGCAACCAGCTTCTAAGCCTGAGACGCGTCGAGGGGTCATCCCATGAAGACGGGCTGATTTGGCCGGTAAAGGCTTCGTAGTCTTCCGGAATCCAAATAACGATACAAGGATCCCCGAACTGGCTAGGGGTCAAAAAACAACTGTCATTAAAGCACGTTCGATACCGTGCGGGAAGGGTAATTCGGCCTTTGGGGTCAAGCGAGTGCGCATAGGCTCCAAAAAACCTCGGCTTTTGCGCGTTATCGGACCACACGACTATCTAGAACCCTTTCACTTCACCCACTTCCATCCACGATAAACCACAATGACCCACCACGCAACCTTTTTTGAGAAATAATTCTCTCTACTTGTGTGTATTTGACCACTCCAAGGAGTATAAAAACCACAAAGTCTGGGGTTGACAAGCAAAACATCTACCCGTAACCTATCTTTCACCAGGTAGAAGGTGTTCAGATTGAAACCTGAGAGATTGCGGAGACAAGAGCCACTTCGGATCTCCGTACAATCACCTCAAGGTCTGTCAAGTGTGGTACCTCCGCCTCAAGAGCTGTCCAGTCGACATGACCAGTGGCCTCAACTTCAAGATGGCGTAGCGCCGCCATAATCTTGTACTGTCGTTCAAAAATTGGAAGCATGAGATGATAGATCTTCCAGCTCTTTGTACGTCTGAGCGATATTCCTAAGATCTTACGACCATAGGTCGTAATCTCGCCATAGGATCTTCCCGCGAAACAGATGTACCTACCCATAGAAGAGTTATCTGGTCCAGTAACCACGTCAAGGTTGTCTAGTCCGATATCTTCCAGAGCAGTCCTAGCGGCCTCACCCAAATGCATCAACTCCGAACGGTAGTCCTGAGCCAAAAAGCCGGTTGAAGACGGATAGTAAAGTCCGAGCCAGAGCTGACATTCGGGTTCCAACCAGACCGCTCCACCACCGTTGTCTCTGAGTACTACCTTAACTTTTAGATCATCGGCGTATGAACTTAAGTCCTCAGCCAGTTTTCGCTGCCCTGCTCCAAGCGTTAAGGCTGTATCAAGAGTAGAGAAAGACACTGCAGCAGGTTCTAAGGTATGCGGTCTAAATTCAAATATCGTCTTGACATCGCCCACATACCGTGTGAAGTTCATAGGACAATCGTAACTCAGCCATAGACTCAGGCTGCTAAGGGCGCCGCTCTTTGAAACTACTCAAGCTTAAAGAGCAGCGGCGTAGGGCCTCGGACCGGGTCCTACCCATCGGATGACCTCACCACCAATGTAAAGATGTATGAGTGAAAACAATCGACCTATTTGGCCCCAGTGCAGTTGAGGTATTTGGCCCCACTCTCACCCGTGCAGTATAACCTACTTGGTTCCTGAGTTCACACGTAAAGGAGGGA
>JAJYHJ010000142.1 GCA_021784785.1 Actinomycetes bacterium | reverse complement strand
ATGCTCATGCTTTATATTGTAGATCGAGGGTGTGACAAGCTTAATTTCAGTGGCGATCAAGGTCGCTCGATCCCGCCCTTACAGACGGGGCTTGTGCTCCCATTGTGGTCAAATTCTGCCCCACTTCGAGGAACTTTGTTGGCATTGAGGAGGTGAGCTGAGCCCGTGCACCGTATTGTGCGGTTGAACTCCATCGTTTGAATCCGCCGCCTCTTCTCCTACTTGGTTTGACTACTTAGCGTCATTCTTCAAGTTGCGATATTATGACTTCAGACCCTCGGAGGTCAGTGCATTTGACATAATATGTTGTAAGTTTAGTTGATCGGGAGTGACGATGGAGTTTGACTTATCGCAAGAGCAGGAGAGTTTCCGTAAGGTCATGCGAGAGTTTGCTGAATCTGAGATTCGACCGTACGCGTCTGAGTGGGATGATAAGAAGACCTTCCCTCTCCACGTGATAAAGGAAATGGGAAAGATGGGACTGTTTGGGCTCATTTTTCCTGAAGAGTATGGTGGATCTGGAGCTGACTTTACTACCTTTTGTATTGCAATTGAAGAATTGGCGAAGGTCGACTCTTCTGTAGCGATCACTCTTTCAGCCGGAGTCGGACTCGGAGCATCTCCTGTGTATCATTTCGGATCTCCGCAGCAAAAAGATGAGTGGTTGCCGAAACTCTGTTCGGGTGAAACTCTAGGAGCGTTTGGTCTTACTGAGCCAGATGGCGGTTCCGATGCTGGCTCTACTTTAACAAAGGCCATGAGAGTGTCAGACGATGAGTGGAGTATCAGTGGAGCGAAGGCTTACATTACGAACTCTGGTACGGAGATCACGGGCTTTATCACGGTGACGGCCAATACCGATGAGGGAGTGACCGCCTTTTTGATCCCCAGCGGAACTCCGGGATTGAGGATCGAGCCTGCTTATAAAAAGATAGGTTGGCACGCTTCTGACACCCATGGCGTGGTTCTAGACGATGTGCGAGTGTCCAACTCTGCCATATTGGGAACTATAGGCAAGGGGTATGCGCAGTTTCTAGCAACTTTGGATGAAGGCAGAATTGCGATTGCGGCGTTGGCTCTGGGACTCATTCGAGGGTGCCGTGATGAGGCGGTGGCTTATGCAAAATCGAGAAACGCGTTCGGTGGACCTATAGGTAGATACCAAGGGGTCGCATTTAAGTGTGCAGATATGGACGTTGACGTCGAGATTGTGCGTAGTCTTGTCTATAAGGCGGCGTGGTTGAGAGATAGTGGTAGGGCATTTAAAAGAGAGGCTGCTATCGCTAAGTTGTACTCGAGCGAAGCGGCGATGAGAGCCGCCAAAGATGCTGTACAAATCTTTGGCGGTGCTGGTTATATGGATGAAACATCAGTAGCTAGGTACTATAGAGATGCTAAGATTCTTGAGATTGGAGAAGGTACCTCTGAGGTTCAACGTGTCGTGCTGGCTCGACAGCTAGGACTAAAGCCCTAATAGGATCGTCTCGCACATGGCCGAAGTGGAGGTTTAGATGAGGGCGCTGGTACTTTCAGGTGGGACGGGATCGAGACTCCGACCAATTACGTATACCTCTGCTAAACAGCTCGTTCCGATTGCGAACAAGCCCATCTTGTTCTATGGCCTTGAGTCGATCGCGCGCTGTGGGATACGAGAGGTTGGCGTAGTTGTGGGCGACACGGCTGCAGAGGTTATGAGTTCTTTAGGAGACGGATCTTCCTTTGGCTTAAACATCACCTACATACCCCAAGATAAGCCTAAAGGGCTAGCGCATGCGGTACTGATTGCAAAGACGTTTCTAGGAGACGACGATTTTGTCATGTACCTAGGCGATAACTTCATACTGCAAGGCATCGAAGACTTCGTGGAAGGGTTTCAACGAAGTGCTGGCAATATCAACGCACAGATACTCTTAGCCAAGGTGAGCGATCCAGAACGCTTTGGTGTGGCCGTGCTAGGAGACGACGGTTCGGTACTCAGGCTCGTTGAAAAACCAAAAGTTCCTCCTTCTGACCTAGCGCTCGTGGGAGTTTACATATTTGACCGAGAGATTCATCGAGCCGTAAATGCAATTAAGCCATCTGCACGAGACGAGTTGGAGATAACAGATGCGATCGACTGGCTTATAGATGATGGACTTAGAGTTAAGTCTTCGATAGTTGAAGGATACTGGAAGGACCTTGGAGAGCCTGAAGCTCTCTTAGAGGGAAACCGTCTAGCTTTGGAACTCCTAAGCGGAGAGATACTGGGAGACGTAAGTATCGATTCTTCGGTTCAAGGACGAGTTAATATTGAAGCCGGAGCCAAAGTGATAGGGTCGGTGATCAGAGGTCCGGTTATAGTTGGAGCAAATGCCAAGGTGATCAATAGTTTTATTGGACCGTACACTTCAATCGGACCCAACTGTGTGGTGGAAAATAGCGAGATTGACTACTCAATCATCTTGAAGGATGCAGTTGTAAAAGACGTGGGTCGCCTGGAGGGATCGATAGTTGGTAAAGGGGCGACCGTTCTCAGACGAGAGTCAAAGCCATCAGCTCTTAGATTAATCGTAGGCGACAACTCAAGGGTCGAACTTTCGTAGGTAGAGGCCGCTGAGCTAGCGGGAGCTAGTCGAAGATTTGGAGACGTTGAGCTAGACGAAGTTCCGCTAAGGTATTTAGACGCTTATCGTTTGACCGCATTTGGTTGATATTTCTGTGACGTAGATAAAGGACGACAGGGTGACGTTATGAGACTTTTAGTGACAGGCGGTGCCGGATTTATCGGATCTAACTTCGTTCGGTACTGGAGTCAGTCTCATCCTAAGGATGAGGTCGTCGTTTTGGATGCCCTCACCTATGCAGGTTGTCGAGAGAGCCTTGGTGATCTTGAGAGTTGGATAACTTTTGTCAAAGGAGACATCGGTGATAAAGCTTTAGTATCACAACTATTGAGAGATTTCAAGGTCGATCTGGTCGTAAACTTCGCGGCCGAGTCTCATAACTCTTTGGCGATACTGGATCCGAAACGATTCTTTCATACCAATGTAATCTCTACGGTAGGTCTTCTTGAGGCATGCAAGGACGTGGGTGTAGGTAGATTCCATCACGTGTCTACATGTGAGGTCTATGGTGATATGGAACTTGACTCTACGGAGTCCTTCACAGAGACCTCTCCGTATCTCCCTCGAACGCCCTACAACGCCTCGAAGGCTGCGAGTGATCATGCAGTGCGGTCGTACCACTACACCTATGGACTCCCGATTTCTATCACTAACTGTGCCAACAACTATGGTCCCTATCAGTTTCCTGAAAAGATAATTCCACTTTTTACTACTAACGCTCTTGACAACCTCCCGCTACCTCTCTACGCGTCCGTTAACAACAAGCGCGAATGGATTCACGCCCTAGATCATGCTCGGGCGATTGACCTAGTCGTCGAAAACGGTAAAGAAGGTGAGACATACCACGTCGGAACCTCGGTGGAGAAGTCTATCATCGAGATAGCAGACCGAGTTCTGTCGCTGCTAGGTAAGCCTGAGTCGCTAAAGACGATAGTTCCAGATCGTCCCTCCCATGACCGAAGATATCTACTCGACTCGACTAAGATCCGAAGTGCCTTGGGTTGGGAACCCTTGATCGACTTTGATGAGGGGCTATCCGAAACCGTGCAGTGGTACTTCGAGAATAGAGCTTGGTGGGAACCATTAAAGGGAAGGGCCCCCATCATAGAAGGAGTATCGAGTTGGAGCAAAAACGTATAGATGCGAGTTCTAGTAGTAGGATCTAACGGACAGCTAGGGAAGGAGCTTGTCGAAGCCTGTTCAAGTCACGCTAAGACGATCTCGCTTTTTACGGCCGACTCGAAGACCCTTGATATTGGTGATAGGGAAGCAGTCGAGACCCTAGTAAGAGACCTCTCCCCAGACGTTATCTTTAATGCCGCAGCTATGACAAAGGTTGATCTTTGCGAGGATCTTCCCGCGGCTGCTTTCCGTGTTAACGCACTTGGAGTCAGAAACCTGGTGCAGGTGGCGTCGAAGATGGACGCAAAGGTTGTACACTTTTCGACTGATTACGTGTTTGATGGCACCTCTAACGTT
Source organism: Actinomycetes bacterium (assembly GCA_021784785.1). Classification (GTDB taxonomy): domain Bacteria; phylum Actinomycetota; class Acidimicrobiia; order Acidimicrobiales; family Acidimicrobiaceae; genus Ferrithrix. Next base: position 15,852 of record JAJYHJ010000142.1, on the reverse strand, counting down.
CCCTACTTGGAGTGGGACGAACCAAACCCCATCTCAGTGTATGGCAAATCTAAATTAGCTGGTGAACGAGAGCTCCGACCCACGGACCTTTGCCTTCGGACCTCTTGGGTCGTCGGGCGATACGGTAATAATCTCATAAAAACCGTGCTACGGTTAGTCTCGCAAGGAAAAGAACTGCGCTTTGTGAACGATCAGTTTGGGTCGTTGACTGTAGCAAAGGACCTAGCAGAAAAGTCGCTGGAGATGGTGTTCTACGGACTAGGTGGGCTCTACCACGTAACGGGACAAGGATCTGCGAGCTGGTTTGAAGTAGTGTGTAAAGTGGTAGAAGAAGTCGCTCCTAGAGCCGTCGAGGTACAGTCGATCACCTCGGCAGATCTTCCAAGTGACCGTAAGGCTAGGCGTCCTAAGAACTCGGTGTTAGAGAACTTTGCACTTAAAAACTCAGGTCTGTCCCCGTTGCCTAAGTGGGAGGACTCTCTGGTTGATCTGCTTAGGGAGATCGTTAGATGACCGCTGCTTTCTTAGTTGGGGCTGTGGTGGTTGTATATGGACAGGAGCTTTCGGAGCTCGAACCCCTGGTTGAGGCGTTGCTACGAGACGGTGTTCACGAGGTCGTATTGGTGGACAACGGGTCACCAGTTGCGTTTGTGCATGGACGTCAGGGAGACGGGTTTACTTATACCGTTGTTTCGACGGGCAAGAATATCGGTTTTGGGCGAGCCGTGAACCTCGGTGCATCCTACCTTTCTAGTTTCGACTACTTGGTCGTCTCCAACCCTGATATTTCGTTGACTTCTCCAGTGATAAGCGAGCTACTAACAGTCCTTGAAGGGTCTCCGAATGTGGCGATTGTGGCGCCGAAAATCTTAACGGAGAGCGGGGATCGCTACCCCTCTGTTAGGAGATTTCCAAGCACTTTCGTCTCCCTAATCCACGGATTTTTAGGATTGTTTTGGAAAGGGAACCCAGTATCAAGATGGTATCGCTTGGACGGTCTTGATCTAGATCGACCAATTAGTGCCCCTTGGGTTTCAGGTGCTTTTTTTGTGATTAGAGGATCATCGTTTCGATTGGTTGGAGGATTTGATCCAAAGTACTTTCTGTACTGTGAAGATGTAGACTTGTGTGACCGCGTTGAAAGATTAAAGTTCGATGTTGTCTATTATCCCAAGGTTGCGGTAATGCATAGTCAAGGAGGGAGTTCTGCGCACAGACCAGTATTTTCCTTGTATCATCATCATCGCTCAATGTGGCTTTACGCAAAAAGTAAGAACTCCTTTAGACCTTTGCTTATCCTCGAGGCGTTAGGGATTAGTGTTAGGTTCCTTACCTCACTGATAGTACGCAAAGTGTCAAGCTGATGGTAACCTCAAAGAAAGTCGATAACCTGGAAGGCAAATGAACTCGAACGCGTCAAGAAAAGTTGCACGAGCGGCCGCATCAGGTCGCTCGTCAAAGGTAAGAAAACAGATCCCAATAGGCTATTACTCCTCTATAGGAGCAATTGTTCTGGTCGGTGTATCTGTTATCGGTTACTCTCGGTATGAAAAGACTCAGCCTACGGCGGCTAAGTCAGTGTTACCTACTATCGGAACGAAGTGGAAGGTTGCCTTCGGACTCGACCTCTGTGGTGTGTACGAGCCGAATCTTCCAGCTTCGTCGCCGAGTACTGCGGGAGGTCTCTATTCGAGTGGGACTGGACTGATAAATGTTGCACCGGTCTCTGCTGCAGCGACAGGCTCTAATGCAAACTTGGCCAACTTCTTAAAGGGCGAGAGTTCGATTAAGATTACGTCAACCTCGGTGACTTTACCTGGTAAGGGAGCGGTGAATCTGAAGACCGCTTGTGGGGGAAAGGGCGCTACAGTTGCGTATGACGTCTGGCCCTCCCTTTTGGTGACCACCCCAACGATCTATCACTCAGCGAGTTTAGTAAAGTTTCAAAATGATGAATTAGTTTCCGTAGCCATCCTTGCAAAAGGTCAAGCTTCTGCGAAGCCTCCATCTGAAGTAGCCTTGGTGAGCAGCACAGCTAGTACTACTAAAGGTACCCAAAGCTCGAAAAGTTCCTCCACGTCGGCTACAACTTCAGCCTCAGGCAGTTCTGTTCCGGGTTAGTATTGGGGCGTTGTTTGTCCCCGTCGAGAAGGTGAGGTTTAATCTGTGAAAGCAGTTGTGCTTGTGGGTGGTTTTGGCTCAAGACTGCGGCCATTGACGATTGACGTACCTAAGCAGATGATTCCTGTAGTCGGGGTTACGATGCTTGAACGGGTGTTGAGACACCTTCGTAGTCATGGGGTAGATGAAGTAGTACTGGCTCTTGGGTATCTTCCAGACGTGTTTCAAGAAGCCTTTCCAGGTGGTGAAAGTATGGGAGTCAAACTTTGTTACTCGGTGGAGAGTGAGCCGTTAGATACGGCTGGAGCGGTTCGCTTAGCGGTTGACACAGCTCAGATAGATTCGACGTTCCTGGTTGTAAATGGAGACATTCTTTCTAGTTTTAATCTGAGTAACCTTGTGAAGTTCCATAGAAAAAGTAAAGGTATGGCTACCATCGCACTTACGCCTGTCGATGATCCGTCTCGATTCGGTGTGGTGGTGTCCGACAAACAAGGGCGAGTTCATAGTTTTGTGGAGAAGCCATCTCTCGATAACGCACCAACCAACCTAATAAATGCTGGCGCCTACGTCTTTGAACCCGAAGCTCTGACCTCTGCCCAGGTGGGTGAGCCTATATCGATGGAGAGACTTGTATTCCCAGAACTGGCGAAGCGCCGAGAGCTTTTTGCACTTGAGATGCCGGGCTACTGGATAGACGCTGGAACGCCAGCGTCGTTGTTGAGGGTCTCTTTAGACATATTGAAGGGTAACATAAAGGGTTCCGACCTATCCGCCCTTCAAAGCGCAACTGAGATTTTGGACCCATCGGTTTCGATGGGTTCCTTTATATCTGCTGAAGGTAGCTACGTAGGGAAGGGTTGCGTCTTTGAAGGTACCGTGGACGTGAGAAACTCTATTTTGGAGGGAGGGGTTACTATCTGCTCCGGCGCTACGGTGAGAGACTCTGTTATCTTGCCAGGAGCGGTAGTAGGTGAAGGAGCCCTCGTAGACTCTTCGATCGTTGGTCACGGAGCGATTGTTCCCGCCGGATCAATCGTCGTAAATGGATCTGTTGTATCTCGGTACGCTGAACTAGCGCCTGGATGCCAGGTAGTAGGTGAAAGGATTCCCAGCTAGATGGGGATCTCTAGGGTTCTAGTAACCGGTGGTGCAGGTTTCATAGGTTCTAATTTGGTAGATAGACTTCTAGCGGAAGGTGTGGATGTAGACGTCGTCGATAACCTTATGGCTGGTTCTCTTGCTAACTTAGCCTCAGCTCGCGCTCAGAGGAACGCTAGGTTTAGCTTTCATAAGTTAGACATCTGTGATGCCGCTTTGGAGGAGTTTGTCCATAAAAGACGTCCTGATGTGATTATGCATCTAGCTGCTCAAATCGACGTGCGTATCTCCAAGATTGATCCTTATTACGATGCGATGGTGAACCTTTTAGGCTCGATACGGGTTTTAGAGGCTGCTCGCAAAGCCGGCGTTGCCAAGGTAATCTACGCCGCTTCTGGTGGGGCATTGTACGGTGACACCGCACCGGTCCCCACCAAAGAGACTTACGCTTGGTCTCCGATCTCGCCGTATGGAATTTCGAAGGCGACGGTCCTGGATTATCTGAATCTATATCGTGATCTTTACGATATCGAGTACTCAGCCCTTGCAATGTCGAACGTGTATGGTCCAAGACAAGATCCAAACGGTGAATCAGCGGTGATATCTATATTTGGATCTGCCATGATGAAGAACGAAGAGGTCTTTATCTATGGAGATGGAAGTCAAACGAGAGACTTTATCTTCGTGGATGATGCGATTGACGCGTTCATAAAGTCGATGGAACTAGGTGGCGGACTTGTGATCAACATCGGTACCTCGCAAGAGACGACGGTGTACGAACTGTTTTTGGAGATGGCTCGCCAGATGGGTTATTCGAGAGCGCCGACACTAAGGCCGAGTCGTTCTGGTGAGATTCTTCGATCCGCACTAGATATTGAAAGGGCGCGTGACCACTTAGGCTGGGAGCCGTGGACCCGCCTAGGTGAGGGCTTAAAGACCACCATTGAGTGGATGCAGGTTCAGTAGTTCTTCTAACGGAAAAGATCCGCATTTGGGTGTCGGACCACTTCCTCTTTTATGCTTGACTCTCTAAAGTGCCCACTTTGTATTCCACGTACGATGACTACAGGGACGTTGGATGCCTTCGGCTTTACAAGATCTGCAGCCCCTGCTATCTCGTCGGCTATGCAGATCTCTGTAGCGGAAAGCTCCCTTCCATTGGCGTCCTTTGAACCCCTTAGATCCAATACGGCACCAAGTCCACAGATGCCGATGGCGACATCTGTAACTCCGTTACGCCAGACTCTTCCAAACGTATCGGTTATGATAACTGCTACCTCTTTACCTGTGAAACGTTTAAGAGATGCTCGAATCTTGCGTGCTGTGCGATCCGGATCTATCGGTAGGAGAACTACCGTGTCAATGGCTGTATTTGAACGATCTACTCCCGCGTTTGCACAGATAAACCCGTGTTGCGTCTCGGTGATCATTAAAGAACCCCTGCGCCTTAGAATGCGCTTTGCCTCTCTCTCCACGAGTCGGGTAAAACCGTCTGCATCATCCTCCTTTAGAGTCTGTATTCGTCCCTCAGCTTTGGAGACGATTTTTTGAGTTACTACTACCACGTCATAATCTTTAATCTCGCAGTGTTCAACGATGAGCGACGCAATGTCGTCACCGTGCTTTACCTCTGGAACCCCCAGCACTGGTATGATCGATATGACAGTAGCTGATTGGCTGCTAGAGTCCAACTACGACTCCTGCAAGTTTCGTTTCCGCTTCTTTGTCTGTCATCAATGTGTCACAGACCACACAGTTCATGTCCAAGGCTTCTATGGCTTTAACGAAAGAGGAGTCCTTGGAGTCAACTATGAAAGTCCCTACATAAGGTTGATAGAACTTTGCAACCGAGACAACGGAGGTGTCTCCGTATAGATCACGAAGAATGTCTTGCAGCGGACCTTTTACGGCTGCTCCATCGACTATCGGAGACACAGCGATCGTGTCCCGTCTTCTTCGTGTGAGCAGATCCTTAAGCTTTGGTACGGCTAACATCGGACCGATTGAGAGTAGCGGATTTGATGGAGCTAGTAAAATTTTCTTACAGGCGAGCATTGCGTTGGTTACTTCTGGGTTGAGCGTAGCGAGATCGGCGCCCTCGTAGTAGATTGAGGAGATCTCAACTTGGTGATGGTACTTTACGAAGTACTCTTGGAAACTGAAGAGCTTTTTAGCATCGACATCAGGCGCGTGCTTTATGTCCGAGCGTACTTTGCCAAAAATCATAGTTCGAACTGTACTGTCAGTAAATGGTAATATGTCAACCTCTAACCCGTGAGCATTTGAGATCTCTCGCGTGACTTTGGACAGAGGTGCACCCTCTTTCAAACGTTTTGTCCGATAGAGATGGGTGCCGAGATCTTTATCGCCAAGTGTGAACCACCCATTGTCTCCAAGGGACTTAACCATGGAAAGTGCGTTGTAGGTCTCGTCTTTTACACCCCAGCCCGTTACGTCGTTGTCAAGACCTGCGAGCACGTAAGTTACGGTATCGAGATCAGGTGAGACGTGTAGGCCGTAAAACTCTTCGTCATCTCCAATGTTTACGACTGCAACAATTGAAGACGGTGGTACCTGGTTTGCCAAACCTCTTATAAACTTCGATCCACCGACACCACCGGCTAGAACAGTTATCACAAAGCCAAAGTATAGGTGATGAAGGTGGAATATTCTCTAGAGTTTGGTGGAGGCGTAGGTGAGAAAAATAAAGGTGGCTTTTGAGGCGACTGCTCTTCTTGGACCGAGAAGCGGGGTAGGTGAGTTTGCTTATGGGTTGCTGACTAGACTCGCCGAGGAAGAGACCGACGTTGACGCCTTCGCAATAAGTTGGCGGAAAAGACATCTGTTGAAGGACGAGCTGCCTCAAGGTGTGGGGTTCATCGATCGTGTCATGCCGGCCAGACCACTTCATCTTCTTTGGGATAGTTTCGACGTTCCCAAGATCGAGCTTCTTGTAGGGGGTAGTTACGACATCGTGCACGGCTCGAACTTCTTTGTTCCGCCCTCAAGGAGTGCTAGGAGAGTTGTAACTGTCCATGATCTCACTCCGCTACATTTCCCCGAGATGTGCTTAGCCCCGGTTCTGAAGTATCCACATTACATCGCTAAGTCCATAGCCGATGGCGTTTTTATTCATACTCCGACCGAGTTTGTCAAACGCGAGGTCATGGAGATTTTTGGGGCTCAAGAACACCAGGTTTTTGCTGTGCCTCATGGAGTGCCAACGGATGCCTACAACGCTTTAGAGGTGGTCTCGGATGAGTTTGTTGCAAGGATCGTTGAGATTGTTGCAGGTCGTAAGGTGTTGCTTGCAGTTGGAACTATTGAACCTCGAAAGGGGTATGGGGAGTTCCTTTCCGCTTTCTCGTTGTTGCAACGGAAACGAAGAGATCTGGTACTTATCGTTGCTGGGGTCAAGGGTTGGGGGTGGGATGAGTTTGAAGTCAAGCGTTCAATGTTGGCAGACTCTAACGCTGTGGTAGTCCTAGGGAGGGTGAGCGACGTAGAGAGGAAGTGGTTATACGATAATGCAACCGTACTTATATTTCCATCGGTATATGAGGGTTTTGGCCTACCAACGCTTGAAGCTATGGCGCAAGGACTACCTGTTATCTGTTCGAATGCCGGTGCGACTGTGGAGGTAGTCGGTGACTGTGCGGTTGTCGTAGATGGTCACGATCCCGCTGTGTGGAGCGACGTGATTGAAGAAGTTGTGGACGACTCCGATTTTCGAACCGACCTTAGTAGAAGAGGGAAGGTCAGAGCTAAGACCTTTACTTGGGAGAGGTCGGCTCGTGAGATGAGAATGATATATCGAACGATCATTGAATCGCATGGCTAAGAGAATCTGTCGTTAGGCTTTCACTGTGCAGGTACTAATTTGCGCCGATCAACTTCACCAACGGATTCCCGGTGGTACTGGGGTCTACTTGAGGTCGACACTCCGTGCCGCTAAGACTCTATCTGCCACTAATGAAGGTCCAAGCTGGATCTTGTATGGATCTAGACCCAGGTTAAACTCCGAAGATGAGATTGCTTCCATGGGATTTCAGTATCGCTACTCACACTTTACGAATCCATTAGCTCAGCGACTCTGGGATCTAGGACTTGAGCGTCCATCTGGGAGGTATCACCACTACCACTCATTTTCTATGGGTGGTCCGAAACCGCTTCCTAGAGATCGTGAAGCGACAACTCAAAGCTTCGCTGTTTATGATGCTCTATGGGAGTCGCAAGGGGATATGTATCCATCTTCTGGGCGTAAATGGCACCGTCGACGCTTCGCTCAGATAAGAGATCAAGCGGATAAAATAATAACGATCTCTAATGAATCCAAGAAGGTACTGGTTTCCATGGGAGTTGAGTCTGAACGGCTGGAGGTAATCTATCCAGGTTCGGACCACCTGCCTAGCGCCGATCTTGAAGCAGGTAATCGCATCTTAAATGAGTTTGGAGTAGAAGGTGACTTTCTCATTTCGGTCTCGACACTGGAACCGAGAAAGAATCTCAAAAGAGTTATGACAGCATTTTCGACTACACTAGGCGAGCTAGGGGGTCCCATGTCATTAGTGATCGTAGGGCCAAACGGTTGGGGTGGATCACTAGCGCCTGCAAGAAACGTGTTCTTGGTAGGCCAAGTGACGACAGGGGCGCTATCTGCTCTATATCAAAAAGCTGTTGCCATGGTATATGCTCCACTTGAGGAAGGCTTTGGACTTCCGGTTCTTGAGGCGAACGCAGCGTGTTTGCCGGTAATCTCCTCAAGAATTCCTAGTGCCAACTATAATAATACCCTTGTCGTAGATCCAAGAAGCGAAGTGAGTATCGCAGAAGGTTTACGCCGGGTGGTGGTAGATGACAAGCTAAGGTCATCGCTTGTGACACAAGGACTTATGGCAGCAAACGACCTTACTTGGGCGGAGACCTATAAGGCCCATCAGCGCCTTTTTGTAAAAGTTGCGACTGCCCGGTGAATAACCTTATTACTTTGGACGTTAGTGCAGTTCCACAACGACCTACGGGTGTTGGACGATATGCTATAGAACTCCTAAAGGCAATGGCTCCACTACTTAGCGCTGACATGACGATAGGTACATGTGTGTCTTCCTTGAACTCGCAGCTCTTCGAAGGTTTAGAAGGGTCTATCCACACCTTTATTGAGTCTCCAGGAAATAGAGCTTTACGGCTTATCTGGGAACAGAGCGTGCTCCCTAGGCGCTTAAATTCCGCCTCTTCGCGAGTCCACCATGGTTTACACTATACGATGCCGATGACCTTTAAAGGTGCGACTGTAGTGACAGTCCATGACATGACTCTTATGACTCATCCGCAGTGGCATCAAGCAAGCAAGGCTCTATTTTTTCAAAATGCAATACGATACGCAGCGAGACGTGCGGATGTAATAGTGGTGCCTTCGTACGACACCGAGCGAAAACTAAAAGATCTGCTTAACCCCAACTGCGAGGTCGTTGTCATACCTCACGGTGTAAAAGTAAGGAGGGAACTGAACATTAGTGAGTTTGACCGAGTTACACGAGCTGAACCGTATCTCCTGTTTGTAGGAACCATCGAGCCTAGAAAGTCGGTAGAGACTTTGGTAAGGGCTTTCGAGGAAATTGCAGCCAAGATAGATGGATTACGGCTGGTTGTTGCTGGACTGCCAGGGTGGAAGGCCGGTCAGACCAAGACGGCTTTAGAGAGGTCGCACTTTAGGGATCGAATCGACGTTCTAGGTTTCGTGAGAGACGATGAACTTGTAGAACTTTATAGAAATGCTGCGGTATTTGTTTATCCATCTCTTGAGGAAGGCTTTGGACTTCCGGTTCTCGAAGCAATGGCATACTATCTTCCCGTTGTCACGACAAAAAATAGTGCCATGGAGGAGGTCTCCCAGGGTTATGCTTCTTTAGTGGCTGGTGGAGACGTAGAAGGTCTAGCAGATGCGATCATAAAAGAATTAGAAGCTCCAGAGTCGCTACGACAAGATCGTATGACTATAGCCAAGGAGCGGCTTAGTATCTACACCTGGGAGCGTTCGGCGAGAGGTCACCTGGCGATCTATGAGGGTCTCTTGTAGAGCACAAGATAGAGGTTTGGAAGAGGTAGAGTTTGAGAGCGCTGGTAGTTGGTTCGTCAGGGTTTGTGGGGACATGGCTGGTTGAGTACTTACGTTCGGTGGACGATGAGGTTCTGTTGCTGCCAAACGGAGTTGATATAAGAGATCGTGAAGCGCTGAAGGGGTACTTTCAAGAGATAAGGGTGGACGCTATCTATCATTTGGCCGCCCGGAGTCACGTAGGCAGGTCGTGGTCCCAACCGGATGAGACCTATATGGTAAATGTTATCGGTACCTCGAACATCTGTGAAGCGATTCGATCAATGCCGATACCCCCGAAGTTACTGTTTGTCTCTTCGTCGGAGGTGTATGGCAAAGTTACGCATGGAGAGTTGCCAGTGCGAGAGAGTCAACCTCTGGCGCCGGTGAGTCCGTATGCAGCGTCTAAGGCAGCGGCTGAGAATGTAGTGAAGCAGTTGTTTTACGGATCTTCGATACCTGTTGTGGTGGCACGTTCGTTTAACCATATCGGTCCAGGGCAAGGTGAGTCTTTTGTCGCTTCAGCTCTAGCAAAACGTCTAGTGTCGGCACAGATGAAGGGAACCGACGAGATCAAGGTAGGTAATTTAAAGGCCCGGCGGGACTTCACTGATGTGAGAGACGTTGTGAGAGCATACAGATCCATGATAGAACGGGCAGATAGTTTCGAAGTGTTCAACGTCTGCTCCGGCACATCGCTTTCCATAGAGCAGTTGGCTGAGATTATGATTCGACAGCTAGGCGTTGAGCTTAAACTCGTGGTCTCGCCTGAACTCGTGAGACCCTTGGATATATTCGAAGTCGTTGGCTCCAACGACAAGCTTCGATCGATGACGAATTGGAAACCCGAGATTGAAATTCAAAGGACTATAAAAGATCTTTTAGAGTACTGGAGAGGGCATCTCCTAACCTCTTGACCTCACGTTCCATATCTACTTTGATTCTCTGGATCTTTGTCCATCCCAGTAGGGCCATACCTACGGAGATGTAACCTATTTTAGCTAAATCTGGTGGGTTTGGTTTTGATTCCACGTCACTATCATAGTTCGATTACCGCTGCTCACGTACAACTATGACTTTAAGACTCTCAAAACTACCTCAACAGGGTATAGAAGTTGGTAGGCTTATCTCTCTGATGTCACAAGCACCTCGTGTTAGCGCCGTTGTGGTCGCCTGCGATCCAGGTGAGTACTTGCTAGAGTGTCTCGCATCACTTCGAGACAGTGGATACCCGAACTTAGAAGTCGTTGTGGTGGACAATCACTCCATAGTGGCGATAGAGGGAGTCGTCAGAGGTATTTTTCCAGAGGCGATCGTGACTCGTACTCAAGAACGCTTGGGTTATTCAGAGGCAGCGAATTTAGGTGTGACTAAGACGTCGCAGCCGTCATATATTCTTATGATGCACGACGATGCCGCTATTCTTCCAGATGCGATTCCGGCGATGTTGGAGGTAGCTTTCGCAAAGAATGCCGCGATTGTGACGCCTAAGATATCGGTTTGGGACTCTCCGTCGCAACTTCTTCAGGTGGGTGCTGACGTTGATAGAACTGCATCTCTGTCGCCGAGAATCGATGTTGGTGATCTAGATCAGGGTCAGTACGACTCAATAGATGAAGTTGCCGTAGCGCCAGGTGGAGTCCAGCTCATTAGGGCCGATCTTTTCCAATCGCTTGAAGGATTTGATGAAGAGATCAAACTATTTGGTGAAGACATTGATTTCTGCTGGAGAGCTGCAACTGTTGGCGCGAAGATCTACTGTGCACCAAGAGCTCGTGCTCGCCACCTCTTAGTAGCAACCCTGTTCAAATCAAATCGAAGTTTTGTAGGTCGATTCAGAGAAGAAGAGAGACGTTATCGCGTTGGGGCAGGACATCTCTATCGTATTCGACATACAAGGCGCGCTCAGTTGAGATCGATTCTCAAGAGCACGTCAGGAGTTGTAAGAGTTCGTAGCGTCGTTACCTTCATGTTGGTGTCTTTCATCGAGTCGTTGTTCTATCTCCTAACTGGGCGTCCGAGGCTTGCCTTGGCACCATTGGACGCCGTTGGATGGAACCTCACACATTTGAGAGAGATCTCTAGAAGTAGAAAGAGAATCAAAAAACTCAAAGGTGGTTCTCGTGAAGGCACCATATCGTTTGTGGGAGTGAGCACTAAGGCTAAGGCATTTGTTGTTGCGAGACGATCAATTAAAAAGATGGTGGGGGAGGGAAAGATTCCGCGTGGAGATCGCCCTCAATATCTAGGCGAAGATGACTTAATCTCACACCGCCTAGTGGAAAACGCAAGTGGTGTGAGAACGTTTATAGATCGGATCTCAAGCATTGTGTTGGTGCTTGGTGTGTTAGCCGTGGTTTTGCCCTCGATTCCGGTGGTAATTGGACATCAGCCATTGATTGGATCGATGGCACCTTTCCCGTCGCCAAGTGAGTTGTTCTTGAGTTTTATCAACGGTTCCTACGGGTCCAGGATCTTGCCTCCGAGTTTTGCTCCAACAGCTGATCTTGTCCTATCAGCGTTGGGTTACTTGTTCTTTGGCGGGATGGGGATCCTTCACCAGGCTATCTTTTTGTTTGCAGAACTCGTAGGTATATATGGAATCTACAGCCTCGCCACTAAGGTGGCTACTCGGTCGTCCGCAAAGATCGCCGCTGGTATCTATGGAACGCTACCGCTGCTTGCGCAGTCTGTTCATAGTGGAAACTTTTTTGGTATCATTGGATTTGGTGCAATCCCAATCCTCCTCGCTATGCATGCAGGAGCTGCAGACGCTGTCCGACTTTCTCGACGGGTTATGCGCCGGTCAATTCTTACCCTAGGCCTCGTCTCGGCTTTGGTAGCGGCCTTTGTGCCGGTGATTTTCCTAGTCTATCTAATGACGATTGGAATCTTTTTATTGGTATCTATCGCAAGCGGTGAGCGAGGTCGGGCTCGCAGAAGTGCTTTTGTATTGTTTGTTGTTTCTCTAGTGACGATTGTATTGAATATTCCCTGGTCGCTAAGTTTTTTCTACCTTCCAGTCGGAGTCTCAAGGCTGTTTGGTCCTACACAACTTCAGTCACTATCGTTTCTTTCAGTTCTATCCTTCAAAGTAGACTCGGGATATGCAGTCCCTGTGACATACGCTTTTATCGTATTTTTCACGATTTTGGGTCTTACTTTCTCTAAGACGGCCAAAGGCGCTCAGATCGGTAGAAGACTGGCTGTTTTCGTAGTTCTAGCATTGGTGGGACTTGCTGCTACAAGGGGAGTATTCGGTGGAACTCCGGTACCGCTTTGGACTGTAATGATCTTTGGAACCAGTTTCTTGCTAACTGGCTTAGCGGTTGCATTGGATGCACTTGCAGACGACCTGCCTCGGTTTAGCTTCGGAGTTCGACACCTACTGGCGGGGATAGGTTCCGTATCTTTGTTGGTGGCAGTCTTAGCAGGTGTGACGCAGATCTCGCGGCCGCGATTTGACATGCCAACCTCCGGATTTCACGGGGTAAGTTCTTTCATGTCTAACCTTCCTCCAGGTCAAGGTGTTCTTTGGATGGGTAATCCAAAACTTTTACCGGTCGGAAGCTGGAAGATAACTAACGGGCTTGCAGTCGATGTTGTTGGCTCGCCCGCACCCGATTTTAGAGCTCTTTATCCTCCTCCGAGCTACGGTAGCGACTATTCGGTGGTTGAAGCGGTGAAGTCAGCGCTTTTAGGGCATCAAGTACTTTTAGGACATGTTTTGGCGCGCGAAGGCGTCAAATATGTAGTGCTTCCCCAGCCTACGTCTCAGTTGGGGGCCTTTGAAGGGACTCCATTAGACATCGTCTTGGAGCGGCAGATAGATATGAAACAGCTGTTGGTAGATCCAACTGTGGTCATGTATCAAGTTACTAAAACCCCAAAGTCAATCTTTATGTCCAGTTCAACGACGGTGTCGCTCATACGCTACTTTGGTATAGGAGTAGAACTGCTGACACTAGGCGTGATACTTTATGGTCTGTCAAGACGCCGATCTTGGGTGATGAATCTGAGCGTAGAGTCGGCCGTGAACAGTGTGCTTCGGGTTTTTCCCCGAGGGAAAGAACCAACCAATGTGGATGACAGATCCCTTACAGAAGTGCCCCTAGATGATGGTTCTGTGGTCACAAAGGTAGCAAACCATTTGGAGAGATCAAAGGTAGATACAGCGGAACGAAAGACTCTGGGTGATGAAGAGAGAGGGGGTGCAGGTGAATCAGGCTAAGGAGAGGCAAGTGCCTTCTAGATCTAAGGTAAGTCGTCGACTTTCCCCATTATTTGTATATTTTATGGCCCTGGTTGTTCTCATTGCCCTAGGGTTTGTGGTTGATGGAGTCACGCGAGTGAACGTAACCTCCGACGGAAGCTTTTCCCTTGCAGGAGATCCGCTAGGCGCGGCAGGCTTATCGGTGCCCGTTGCAACGGGACCTACCAAAAGTACAAGCGCTTGGTACTGCACGATCTCTAACTACGGAAGTACAGCGACTGAACCCACTTTAGATCTGTATAACGCATCGAAGGTTCGTTCGCATGTAGAGATCTTTACCTCTCTATCTTCAGGCAAGATCTCACGCAGCGTCACGATGTTACCTTATGGTACAGTGACGATTCCAATGAATACATTGGAAAATGGTAAGCACTTTAGCGGCTTGAGCATAGTGGGTCAAAGTGGTCGTCCAGTGGCTGCTGAATCGATATCGCTAGGGTCTCAGTTGGTAAAAGCGCCTTGTCAGTCGACGCCGGGATTCTTTTGGCTTGTGACAGGACTCTATACATTGGCGCAAGACTCAGCTAATATTGCAATCTATAACCCATTTGCAACTCCAGCTGTTGTAGACGTCTCCGCTCTTACGGCTAGTGGCGAGGTGGTTCCGGGCAACTACCAAGGAATTATCGTCGGACCAGGACAAACCAAAATAATTAATTTAGATCGGGTCATTCCTCCAACGTCCAACTTGGCCGTTGTAGTCAGAGCAAGATCAGGTCGTATAGTTGTTGGGAGCTTACAGACTCGCGCTGATAAGTACGCTCGAGGACTCGCGGTTCCACAGGTGACGATTCGACCGTCTACTCTTTGGGATTTCTCATACGTGCGGACCAGTCAAAGCTCCTCTTCCGAGATTACTGTCTCAAATCCATCGTCATCCGTAGCTAAGGTAACGGTTCATTTGTCGACGTCGTTGAATAAGATTACTTCGAATTTGCCAGGTGCTCATATAACTTCCCTGACAGAGACGATTCCTCCGTTTTCTACCACCTCTATTGGTCTTTCGGGTGAGTTGGCCGTCCCAAGCGAGGGAGTCTTCAGTGTCAAGGTGCGCTCGTTAAACGGTGTAGGTGTCGGAGCGGCGTTGAGTTCCTCTCTCAACTACTTTGGCAACTCCGTGTTTGTGGAACCGCCTTCTACACCCCTTTACGCGACTCGATGGCTTGTTGTTTTGTCCTCCATCTCTAGCTTTGATCCCTCTAATCCATTGGCGATCTCATTACGTTCAAATACGATCGACCCGCTGGTAATCTCATCGGTGTCTATGTTCGATCAAACGTCATACCTATCGAAATTAAAGATACTTAAGAGTATTAGACGATCTTCGGGGTCGTCTCGTGCCGACGCATCAGCTGTGAATGTCGCACCCTACACCGTGGTGAGTTCGGGAATTCTAAACGTGAAGGTGAATAAAGTGCACCCACTGCTGATAGTTCAAGCGGAGTCTCCTCTAATCATTCAACCCTCCTATGGTGGTAATGGGAACATAGGTTTCTTCTCTCTCCCGATTAACTAATTGCATTGTTCAGTGTGCTTCGGTGGTATTTAGCGTGATCGTGAAGTGGGATCATTCGGTTTCGCAGTTCCATTTTCAACGACTGTCTTAAAAGGCTATAGACCACTCGTCAAAAGTTCTTGTGAGATGGGTTATGAAGAACTGCGGTCCTCAGAAGTTGATTGTTACGATGCACTTTTGCCTTCTACCTGTTTCAGCGGGGTTGTCTTTGTCGATGCGCCTAGGGACGGCTAGGGTCAAGGCGTTACATGAGCGGCCAAGCCACGCTTGTCAGCCACGCGTGATGTCTTCATGGCCTCTGCGACGTGGCAGCTGGACGGCGTGTGGCTGGAAGTGGGATCGTCGTCGCACTTAATAGCGGAACGTTGGAACTTCGAGCCATTTGCCGTGGCTGTTACGGCGAACGCGAGATGCCATGGGATCTCGCGGAGCAGCACTCCCAGAGGCAGGGTGGAGCAAGGTTATAAAACACTTAGTGTAAATGGATTTAGGTTGCTATAACCTTCTGCAGAATCTCTGAAGATTTTAGTGACAACCCTTCTCGATCAGATGCTGAAGATGTTGTCACGTTAAGATGGTGTAGCCTTTGCGAGATCTATCTCTGCGATGTTTGTAGATTGAAGCCTCCCCACGGATAAATCCGGGGGATTCCTGGCTCAGGCAGCCTGAGTGCCCAGCGGACATCCAGGTCTTATGCCATCAACACCAGCCGGGTTGAAACCAGCCCGGACGACTATCACAGCCGCA
>JAJYHJ010000002.1 GCA_021784785.1 Actinomycetes bacterium | reverse complement strand
ATCAAAAACTATAGAGCCGAACAATCCTACAAGCAGAGACCAAAGCGTCCTAAACGCAGAAGAACAAGTCTTAGCCAGTTTGTCTGAAAGACTAAGGGTTGTAAAAGATACACAAAAGTTCCAACCAACTGCTTTTTAGGCACCTCACGCATCTCAATTACTGCCAATTGAAAAGCGAAACTCGCTAACGCCCAACAAATGGTCACACCCCAGAGTCATAATTGACTAAGGAGCGTGACTTTTGTCGTTACGGTAGGGCTAGTTTTGTCGCTAGCCCTGAGCGGAGGGGGTGGGATTCGAACCCACGGGGCTTGTGACCCAACGGTTTTCAAGACCGTCGCATTTGTCCGCTCTGCCACCCCTCCAAAGGATCGCTCAATTAGCCTAGCGGATCTAAGAGTCCTCGAACCCACCCTTTACCGATGTGTCCCAAGATCTCAGAAGATACCTCTAGTACTTCCTCCTTGATAAATGTTTGCGCTTGAGGGTATGAACCCAGTAGCTTTACCGCTACACCTGAGTCAGATATCTCCTCCAAACACTCCTCCACTACTGGATCTGATACATGACCTTCGAGATCGATGATGAAACAGTACTCTCCCATAATGACTTTCGTTGGGCGTGATTCAAGTTTTGTAAGATTTATTGAACGTTTAGCAAAGTGATCTAGGATCCGCAATAAAGATCCGGGTCGATCCGCTAGCTGAAAACACACAATTGATGTCTTGTCTCGACCTGTTGCACTCGGTATTCCTTTTCGGCTAAGTAGGACAAAGCGGGTTTTATTATTGGAAAAATCCTCGATATGGCCCTCTAATATTTTTAGTTCATAGATCTGTGCCGCTACTGACGGCCCAATGGCGGCGACAGTAGGATCGTCTATCTCGCTGACCAACTGGGCGGCTCTCGCAGTCGAGTCTGTAGCTCTAACTTCCGCGCTTGGGAAGTTCCTTTTTATATACGAATGACACTGAGCAGAAGCATGTGGATAGGAAAGAATGGTTTTAATCTCCGACTTATCCGTCGTAGGTAGCCCTAGCAAGTTCTGGTGTACGTTGAGGACTACCTCTTTTTGAATCAATAGCGAATTTTCGAAGATCATGGGGTCTAAAGTTGCAAGCACCGTACCTTCAATGGAGTTTTCAATAGGGAGGAAACCGTAGGTGTACACTCCCGACTCTGTTCGCTCAAGAACTTCTCGAAAGCTACCAAGTGGTACCAGTTCAGTGTCTCTAAACTCAGAGAGTTGAAATAACGCCTCCTCAGTAAAAGTACCGCGTGGTCCCAAGTAAGCAACGGTCAAAGGCTGGTCTACAGTACTCATTAGCGTCGAGACTAATCACTCAATGATCAATTGGCCGCACAGCGTCAAAGGTGAAGACTACTTAAACCCCGGACTGCTTCGATAAGTGCGCAATGATCAAGATCCCCACCTCCAGAGAACGAAACAGACTCGAGATAGCTCTTCGCCAGATGCGTCACCGGTAAGACGACTTGGTTGACTCGGGCAAACTCCTCCACTATTCCCAAGTCTTTGAGGTGAAGATCGACCTTGAAACCTGGCTGATATCTGCGCTCCAACATCTGTTCTGATTTGGCTAACAACAGGTTTGATCCGGCTCTTCCAGCCATTAGTGCGTCGATCGCCTCCTTGCGATCGACGTCAGTACCTTCTAAAAGCGCAAGTCCTTCGGCTATGGTAGCTAAGATTCCGGCGACCATGACCTGGTTAACGGCCTTCACCACCTGTCCACTGCCCGCTCGACCCATCAAGGATATCTTTGACCCCATAGCTTCAAATAGTGGAAAAGCCCGCTCGAATACCGCCTTATCGCCACCCACCATCACAGATAAGTTACCGGCAATGGCTCCTACGTCTCCTCCAGAGACAGGAGCATCAAGTGCATAAACTCCTCTGTCTCTAGCCTGTTGGTATATCTCCACGGCAAGAGCGGGGTCTTCAGTTCCCATGTCAATAAAGACCGAGCCTTCTTTCATCGACGCTATAACACCATTAATACCTAGCACGATCTCCTTGGTAACCGTAGGTGTTGGCAACATGGTTACAACGAACTCACAACTCTCAGCCAAAGATCGATAGCTTTGTGCTCTTTGTGCACCAAGTTCAACTAATTCAACAATTGGTGGTTCAGATCTACTCAGGACTATGAGATCAAAACCTGCAGATAGCAGATTCTTAGCCATGGGTCGTCCCATAAGTCCTAGTCCAATAAAACCTACTTTGGTCACTAAACACCTCTCAGAGCCACAATTAAGTTATGGTGTACGCCTTTTAGTTTCTGGCGCAACAACAGCCACTTCTACGCACTATCCCTATTTTCATGATAGAGCGCTCCAAGAACCGAAAGTACAGCCCTTTATTAAAATGGGTTTGTCTCTTTTACCTCAAAACTCAACACTAAGAAGTCAACGGGGAAGGCGCCTCCCAAACCAAGAGACAGCGCTTCATTGATTGCTTAGAGTCTCTAAGCTTTCCAACGTGGCCAAACCTCGAAATAACTTAGCAACTATAAAAGCCGCTCGCGGTGATGAACAAGCCGATCTAATTCTAAGTGGGGGAAAAGTATTCTCAACCTCAACGAAAGAGTGGATAGAGACCGATCTGGCGATCGCTTCCGGTGTCATTATTGGCTGGGGACATCGTAGAGCTAAAGAAGTGGTGGATGTCTCGGGATGCTACCTGACACCGGGTTTCATCGATTCACACATGCATCTTGAGTCAACTAAGTTATGGGTTGATAACTTTGTAGCGACTGTACTTCCGCATGGGACCACTGCTGTCGCTGCCGATCCACACGAAATCGCAAACGTTCTGGGTGTCGACGGAGTGAAGGCCCTGATTGAAGCCTCATCACAACTTCCTTTTACCTTTGGGGTGTGTGCATCCTCTTGTGTGCCAGCATCAAAGTTCGAGTCACCAGGGGCAGAGCTAGACGCAAATGATATATCAGATCTCCTAGAACTCGAACAGGTTATCGGGGTAGCCGAGATGATGAACTACCCTGGCGTAATAAACGGAGACGATGATGTTCTTGCGAAGATAGCTGTTGCGGGGAACAAACGAGTCGATGGCCACTCACCAGGAGTACGGGGACTGTCCTTAGACGCCTATCTCTGTGCAGGCGTAGAGTCCGATCACGAATGCACTACCTATGAAGAAGCACTTGAGAAGCGGCGAAAGGGCATGTGGGTCTTTTTACGTGAAGGTTCCGCAGCAAAAAACATAGGTGAGTTATCCAAACTTGTAACAAAGTTCGGCACGGATCACTGCGCACTTTGTACTGACGATCGAGAACCCAGGCTCCTTTTAGAAGAAGGGCATATTAACGACTGTATCCGAGTAGCTGTGGAAAACGGCATCTCCTTGGAGGATGCTATCGTGATGGCTACCTCTAACGCCGCTGACTATCACGGACTTACCAACCTCGGAACATTATCTCCGGGTTATCAAGGGGACGTGCTTGTGTTTCGCTCTCTTGAAGATCTCAAGCCTCATCTGGTGTACCAAAACGGACAGCTCGTAGCCCAAGATGGAAAGCTAGTACCTGGTGTAGTTAGGCCCGCACCAGCACCGGCTTGGATGCGTAATACCGTGCATCTAAAACAAGAGATCTCCAAATACGATCTCATATTATCTCCAAAGCTAGGTCAGGACTCCATCGTTAGAGTTATTGAGGTCCACGAAGGTTCCATAAGTACGACAGAGATACTTCTCCCGTTCTTGGAGCTTGAGGCACATCATGTCAATCGATTAGCAGTAGTCGAGAGACACAAAAAGACAGGGCGAATAGGACGATCATTTGCCCAAGGTTTTGGGCTACAAAGCGGAGCAATCGCCTCCACTGTAGCGCACGACGCACACAACCTGATGGTAGTCGGTGGTCTATCAGACCAAGACGCCAAGGACATGGCGGTAGCGTGCAACTACCTAGCATCACACGGAGGAGGTCAGGTTGTAGTACAAAATAGCGAGATACTTGCTTTTACTCCACTACCTATCGCTGGGCTAATGAGCGACGCTTCTGCATCTGAGGTGGCCAACCAAATGGCACGAGCTCAACACGCCGCTAGAACTCTAGGATCTTTACTTCACGAACCTTTCATGACTTTGAGTTTCATCGGCCTATCTGTCATTCCAGACCTTCGACTCACCGATCAGGGACTCGTAGACGTTAGGCTCTTCCAGCTAGTCGAACCGACTATTACTCCCAAGTGACTTTAGTGCACATTGCACCTATTGGAGGGTTCTCCTCTATCACAGATAATATGCCAAATAGGGATAGATTTGTTCTTGGCTAACGAAGTGTTGCCAATGCACGAGCACTGGAGTTATCTACTCTTTT
>JAJYHJ010000154.1 GCA_021784785.1 Actinomycetes bacterium | reverse complement strand
ACACGACACAGGAGAGGCCGCATGAGTCCATATATAGTGCAACTAACGTTGCCTCCTTTAGACGAGTCCAAGCGATGTGCCTCTTTCTATGATTTGCAAACTCGGTCCTTTAGGGCCGAGAAGTTGACGACTATATATGTAGGGTGAACTTGGACAACGACTGGACGTATCGTTATGTCTTCTACAAAGACTTCGATTTTGGGTGCCAAGGAGTACTTGGATACTGGCGTGTTTTGGTGTCGTAACGGTCGAATGATCGACACCTATCGCTGATTTAGCCTTTGTCAGCTGCTAGGTTACAGACATTGAAGCTTCACGAAGTTCAATATCAAAATGGTGATTAGCTCCGGAAAGTAGTAATGAACGAAAGATTGAGAGTTGAAGGCGTTGAAGAAACCGTAGAGATCTTTCGGGATGGAAACGGGTTACCGCATATCTTTGCACAAGGAGAAAGAGATGCATGGTTCGGACTAGGGTACGCATGTGCTCAAGATCGAATCTTTCAAATGGACTTTGATCGAAGACGTTCTACGGGCAGACTGGGAGAGGTTCTTGGAGTCTCTGTTCGTTCTTCAGATGTGTTAGCTCGAAGACTTTGTTTGACCGAAAGTGCTACGAGTGATTATGAAATGCTATCGGCCGAGACGCGCGGGATGCTTGATAGCTATGCCGCAGGAGTAAACACTGCTTTGGTAAACGGCATTAGTTCTACTGAGTTCGACCTCTTGGGTATCAAGGTTGAACCGTGGTTACCGTGGCACTCCATCGCGGTCTTTAAGATTCGTCATGTTCTAATGGGAATGTGGCAACATAAGCTAGCTAACGCCATTGTGTTAGATAAAGTCGGGGTGGATGTCTTTGAACAACTAGTTGACTCCTCTCCCTTGGGTTCTACTGTGAGTGTTCCTCCCCTGGGCCGGTTAAGTGATGTCGTAAGTACCGGCGTACGAGATGTTGAACGAGCTGCACAGTACCTTGGGTTTGTATCTGAGGTTGAGCCGGGGTCGAACGCTTGGGTTGTATCTGCTCAGTCCTTTGGTCAAAGGCACGCAATCTTGTCGAATGATTCACATCGAGCTTTAGACGTTCCAAACGTATACTGGCAAGCCCATCTATCTTGTAGCGTTTTTGATGTTTTTGGAGCGGCCTTTGCTGGCGTTCCTGGTTTCCCACACTTTGGGTTCAACCGTGACGTCTCGTGGGCGATAACCCATGGTGGCGCAGATACACAGGATCTTTACGTTGAAGAGTTTAATAGAGACGGATCTGGCAATTATCGCAGCGTTCCGCAGAGTAAGCAAGCAAGACGACGGGTCGAGAAAGTTCATTTCAAAGACAGCGGTTCCGAAGATATAGAGATATGGAGCACCGATAACGGGTCCTTGGTGCATGGATCGCCGTCGATCGGATGGGGCCTGGCTCTTCGGTGGATAGGTTCGGAGAGCTATGCCCACGAGGGATTCGAGGTACTTCGCCCAATGCTCTTTGCAAAAACTGTGGCTGAGCTTCTCGATGCTCAGTCCAAATGGGTAGATCCAGTTAATAACCTTGTGGCTGCGGACAGTATAGGCAATATTGGATATATGACACGGGGAAAGCTGCCTATTCGGGGCGAATCTGGATTAGGTCTGCCAACCCTAGGGTGGAGCTTACAGTCCAAATGGGTAGGTACCGTACCGCTTTCTCAGATGCCGCGCTGTGAGAATCCTCAAGCAGGATTTATAATGACTGCCAACAACGTTATTATTGACGGCGACAAGCCTTATATATCCTCTAGTTTCGCTGACCCGTTCCGAGCTGAGAGACTGAGACAGAGGTTGGTCGAGTTACAACCGTATACTTTCTCGGACATGGAGAAGTTGCAAGCGGACGTTACATCTCTAGCTGCACAGCGTTGGATCGAAGTCTTTAAGTCTTTAAAACCTCTTACATCTAGTGATGCTAAACGGGCGCAAGAACTTCTTACGGGCTGGGATGGAGTTCTTAGCAAGGACTCCGCTGCTGCTCTGCTATATGGGTGTTTTCGTAGGACTATTGCAGATGCTCTATATAGACCTTTATTGGGCGAAGATACATGGCGCTGGATGGTGTCTGGAGAGCTTGCTTCTACTGGAACTTTGATCCGACGGTGGCTTGCCAACGATGTTTGGGATATCCTTGGTGGCGAACGTCCACCAGCGTATGACCAGGATAAGGTCCGGAAAGCAAAGGAACGGATACTTGACGTAGTGCCGATAGCGCTTGAGATGGCCTACCAAGATGCAGTCCATATGGCGGGTGAAGAAACGTCGAAGTGGAGGTGGGGAAAGTTTCACTACGTTGTTAGTTCTCACCCCTTGAGCCCTAGCGTAGATTCCAAAGAGGTGCACTTAGACTTTCCGAAGGTGGAGTTGGGTGGAGACTCTGATACGATCCAAGCTGCTAGTTACGGCTGGGAGCGTAGAAGTGACTTCACTGTATCCGGACTGTCTGTTTTCAGACAAGTCGTGGACATGGCGGACGCTAGGTCGTCGAAGTCGATCATACCAGGAGGAGTTTCGGGAGATCCTGCCTCTCCTAACTTTATAGACCAACTTGAACTTTGGGCAAATCACCAACGGATCAACTCTTGGTTCGACCGAGAGACTTTGTTACAAGCCAGCCCACGAGTACTTATCCTTGATCCGAAGCCAAAAAAATGATACTAACTGTATTCGAGAGCTCTAGCGTTTGGCACGTCTAGCACATGACGTGATGCCTCTACTGCTTTCAGTTTTGATCTCCTCAATATGGTGACGTAAGATCCAAGAAGCACGAGAGAAAGGGCCAGACTAACTATGCCCAACATACCCGTGGCTGGAACGGCAATAATTGACAATAGGGATAATGCCGTAAGCGAAGAAAATGTGCGTCGTCGGCGACGATAGCACATAGGACTCATGTGGTGAGGACTCCCAGTAGGGCTATAGGACCTTGTGACCAAGGCATACTCTTGCGTCTTGGTGACAGTGAATGAGAAATTAATGCTAGTACCAGAACATTGTTTTTCAAGCACATGCAGTTGATCTCTAAAACGAGCGACAGACGACACTTGCTGTGCCGATCGCCATCTGCTGAGGGCTGGGACTACAACAACCACTGCCCAGGCAGAAACTATAAGTAGTAATGTAAGTGTTGATATCATCGAATTACACCCTCGTAATTACATCTATACACAGAGAGTACCATAAAAAGATCTGATGGTGGCGAAAGTGAGCGTTCTAGAGGTGAAAAGGTTTAAAAACCTTGATCGATGCTATCCTCGTAGCCTGGTCGCTTCCAGTGCCCAGAACGTCCCCCGACCTTTTCCCATAGTGCAAGATCGCCGATTACCATAGCTCTATCGAAAGACTTGCACATGTCGTATATGGTAAGGGCAGCGACTGAACAGGCAGTCAATGCCTCCATTTCAACACCCGTACGGTCGACCGTCTCTACTTGGGACTCTACCTGAACGTAATCGTCACCGATCATAAAGTTGATGTAGACGGAACCGACTAGTAAGGGATGGCAGAGTGGTATGAGGTCTGAAGTTCTCTTGGCGGCCTGAATGCCTGCTATGCGAGCAGCACCTAGAACATCTCCTTTGGTAATGGCATTGTTGGCAACCTTTGCGGTGGTTTCGGGTTGCATGTACACCTTGCATCTAGCTACAGCTCTCCTGTGGCTAGGATCTTTTGGCGTAACATCGACCATTCGAGCTCTTCCGAGTGGGTCAAGGTGGGTTAGGGCAGCATCAGACATGATATCTAATCTAGATCCTCTCCGTACAAAATCCGTTGTTGTTGTGAAAGGTAGTCGACTTCGTCCTAGCCCCCGATCTGACTCATGGACCTCTTGGGTCGTATGAAATTGACGTTCCCAATTGAGTGACCTGCCCACTTACTCTTAGCCGAACCTTCAATAACCGTAGCTAGATCATCGTCGGACCCGTTGTTTCGTAGAATTGTTTTGATATCTTGTTCTTCAACAGCAAAGAGGCAGTTCCGTAACTTTCCGTCTGCGGTTAGGCGCATGCGATCACAGGCGTCACAAAATGGCATAGTAACCGATGCAATAACGCCAAACTCACCCATTTGATCGTCGAAGACGTAGCGCTTAGCGGGGTCTGAGCCATTCGATACGGGTTGGGCGGGGAATACTTCAGTAACTTTTTCGACGATCTCACTGGCTGGCACTACCTGCGCGAGTGACCATGAGTTGTCGCCGTCTAAAGGCATAAACTCAATAAATCGCGATATGGCCCCAACCTCTCTGGCAAAGCGTACGATTTCGACTACTTCGTCGTCGTTCACTCCGTTCATTACGACCGTATTAATCTTTACAGGTTGTAATCCAGCCTCAACTGCAGCGTGAATTCCACTTATGACGTTAGTGATCTGATCTCTTTTTGTGAGTTCTATAAATCTGTCTCGTTTGAGTGTGTCCAAAGAAATATTTATCCTAGAAAGCCCGGCGCTTTTAAGGTCAGCGGCAAGAAGTCGCAATGTGGCTCCGTTTGTGGTCAAAGAGACGTCGAGAGCGGCGCCCGAAGGTCTTTTGAGGCGCGCCAATTTCTCAACGAGGAGAGGTAGCTGTGCGCGTACAGTTGGTTCACCTCCGGTGAGCCGGACGCTTTCGAAGTCGTAACGATCTACTAGAACTCTTACGACTCTCTCAATCTCTTCAAAACTGAGTAGTTCTGGACGGTCGAGCCACTTCATGCCCTCTTCTGGCATACAGTAGGAGCATCGGAAGTTACAGCGATCTGTTATCGATATGCGAAGATCTCGTACAATTCTATTGTAAGAGTCAACTAGCTGACCAGTTCCATCTTTTCTCACTCTAAAGAGCTTAGGCACTATTGGAGAGTCTTCGGTTTGAGATGTTCGGACATCGTGCGTTATTCATCGAGGAGTATTACTGGTAGTTTTGTGCCGGCTTCGTAGCCATCGCCGTCCGGAACGACTATGAGAGCGTTTGCAGAAGCCATTCGTGAGAGCATGTGGGACATCTGCCCCACCTTTAGCGATGCTTGAAGCTCTCCGTTGACGCTTTGACATAGCGCTCGAAGAAAGTGAACCTTACCATCTCGACGTCTAACTACGTCCTCTTGTAAAGTTGCGTTTAGGAGTCTTTTGAACGGGGTAGGGTGATTCATCAACTTGCGAATCGCTGGTCGGGCAAAGAGTTCGAAGCTTACCAAAGCACTTACCGGGTTACCTGGCAATCCAAAAAGTGGAGTTCCAGAGACAGTGCCAAATGCGAAAGGTTTCGCTGGCTTTATAGCCACCTGCATCCATTTCATATCTCCGTTTGAGAGCTTTGCTAGCACCTGCTTTGTGAGGTCGTAGTCTCCCACGCTAACCCCACCTGAGGTGATAATGGCGTCACACAGGATCGCCGCTTCTTTGAAAGCATTTTCAAGTAGCTGAGCATCGTCGACGACAATCCCAAGATCGACCGCATCAAAGCCACTTTGCTTTACAGCTTCGATTAGAGCTGGTCGATTAGAGTCTCTAATCATACCCTTGCCAATGTCACCCGCATCTACAAGTTCGCTTCCTGTGGAGATGACACCCACCTTCGGTCGCGCAAAGACGGGGACCTTTTTATACCCAAGTGATGCAAGTACTCCAATCGCTGCTGGGTTGAGAACCGTTCCGGCTGGTAACACTGTCTGGCCTATTTGAATATCGCTTCCAGCATCTCTAATGCTGTCTCCGACAGCTGCCTCTTTGATTACGTATATGGCGTTCTCGTCATCGTCGACGGGCGCTATGGTGTCTTCAACCATGACGACGGAGTCGGCATCGGTGGGTACAGGGGCACCAGTCATGATTCGCACCGCTGATCCTGATTCCAACTCTGGGTCTTCAGCACCTCCGGCCGCTATGGTTGCGACGACTTTGAGCAGAATTGGATTCTCCTTGGAGGCGCCTACAGTGTCCTTCGCTCTCACCGCAAACCCGTCTGAGGCGGTATTGCGAAATGGGGGAACATCTTCCCGACTCTCGATGTCGGCTGCCAAAACTAGCCCACAACACTCCGAAAGGGGACATGCAATAGGTTTTAGCGGCTTGACGCGCTTGAGGACGAAGTCCTGGGCCACGTCCAATGGAGTTAAGCTTTTGGTACTTGACATCTTTTGTGAACCTGCCTCTGACTTGTATTACAACTTAAATCTATAGTGACAAATCTATGAAACGATAGTTCAGGGCTCTTCATATGTGGAGATCCTTAGCTACTCAATAGATGAGAGACTAGTCGTTTACAGGATCGATGTCCGGTGTAGCTTGAGGTAGATTCAACATGCTGAGATCGTTGGACTCGGGATCGAAGAGAGCTTGTTCCTGTGCTAGTTGCCGTAGAATAGTGCGCATCGAGCCTCCTAGGTCGGATCGCTTTAGGGCTATTTCAATCGTGGCTCTTAGATAGTCTGACTTGTTGCCGACGTCATAGCGCTTTGTGTTTAGTACATATCCGATGACCTCTTGTTGTTCTATGAGCGAACCAATGGCATCGGTTAGCTGGATTTCGCCGTTCCGCCCAGGGGCAATGTTTTCGAGCGCATCGAAGATTTCAGGTGTGAATATGTATCGTCCCATAATTGCAAAACAAGATGGCGCCTCGTTGGGTAGGGGTTTTTCTACGACCGATCGTATGCTGTAGAGATTCTTTGATAATGGACTAACGCCAACAGCTCCGTAGCTTGATATCTCTTTCTCGGATACTTCCATAAGGGCTACAACCGAGCGCCCGTACTTAGCGAAAACCGTTAACATCTCATTTAGCGTTTTTGAGCCTTCGTCCATTATGTCATCGGCGAGCATTACAGCAAAAGGTTTGGAGTTTACATGTCTTTTGGCTGCAAGCACAGCATGTCCGAGACCCAAGGGTTCTCCTTGCCTTAGATAGTGAATCTCTCCGAGTTGAGCTATTGAGCGAACCTCCTCAAGGTTATCTAGCTTGCCTGAACGTTCTAGATAGTATTCAAGTTCGAACGATCTGTCGAAGTGATCTTCGATGCTTCGCTTACCTCGGCCAGTTATGATCAAAATATCCGTTAAACCTGCACCAACGGCCTCTTCTACGACGTATTGAATCGCGGGTTTGTCAACTAAGGGAAGCATCTCTTTGGGCTGGGCTTTTGTTGCTGGTAGGAAACGAGTACCGAGACCGGCGGCTGGAATAACTACCTTGTTTATTTTTGCAGGCATAGACCATAAGTTAGCATGTGAAGATAGGCACTGCTGCGCTGTTGAAGTCATATTCGATACAGCTCTAAAAAGAGTAACCAACCAGCGTAACTGTGACGAGTTGATTTCTGTTTGAGTCTATGTCCCACTCTAGATGCTAGAATTAGCACTCAAATGCAAAGAGTGCTAAGAGTTCTATGATTTGGAGTGTATTAAGTGCCTACATATGAGTATGCGTGCAAAGAGTGCGGTCATCAGTTTGAGACTGTTCAGACTTTTCATGATGACCCGTTGACGATCTGTCCCACCTGTAGTGGACCTCTCCGAAAGGTCTTTGGAAACATAGCTATTACTTTCAAAGGTTCTGGATTTTATAAGACCGACTCAAGATCCAAGACAAGTGCTTCCGTTACGACGCCTACAGCTGGCGGATCTACCGAGACGACCGCTACATCCTCCACCGCTACCGCGGCTGCAACGTCAGATGCCACATCAAGCGGATCGGCGAAAGGGTCAACTAGTAGCTCTACGGATGCTGCCTAGTTGGCTAGGTACTATTTTTGCTCGCCACTTACGAGCAGGATCGAAATGGTTATGTACGAGTATGGTCTCAGGGTCCTTTAGAAGTCGTTTTAGGTCATCTGCGCAGGACGGCAATGTGGCCACGACTGTGTGAGAGGATCCAAGGGCCTCTGGTACGTGAGCATCGGAAGAAGATGCCAAGGCAGCTCCTGTCTCAAGTATCTCTGCTACGATCTCTTGACTTAGCGATGATCTATCGAGCTTTGAGTTACCAACTTCGACTACATCTACATACCCTTCGTTTATTAAGGTCATAAGACTGGCTTGCGACATTGAGGCTCTTGTTTTGTCTCCGGGATGAGGTATATATACGAGCCCGCCTTGTGAATGTATAGCCTGCGCCGCCACTTTCCCTGATAAGCCTGGAGATATTCGCTCAGACAAGTATAGGCCAATCAGCTCTCCCTCTTTGACGCGGATCTCTTGACCGACAACGATCTTTTCGCCTAGGATACCTTTTATAGCCACCGCTCCTTGAATCGTCAAATGATCGGTTATGGCGGCTAGAGACAAGCCAGCTCTTGAGAAACCTTGTAGGTACTCTTCTACG
The DNA here is from genome assembly GCA_021784785.1 of Actinomycetes bacterium. GTDB lineage: Bacteria > Actinomycetota > Acidimicrobiia > Acidimicrobiales > Acidimicrobiaceae > Ferrithrix. The sequence goes on along the minus strand of JAJYHJ010000154.1, from coordinate 12,253 downwards.
GTAGTTGAGGAGTCTCCAGAGTACATCGTGTGTGTGTGAAGATCGATGCTGTACTTTAGAGTCTTGGTATCTTCTTTACATACTCCATATCCATCGTTAGCTTTCATTGACGTTTGAACTACTCACCTGAAAGGTTCATTTTTCCAATTACTACCGTATTTCCAGCGGCTATGGATGGAAGAAAGGTTGTATCGTTACCAACTTCGACAACGTCTAGTAACATCTTCTGCAAGGTGGACGAAATTGTAACCTCTCTGACTGCCTCCGCCAGAGAGCCGTCGCGGATGATTAGCCCTTCTGCTCCTACTGAAAAGTCTCCAGATACTGGATTGATGCCAGAGTGTACGCCTGAGAGACTTTGGACAAGTACGCCTTCTTCTATGGTTGCTATTATCTCGTCTTGTGATCTGCGTCCCGGCTTGAGTAATATCGACTTTGGACCGGGCGAGGGCGTCCCAGAAAAACCACCTCTAATGGCGTTGGCCGTTGACGTGATTCCGTCTTTGTTTGCGGTATAGCTATCATAGAGAAAGTTCTTGAGGGTTCCATCTTCAATTAGGTGCACTGGTCGAGAGGCCAGGCCCTCTGCGTCGAAGGGACTGGCGGATTGGAAGCGAACGTCCGTGGGGTCATCGACGATGTCTATCACTTCTGAAGCGACCGGTTCGCCCATGCGACCGACGAAGATGGAACGTTTTCTTTGGATCGCCTCCGCTGAGAGCGAAGCTGATATTAGCGCAAAAAGGGTTGAAGCTGCACGAGGCTCAAGGACTACCGTCAAAGAACGAGACTTAGTTTTTTTGGCACCTAATAGGCGGATAGCTCGAGTGACTGCGTCGGATGCGGCACTCTCAAGTGATACCTCGTCAAAGTATCTAGAGACGCTGTATCCGTATCCGGTGTGAGTTTGCTCACCCTCCCTTGCTACTGTTGTAGCGGATGCGATAGCGTAACTGTTCTCTGAACGGCCAAAGATTCCATTGGTAGATGCAATCACAGACTCGCCGTAATAGTCGCTGTATTGAGCTTGAGGTACCTCGGTAACTCTTCTGTCTTTCGCTAAAACGATCTTCTCTAATTCAAGGGCTCGGGAGACTTTGAGTTCGGTGGGTACAACTGGGATTTTTGGATCTAGCAGCACCATAGCTGGGTAGGCTATAGCGTCAGGCTCTGCAAATGTAGCGTAGGGGTCGTAAGTAGAGTAGACCGTGTTTTCACGGGCGCTTTGTAAACATCTTGCAACCAGGGACTTATCTAGGCTGCTAACGGTGGAGAACCCAACTTTACCATCTATGATAACTCGGACACCTAGACCGCCATCTGTGGCTTGGGTTAAAGACTCGACCTCTCCTTGGTAGACGACTACTTGAGTGGAGGTTGACCGACTGGCCATAACCTCAATCGACTCTTTAGGCTTTGCTGAGCTTATGATACTTTGAGCGATTGATTCAAGAGAGTTTTTGTTAGACATCGGCCGTTCCTCCTAGAGTTATTCCTGAAATCCGAAGTGTAGGCTGGCCCGTCCCGACAGGAACGGACTGTCCATTCTTCCCGCAACTACCGGGTATCATATGGAAGTCACTGCCAACCATATCTATATTTGCAAGCACTTCGGGGCCGTTCCCGATGAGCTGCGTGTCCCGAAGAGGTGAAGTGATCTCGCCGTTTTCAATTAGGTAAGCTTCTTGAGTCCCAAATACGAAGTCTCCTGTAGCCGTGTTGACCTGTCCACCGGTGAGCCGTGCAATGTACACTCCCTGTTCTGTGTGAGCTACTATATCGTCTGGGTCGCTCTCACCGGGCAGGAGGTAAGTGTTTGTCATCCTAACCATCGGAAGGTGTCGGTAACTTTGGCGCCGTCCGTTCCCAGATGTTTCTTTATGATACGACTTGGCGGAGTTAGCGTCCCACATATAGTCTTCTAGAACTCCGTCTCGAATTAGCACGTTGTAACGCCCCTCGGCACCTTCGTCGTCAAAGGCGTAGCTTCCCCACTGCTTGGAGACGGTACCGTCGTCAACCAAGGTCACAAGGGGACTGGCTACCACTTGTCCAAGCTGTCCTGTATATACCGAGGTGTTCTTTTTAATGTGGTCAGCTTCTAAGCCGTGCCCACAAGCTTCGTGGAAGAGGACTCCACCTGAGCCTTTTTTGATGACAACAGGTAAAGTGCCAGACGGTGCTGGTATGGCAGAAAGCTTTACGGCTGCCCTCTTACTAGCCGTTTTGGCCAACTCTTCGAAGTCCATCATGTCTAAGAACTCCTCAAAGCCCATGGTGTAAGCGACGGGTTCATACCCCGTTTGAAGGCCGGTGTCCCCTCTAGCGACGGACTTTATAGCTACCCTAGAACGAGAGATACTTTGGTCAACGAATCTTCCATTTGAGTTTGCTAAAATAAAGCGACGTCCACTGATGCTCATCGATGACGATACCTGAACGATCGATCGATCGACAGTGCGAGCTACGTCATCCATGAGCATCAGTTCTTCTTTAGCCCTTAGTTTGAAGTATCCAAGGTCTACGAACTCACTCTTAAGCGGCGTATGGCTATCTTCGGTACATACGATCCTAGTCTGACTTCTTGGACTGACTTTAGCTACTGACCTAGCCGTACTTGCCGCATCAATTAGCCCCTTTTCCGAGAGATCCGTGGTATGAGCAAAACCAGTGGTCTCTCCGTAAACAACTCTGATGCCAGCCCCCATTGATGCATAGTCGCTCACACCTTCAACTCTTTGGTCTTCTAGTCCAATGGAGCTAGAGAAGGAGTCTTCGACAAAGATTTCCGCAAAGTTAGCTCCTGCACTGAGCGCGTGGGTGAGAACCTTGTTCGCTGTTTCTTTATTCAACAATGAGTGCCCCCTAATCAAACTCTTTGACCTAGAATTTACCTTGCACTCGAAAAAGTGTTGCAGCAACTCCCCTTTGGTGAGTGTTTGGGTATTGGGTTGATGCGCTAGGTTGATCCATCGAGGTCAACCAGTGGAGGCGATGTGCTGGGCAAGTTGAAGAGTCTCTGGCCGAAGTTCAGATACGTGTTATCGTTAATCCTCCTTGCCTGGCTTTTCCAGCGAGTCCATTGGGCAGAGATCGTTCCTAAGAGGCCGGGAATGATGCGGCTTCTCGTACTGGCTGCCGCAATTGGCGTGGCCGCGGTGCTTCTTTCTGTACTTCGTTGGCAAAGAGTCCTTGTTGCTCTCGGTAAGCCGACTCGTCTTAGCACGCTAGCACGGTACTACTTCGCTGCACTTTTTGTATCAAACTTCGTTCCCTCTACTGTGGGGGGAGACGTCGTTAGAGTGAGTTGGTTGAGGCGGCGCTCAGGGCTTGGGGATGCGGTTGCCTCGGTCGTGGTTGAGCGTCTCACCGGCTGGATTGTGCTTCCCTTTATTACCTTGTGTGGACTCTTGGCAAACCCACAACTTCTGCGCCTTGGATCCTCTTCAAGGCTAGTTGTGGCTACGGCTATGATCACTTTGTTAGCCTTAGTGGTCGTGGTAGGTCTTGCGACTATCGTAGAGCCCAAGTCGCTTGAGATTAGGGGTGGCATATTCGGAGTAGTCGATGCGACCCGGTATGGGATCCTTCGACTGACAACAAATCCCAAGGGAGTTATTGAGGTACTTTCTGTGAGCTTTGCCTATCAGCTCACTATGGTTATCTCAGCTCTGGCCGTTGCTGATGCTTTAGGCCTTGGACTTCCCCTTACGGTGATGTTGGCCTTTGTTCCAGCGGTAGCGATCTTGCAGGTTGTCCCGTTGACCATAGGAGGATTGGGACTTAGAGAAGGAGCTTTCGTTTTGTTTCTCCACCCCTTGGGCGTATCAACCTCACAAGCGGTGGCACTAGGACTGTTAATCTATCTTATTAACGTTATCGTATCTTTAATAGGAGTTCCGGCGTTTGCGATGGGTGCGGATGATAGATCAGTCTCGTTTAGCTCGGAATAGTTCGCCCAGTGGATGTTGTTGATGGTGTAAAGAGGTTCGGTGGAACCTATAGGAGTTGGAGTATTTTGGCAGAGCTACAGTCTCTTTCTGGCGGTTCGGAACTCGTTGTGGGAGATGAGACTCCTCGTTCCCTAGATAAAATCGCGTCTTTAGTAGATAATCGAATTCGTGACTTATTTGAATGCGAGATCGTAAAGTGGGGAGCCTTGGACGACTCCTTTGTGCGTCCGTTGCGCGATCTCATGAACTTTGCTCTAGCTGGTGGTAAGCGCCTTCGCCCGGCGTTTTGCTATTGGGCGTTTGTTGGCACAGGCGGAGATGATCCTGATTTAAATGTCCTAGATGCAGCGGCAGCTTTAGAGTTATTACATTGCTTTGCGCTGATACACGACGATGTCATGGATGGATCTCCCTTTCGTCGAGGATCGGCGTCCGTGCATGCACGATACGAGTCCTTTCACCAAGGCTCTGAGCTTCATGGAGACTCTAAGCGTTTTGGTGATGGCGTTGCTATTTTGATAGGGGACTTAGCCTTTGTATACGCTGACAGACTTCTTGAGGCTGCTCCACTTAAGGCGAGACAGGTCTTTTCAGAGCTTCGCTTGGAGGTCAACTTTGGACAGTACCTTGACGTGGTCGGGACTGCGCGGAGATCGTTCGATGTGAGCTATGCGACCAAGGTGGCGATTTACAAGTCTGGCAAGTACACGGTAGAACGTCCCTTGCACCTTGGAGCCGCTTTGGCAGGAGCGAATGAGTCGGCATATGCTCACCTCTCTCTATATGGCGTACCACTAGGCGAGGCATTTCAACTTAGGGATGACGTACTTGGCATATTTGGAGAGTCCGAAAAGACCGGTAAGCCAGTCGGCGACGACTTGCGAGAGGGAAAACCTACCTTACTCTATGCACTGGCGCGAGATAGGGCTAGTGTTCGAGAAAGAGGTCTGCTAGATGAGTTATTCGGACGCGAGAATTTAGATGCGAAAGAGATTGAGATTTTACAAGAGATCTTTGTAAAGACCGGATCTCTCGCTTCGGTCGAGTCCAGAATTGAGGAGTTAACAGAACTTGCGATAGCCGAGATCCACCTCGGGAAATTTAATGCCCACGCAACTACGGAGCTTGAAAGACTTGCCGAATTCGTAGGTCATCGAAGGAGTTGAGAGTTTGAAGGTAGTGGTAGTTGGAGCTGGCCTCGCGGGCTTAGCCACTACATGCCACCTTCTAGGTGATGGACACGAGGTTGTCGTTGTCGAAAGAGGCTTCAAGGCCGGGGGCAGGACGTCATACGTAAAAGACGGTGGTTTTGTAATGGATAACGGTCCAACCGTCTTCACAATGATTTCTATGGTCGATGCTGCTCTTCGTGCTGTTGGTTCGTCGCTTTATGAACGACTTGATCTAATCGAACTCGTACCGGCTTATAGAGTATTTTATTCGGATGGGCAATCCTTTGATGGAGAGGGATCGATAGATGTGCACGCTTCCAAGGATGCGATGTACGAAGAAGTAAAGAGAAAGTGCTCGTCTAAAGATGCGGAGAGCTATGTAAAGTTTTCTTCTTACCTAAGAAAGCTTTACGAGGCAGAGTTCCCGAACTTCATCGATAAAAATATCGATGGCGTTTTGTCACTTATGTCGTCTCCAAAGGCCGCGGTATCGCTAGTTAAGCTAAAGGCTTTCTCGTCTTTGGACTCGGTGGTACGTGGTTACTTCGATGACGAAAGGTTAGTTAAGTTATTCTCATTTCAAGCTCTCTACGCCGGCCTATCTCCTCTTGAAGCTCGAGCGATCTACGCCGTTATAACCTATATGGACTCAATTGAAGGTGTTTATTACCCTCGTGGCGGTATGCATCAGATACCAAGGGCCCTCAAAGACGCGGCATCTGATGCTGGCGCAACCTTCGAGTTTGAATTTGTCGTGGAGGGACTTGAGTTTAGAGATGGACGTACCAAAGATAGACGCGTGGCCGCGGTGTTAGGTGATGGCGGGGAGCGTATTGAAGCTGACGCGGTCGTTGTTACGACGGAACTTGCTCAAGCTTACGATACTTTTTTGGCCGATCTGAGAGTTCCAAATGTCGTTACTCAAGGAGAATATTCGCCGTCCGCCTATCTGCACCTATTGGGAGTTCGAGGCACTCCTCACGGGTTCGCTCATCATAATATCTTCCTCGGTACTGCTTGGAAAGAAGGCTTCCAAAGCGTACTCCATAATGGACGAAGAATGCGAGACCCTTCACTTCTTGTTTCCTTGCCAACCGTTAGTGACGGCAGCATTGCACCAGATGGGCACTCTGTTCTCTACGCATTAGAGCCAGTGCCTAACCTTGACGCCTCTATCGATTGGACGTTTGAGCGAGATCAAGCTCGAAGTCAGATGGTGCAAAGGCTGACTGAGTATGGCTTTATTTCAGACGAGACCGATATAGTGGTGGAGTCGATATACGATCCTAAAGACTGGCTGTCAATGGGAATGAGCAAGGGCACACCTTTTGCGCTCTCACACCGTTTCTTTCAAAGTGGCCCTTTCCGTCCTGCGAACTTCTCTAAGGAGGTTGAAAACCTATTTTTTGCGGGATCGACCACTACCCCTGGAGTTGGTGTACCAATGGTGTTGACTTCAGGGAAGCTCGCAGCGCAAAGGATTTCAAACCTTGTATGACCTAGCACTTGAGAGTTCGTACAAGAGGTGCAAGGCTCTTAACAAACGCTTCGGGAAAACTTACTACTATTCCACGCTGCTGCTTCCTCGTGGAAAGCGTCCCCACGTACATGCACTTTATGGATTTTGTAGATACGTTGACGACATCGTTGATGATCTTGGACAGGTGGCGATTGAGGAGCGAATTCGAGCTGTCAACTCGTTTGAGGCGAGATTTAAACAGGATCTAAAATCTGGAGTGTCCAAGGACAAAGTCCTGGCTGCCGTTGTTGATACGGTTACGAAGTTTGACATCGACCCTTCGTTTTTTGAAAGGTTTCTCCGGTCGATGAGAATGGACTTTACCAAGCGCCGTTACGAAAATCTGGAGGAGTTGATGAAGTATATGGATGGTTCGGCTGCAGTGATCGGGGAGATGATGCTTCCTATACTTTGTCCAAAAAATGCTGACGTGGCTACGGACTCGGCGCGGAGTTTAGGGTTCGCCTTTCAGCTGACCAACTTCATAAGAGATGCGTCTGAAGACCTAGATCGCAATCGCATCTATCTTCCAGTGGTTGATCTCGAGAGATTTGATGCTTTAGAAGACTTTAAAAACAAGAGATGTACGCCTGCGGTGAAGAATGCGCTTAGGTATCAAGTATCAGTAGCTCGTAGCTTCTATCGAAGGTCTAGAGATGGAGACGCATACTTAGAAGGTAGTGCCCTGCACTGCATTCGTGCCGCAAGACAGTTATATGGAAAGATCTTAGATAAGGTGGAACTACTCGACTACGATGTATTTTCTTCTAGAGCTCACGTTAGAGCGGTTGAGAAAGCTTGGGTCGTAGGACGTAGCGCCTTGAGAGGCAAATAATTGTTCGGCCTTGGACCTGATGTTTTTGGGCACTATCGGAATTAACATTCCATACGGCTCACCGTTGAACATGTGGTGAAGTACATGAGCCCGTTTTAGAGGCTCAAGGAAGCTGACTTTAGCCACATGAAAGAACCGCCCGTGGATATACACATCATGTACAAAACTATACGCTAGCCCATAAAAAGTTACTCCAACTCCGAGAGGTACCAAGATGCTAAAGCCCGGGACTTGTGTCCCTATGATAAATGCAACCATAGTTGTAACGGCAAAGAACACAGGAAATAGGTCGTTCAGTTCGACTACAGTCTCTCTTGGTCTATGGTGAGAGGCGTGAAATGTCCACGCTATGCTGTGCATTACATGTTTATGTGCGAGATACGTAAGGGGCTCCATGAGCAAAAATGCAAGGATAGTCAAGGTCACGTCGGTCATAAACCACCTCCCATTCTTATAGTTTACAACGGTCTATGCTTTAGACTCGTCTCGTCTATTGCTGTGGTCTTCAGTGTAAGACCAAATAGATAGAGTGAGAAGGATTAGTGCGAACCCGTAGATGAAGTCTTCAATAGGTGTAGAAAAAAAGACACGTATGCCTGAGAAGTGATGTGAGTTGTAGATGACTATAGGAGAAGAGAGTTTCGTCAACCATCCATCTACGAACACTTGGAAGAAGCCGACGATGATAACGGTGATCCAAAATCTTGCTGTAAGGGCCACTTTGGTCTTGATTATCCAAAGATCAAGTATGGTAGTTGCAACGAAAGCTGCAAGTGACCCAAGCGTATAAGCGTGCATAGTCAGCGTCTCTTACCTCGTACTCTAATCAATATCGCTCCAACGGCTTCATAGGTAAGTATGGTGCATAAGGGAATGACGATGAAAAAGACGAGCTCCTCAATTGGAAGACTGCCAGGTAGAAGGAGTCCCGTAGTGAACGTTGATGAGTAATGCCACCACTTATCTCTGATCGAAAGGACGTCAAAGGCCGAAAATACCAAGACAACTGGAAGAACGGTGAGAGCGGTACGCCTTGGTTGTCGATATACGCTTACTCGAAAGACGAACTCTAGAGGTAGAGTCACGACGATACAGATCCCCAAGACGACTAGGTACTGGAGATGGGTGCTAAATAGCAAACTTCCTCACTTTTAAATTATCTGCTTATGTCTAATCCTAGGGGCGGATGCGAATTCCTCTCGGCTGGCATCAGACTCAACGACATTGTGAATCTAAGAACTAGGCGCTACGTTGAAGTTCTCTGCGCTAGGGCAGCGTCTACCTAGCTAAGGTATCTTTAGATAGCGCCCACGTCTTGGTGAACGCTGTTTGATCTGGTTTGTTGGTAGTTTGATCTGTATAAAACGATTTGGGAGATGGACGGACTCGTTGGACTTAGGAAGGATACTCTCATAGACTTAAGCGATCTCTCTAGTCGACCAAAGCTCAAGATAGCCTTTGTTGTATACCGAGGTAATCCTCACTCCGGTGGTCAAGGTGTCTATACTCGATATTTGACGAGAGAGCTTGTCTCCATGGGCCACGAGGTCGAGGTGTTTTCTGGTCCACCCTATCCTGACCTCCCTAAAGAGGTGAGACTGACGCGACTGCCGTCCCTTGATCTTTTTCGCGAGCCAGATCCTTTCCGCGTACCTAAGTTGTCGGAGTTTAAAGATCTTTACGACTTAGGTGAGTTCTTGTTAATGGCAAGCGGCGCGTTCCCCGAACCACGAAGTTTTGGATGGCGTCTTTCAAAAGAGTTGACTCCACGCCTTGGAGAGTTTGATGTAATCCACGACAACCAGTCTCTTTCTAGATCTATTCTCAAGTTTCAACGACGTGGTGTGCCGGTGGTTGCATCCATTCACCATCCGATAACGGTTGACAAAAGGCTCTCCATGGAGTACGCGGAGTCTTTCAGGCAAAAAGTCGGCTTATTTAGGTTTTACGGTTTTGTGCGGATGCAGTGCCAGGTAGCCTCGCAGCTTGAACACGTGCTTTCGGTGTCGAAGGTTTCAGCTCGTGACATATCTCTTGAGATGGGTGTTGACCTTAGGAAAATTTCTGTAGGACCAGTCGGCGTTGACACTGAGACGTTTCGACCCCTTCTAGAGATTGAAAGAGAGCCAGGCTTGGTCGTGACGACTGCCTCAGCGGATGTGCCCTTAAAGGGACTTAGGTATCTTATTGAGGCTATGGCTGTTTTAGATAAGTCTCGGGGAGATCTGAGGTTAGTGGTGATGGGGCCGTCTCGTGAGGATTCACCGGTAAGGCGTTTGGTTGAACGGCTAGGACTAACCGCGAAGGTGCAGTTTTTAGGCAAGGTGAGTCAAGAAGAAATGGTGACTTACTACTCTCGATGCCAGCTCGCGGTAGTGCCTTCTCTATATGAAGGTTTCTCTCTGCCGTCAGTCGAGGCGATGGCGTGCGGCGCACCTTTAGTTGTAACGGATGGTGGTGCTTTACCTGAGGTAGTAGGTGATGAGGATTCTGAGTGTGCTCTTGTGGTCAGAGCTGGCGATGCCGAAGCTCTTGCTCTTGCAATCTCGCGGATGGTAGACGACCCGGACTTAGGCAGAAAACTCGCCCGTAACGCTATGTATCACGTCCGCGATCGCTATAGCTGGAGACGTTCAGCTGAGACGGCATTGAACCTTTACTACAAGGCCATTGGATAGCAGATGGTGCTCGTCGTTCCAGAACAGCTCTGCCGATTGGCAAGTTACTCGCTAGAGAGGGCGATATGGAGACTGTAGAGTTTTCTCGCCTAAAACTCTCTCAAAACGCAAAGGTACTTGATCTAGGAGCGGGCGGAGGAAGACATGCCCTTCGAGCCTCTGAACTTGGCTATAAGTCGTTTGCACTAGATAGAAGCCCAGACGGTCTTGTTTCTATGAATCGATGGATCGACCAGCTTGGTACAACCTTATCGATAGAGGTTGATAGCGTTGTTGGGGACGCGAACGTGCTCCCATTTCCCGACGGAACCTTCGATGCAGTAGTGTGTTCTGAGGTTCTAGAACATGTCTTGGAGCCCAAGGTCGTTGTCGCTGAGATCTATCGGGTGTTAAAGTCTGGAGGAATAGCAGCTCTTACGGTTCCGAGGACCTATCCGGAGCTAGTCTGTTGGCTAATCTCCAAAGAGTACCATAGCGCCCAGGGAGGTCATATAAGAGTCTTTACGCGAAAGGCACTTATTGACCTATGTACTCGTTCTGGCCTATACCGATTCGGTTTCTCTTATACACATGCCTTGCACACTCCTTATTGGTGGCTGAAGTGTGTAGTTGGCATAGATAAAAATGGCAGTTGGGTCGTGGGTCTGTATGAAAGACTGCTTATTAGGCAGATGTCTAACCGAGATGGACTTCTCAGTCGTGTCGATCGAACTTTTGGGAGGATAGTTGGAAAGAGTATGGTTCTCTATGCAAGAAAGCTATGATCAACGATTCTGTTTGAGCCCTGACGTCGCCGAGATGGTCTTAAGTGATCAAGAGATCGAGGCGACCCTGGATTTTCTATGTAGTGAACAGAGGGAGAGTGGGTTCATTCCGTGGACTGCATGTAGTCACGGAGATCCATGGAACCATAGCGAGGTAGTGATCGCGTTGTTGTTAGGCGGTCGCTTTGAGGAAGCGCGGAAGGGACTTGATTGGATACTTTACTCTCAGAACCAAGATGGATCCTTATGTCAGTACTACCTACCGAGCGGGGTCAAAGAGCCAAAACGAGATCTGAACTGCTGTTCTTATCCCTACCTAGCACTTCTTTTGGGCATCGAGCTAGGAGTGCTCGATATTGACGAGGCATTGCTTAGAAGTTATATGGTGTCTAGCGTCAAATATATCCTAAGCTACCAGGACTCAGCTGGTGGTTTCCCATGGGCTGTAGATCCCGATGGTCAGCCGTATGAAGGGCGATTACTAAGTGGCTCTTCATCGATGGTGACTTCTTTTCAGGCAGCGATTGAGATTATGAAACAACTTTCTTTGGACCCGTCAGAACTGGCAGTTGCTGAAAAGGCCCTGTCTAGCTTGGTAGTCAAGTCGCGACTTGAGAACTTCCTTGATAAGTCTGTGTGGGCGATGGACTGGTACTATCCAATTTTGGCGAAAGGTGCCGAGGTCGAAGAATACCAACACAGAGTCTCTCATCTCTTTGCAGATAACTTTGAACCTGGATACGGTGTCTGTTGTTTGAGTACGAGTCGCTGGGTAACGACCGCTGAGACTGCAGAATTTGCTATGGCACTAAGTATCGTGGGCCGCCAGGTCGAGGCTGAAAATGTGCTCAAGATGACATCTCAGATGCGTTGGCGAGATGGTTCATATTTGACGGGTGTGACAGTACCTTCAATGCGTTCGTTTCCTAACGGAGAAAGGAGTACCTACTCCGCCGCTGCCGTCATCATTGCAAACTCTGTCCTATCCAATCCTGGAGGTGAGCTTCTGACATCACTTCGCCCAAAGGCCCCCAACAATGTGACGAAGATATGTACCATACTAAACAGTAGTGAACTTACGTAAACGGGCGCTATCTCAGGGCGGCTCAGCGCTCAATCGTCATCTGGGTCAAGTTCCTAGCACCTTTACCGAAGGACGAAGTACTCCCTTACAACTAGGACAAAGAAGCTTGCCTTTACTTAATTCATCTTCTACAACACGTTCGTTTTTCCCTCTGTCTATGAGCTGCCATACGACAAGTCGCTGAGCAGTACCTTTGCGGTCTTCCTATGCAATGTTCCGGAAGTATTTGATCGCAGCCCTGTCTCTCG
>JAJYHJ010000126.1 GCA_021784785.1 Actinomycetes bacterium | reverse complement strand
CATTAGAGACGGTGAAGAAGTACATAGAAAACCAGAAACTCCCTAGACGTAAACCAGGGAGACCAAGAAAGAACGAGTTCGCTTGACCTCTCCCTTACGGAAGGGGATTGCACTCCCGTTGGTTCATTTTGGGAAAGGTGTCTACGTGTCTATCTTCTATATCCTGAGTAAGTTGCAAGAGCTCACTCTCCGTAACTGCTATTTCATCGTTTTGGAACTTCTTGAATCTCATTTCACAACTCCTTCTGTGTTGGGTCTTGCTTGGTTAGTTGGGTAGAAAGCGTTAGGAAATCCAATGCTTCCAGCGGCGGCAGGTAGTTGAGCCGCCGGCGATGGAAGTGTTATCAGCTGAGGAGCCCCCGCAGTGAGCAATGCTGATACTGCAGTGAGGATAGCTACGTGCTGTGCCTCAACACCCATTATCGAAGATGTTACGTTAATAGCTTTTGCTTCGCCGAGAGCAGATACGTTAGCGACGTAGGTCTCTGCGGCACCTTGTTCAAGCTGAAGCGCCAGGCTGACAACAGGCCCTGGACCAGTAAGAGATGGCTTAGCCTTCTCTACGATCTGCAGTAAAACTGGATCTGGTTTGCTCTGTTCTGGCCACCAAGAGCCTTGATTGCGGCGTTAAAGGCTTGGCCGTGTTCTTCGTGTTGCTTCATGGTTGTTTGTGCGAACGCTTTCACGACCGGATTTGCGCTCGATCCACCGATAAACGGGAGAGTAAGAGCGATCTGGTAGGTCGCAACTGCGAGATTCTCAATGGAAGCTGCTGTTTGAAGTATCTGGATGTCGATGTTGGTCGATGCGTACGCTGATTTCGAAAATAATGCAAGCATCGCGGCTCCCAAACCTGTTGTACCTAGAACTCCAAGACCTTTGGAAGCACTTCCAAGTAGCTCGCGTCGTGCATTATTGAACTCGACAGTCTCTTCAAACCGCTCAGCTTTGATCGTGCCTGTCGGAGATACGTTTTCGATGAGTTCGCTTATGTCCTCTCTTGTTTTCCTCATAGCATCTGAGTGGATATCTTTTGACTTCTCCATCAGCTCAATGAGCTGAGGTTCGTCGATAGTGTACTTTTCCTTCATAGTTTTCCTTTTCTTTCCTTTCCCCTGGTAAGACCTACTTGACGATCAAGGTTCCATGCATGAAGGAGTGAATATCACATATGTATGGGTAAGATCCCTTTGTCGTCGGAGCTTTGAATGTCGCGTGTGAACCTGGTGCGATGTTTCCAGTATTGAATACGGGAGCCTGTCCATTTGGTCCTGGTAGAGCCGTTACTGAGTGAGTGGTGATGTCTTTGTTTATCACCGTCACCGTTTCTAGCGGTTTCACTACCAAAGTAGAAGGGTCGTACTTAAAGTTGTTAATGATTATTGTGATGCCAGGCTTTGATGTAGCGGGTGCGGACGCAGTCGCCCCGCAAGCTGCAAGAGCAATAGCCGTGATCGGCAAAAGTACGCCTTTGGTCGACGGCCGTCCTAAGTTGAAGTTGTACTTCTTGGGTAGTTTCATGTCCCTACTACGGAACTATCTAAATGATGGGATGAAATCTTGAAAAGTTTTCCACGATATCTATAGAACGAAAATGGATTTGGTACTTTATTGAGGTCATCTAACCTACTCTGTTGCTACGTATACTTTGTCATGATGGAGCAGTGGAAAGAGGCAAGTGATACTAAGTTGGCACTTGCGGTAGCTCGCTTTGAGCAGGACGCTCTTGCTGAGATATATCGTCGGCATGGTGGAGCGGTACTGGCGCTCGCGAGACGGATTCTGAACTCAGCTTGCCTTGCAGAAGAGGTTACTCAAGAGGTATTCATTAAGCTGTGGCGGGATCCGACGATATTCGATCCAGAGAGAGGTTCCCTCCGTTCGTTTTTGCTTTCAGCGTGTCACTCAAAGTCGGTAGATTTGATCCGTTCTGATAGCGCGCGAAGGATGAGAGAAGAACGTGAGGCACTTTCAACGGTTCTCCGTGGCGGTGACTTTGATAGGAAGATTATTGAGCTGGCAAACTCAGAGACGGTACGGGGCGCTCTGAATAACCTAAGCGACAATGAGCGACGTCCGATAGAGTTAGCTTACCTCCACGGACTCACGTACAAGGAGGTATCCGTGCTGTTAATCAACCCGAAGGTACGGTTAAAAGTAGGATTAGAAGTGGCCTGAGAAGGCTCTCGATGTCTTTAGCAGGGGTAGAACTATGAACCACGAAGAGATCAAAGAACTTTTAGGAGCCTTCGCATTAGATGCCGTGGAAGAGGAAGAGTCTTTCATAATCGAGAATCATATTGAACACTGCCTCTCGTGCGCGAATGAGGTAGCTGGCTACAAAGAAGTGGCTGCGAAACTTGGAAATACCACCTCTAACTCCTCCGGCGCTGTTTGGGAAAATATCGAGAGATCTTTAGGTCTCGATCTCTCTGAAGACGACGAGGACTCGGATTTGAAAGTTCCCACACTCAAGTTCTTGACATCAAATGATGGGGGACAACCCGAGACACAACAAGCGAAGAGATCTCCTCTCCGACACAGACGCATGTTCGCTACGTTAGGAACGGTCGCTGCTGCAGTTATAGTTGTTTTGGGCTTTGAAGTTTCCTATCTGTCGAATCAACTGACAGCCTTGAAGGGAAGGGCGAGCACATCGTCGATAGTTGCGGTTGCAACTGCAGCGTTTTCAAATAACTCTGCACGAGTCTTAACTTTGGAAAGCGGCCAGCGAAGATTACTTGCAGAGGTTGCCATTTTACCCAACGGTCAAAGTTATTTTCTCGGCAAGAGCTTGCCTGCGCTGGCAGGATCGAAGACCTACCAACTCTGGGGTATCTCTTCTGGTAGGGTCGTCTCTTTGGGCATACTTGGGTCCGATCCAAAGGCTATATCCTTTGTGGTCCAGGCTAACGTTTCACAGCTCATGCTAAATGTTGAGCCTGAAGGTGGTGTCACGGTACCTACGACACCGGTAATGGCTACTGTAAAAGTCATCTGATCTTAGATCAATCGGATCACATCTGCGCCTCGTTTTATAGGTATAAATTTGAGATCAGCGAGCCTCACAACATCTTTTTCATACTTTGAAATGGTATAGATCCAAAGGCACCACTTATTTTTAAATACCTCATTGATCTTTGTGACCGTACTTGCGATTGAGCAGTGCTGCTTCCAGGTTTCGGCAATTCTCCAAATGAGAAAGTACTTCAACGAGATAGCGGTGTATTTTTTGAGTTTACTAAACGCGAGATGCGGCAACCTCCTTACTCCTAGTAGAACCGTGAAGTCCTGACCTATGGTCGGGCAAGCCAGACGTCAGATGCGCTAGTCGTACGGAAACCGTATCGAGGGATCTTACAGATCTTTCTTTAGAACCTACTCGGAGGTTGATCTCCTAATTATTGATGACTTTGGACTATCGCCAATATCAATTACATCATCTAGAGGACTTCTAGACGTCATCGACGAACGAGTAGATCAGCACTCTAGAGTTATAGATTCTCAGTACCCAGTTTCATGCTGGTATGAACTGGTGGAAGGTAAAACAGTTGGCGATGAAATATAATACCGAGCATCTTTCAGATGCAATACGGACATCACTAAGTGGAGACTCCATGCCCGACGTAGACTGGGTTCCAGACACTGGATGCAATACGGACATCACTAAGTGGAGACTCCATGAGGAAGCGAAATGATGCTTACTTTAGAGGCAGCCAACAAAAGGAGGAGGATAACACACTAGAGAGCTAACCAATAACCCAGTTCTCGAAAGATATCGGAATGAGTCTCGAAAGAGCGGGAATAAACATCGAAGCCAGTAAACGATATATTTACCCAAGATGGAGATCAACAAGCTGTTTCAAATATATGACCATCTCCATACGGTCTTCGTGTCCATGAGTATGCAGACTGAGATGACCGCTGTAGATGTCTGGCTCAAGATCTCCGATGTACTTAGGACTTATGAAACAAAGTTGCCTGGAGCAAAGACACTAGGAGACATCCATGGAGCGTTTTGTAGGTAAACGCTGGCTGGGGCAACTGCCGATACGCCTAAGCTGTTAGTACTCAAGTTACATATATCGGTCGCTCCAACCCATATCAGTTGGTCATTGGTTGGACGTTGAAACGTTAGGGAAAGTTGTGTGTAGCTGTTTGGTGGGTAACTCTTGACACTTGCTGGCACAGCACACCCTTGCGTGGTTCCGTTAGATGCATTGGCAGTCGCCCAAGCAGTATAGAAGTAGGCACTAGTACCTGGTGTGAGAGTAACAAGATGTGGACCTGGGTCGTATCCGATAGGGTAACCTCCGGTGCGGTCGGTCTTGGCAATAATTGGTTGTCCGTTTGCTGTGTAGAACTCAATACCGGGATAGCCATATAAGGTACAGGTCACATTTGAGGTGTTGGTGTATCTGAAGATGACATTTTCTTGCTGGCTCAATAGAAAAACGTGTTCTGAATAAGAAAAACTCAACTGTGAAGCATGACATCTAGTAACGACGTTGCTTTGTTGAGTAGCCGTCGT
>JAJYHJ010000071.1 GCA_021784785.1 Actinomycetes bacterium | reverse complement strand
GTTCCAGATATAGCAAGCATCGGAGCAATAGTGCACAAAGATGGGCAGTTCCTCATCCCTGAGGTACATGCGCGCATGAATGCTCATGCTTTATATTGTAGATCGAGGGTGTGACAAGCTTAATTTCAGTGGCGATCAAGGTCGCTCGATCCCGCCCTTACAGACGGGGCTTGTGCTCCCATTGTGGTCATAGGTGAGGGTCACGGGGCCGAAGTCATCTCAGGCACCTGCGTGCAGTGGCGTGCTACTAAGCGCAACACAACAAGGACCGCGAGATAGAAACACTAGCTAGGAGGAGCCTTGCACGACCTGTGCCAATGTCTGTCGGCGGCGATGACGGAGGCTGTCGTTGCGTGAGGGCTAGCGCGGAGCGGTAGAAATCTTTTTTTGTCACGGCGAGGCGGACGCGAAGTATGGGTATGTAATCGGACTCTGTAAGGCAAGTTGTCATATCATCGATTATGAGATCAGCGACCAAATCATTTTACGTCAGCTTAACCACTTTTTAAAGGTCTCCAAGTAAGTTTATGGTTTCATGAGAGAAAACCGCAAAGCGATCGACAGGACAGGTGTGTCTAATGAGAGATGGAAACACTGGAGTTTCTCACTACTTTTAAGGGCGACGACTCTTGTCTTTGCGGCTCTTGTCCTTGCCGTTTTCGCGATTGACTCTGTTAGTCAGAACATCTCACCCAAAAGCAAAGACCAACGGCCCGTTTCGACGCATCAAGCGACCTTGTCAATCTCCCCTAATGTTGGTCTCAACTGGCAAGGTTTTGGCGCCTCTGGAGCATGGTGGCCAGGCCCGGTATCTGGTTTCTCTCAAGGTGCCAAAGACCGGCTGGGTAGGATTCTGTTTTCTCGTTCTGGTCTTTATCTAGCTCAGTATCGATACAACATAGGAGGAGGAGGAGTAGGTGTAATAGTTCCTTGGAAGGCCCCATCCACTTTCTATGTCGGTCCGGGTAAATACAATTGGTCTGCCGATCCCGCAGGTATCGAGTTTTTGAAGATGGCGAATAGCTATCATGTTCCGGATCTAGTTGGATTTGTCAACTCGGCGCCAACGGCATTCACAACAAATCATCGCTCGTGCGGTGGTTCGCTGAATCCATCTGATGTCGCCTCCTATGCAACTTATTTGGCGCAAGTGATTCGAGGGATAAAGGTACACTTTGGAGTCACGATCAACTATGTGTCACCGATGAACGAACCCGATAACAACTTTGGTTCTTGTAAACAAGAGGGAATGGCAGTCCCAGTTTCACTTAGATCTCGGGTTGTAATTGCGGTTGGAGAGGCGTTGGCGAGGTATGCGCCATGGTGTAAGGAGATTGCCGACGAGTCATCTAAGGTCTCGACATTACTACTTCCGCATCTCGACAAGTGGGCTAAGAACGCGACGACTTTGAAATATCTAGCCGTCGTTGCTCATCATCTTTATGACTTCCCAAACGACACTGTTTTGTCAGAGATGTCAGCCAAGGTAAGGAGCCTTCATAAACCATCGTGGATGACGGAGATCTGTTGTTATAATGGGACGCGCTTTGGGTACCAGTACGACCCGACGATGGTCTCGGGTATGTGGTTAGCCCAGACGATCTATAGTGATATTACCTTTGGGAGAGACCGGGCCTTTGATTGGTGGACGGCCGTATCACCAAATCTCGGATGCAACCCTAAGTCAATACCGGGTTGTTGGGATCAAGTTAACTACTTGGGACGAAACGACGGATTAGCGTACTACGACATCTCTGGCGCGAAAAATGGAGACCAGAACTTTTACCTAACAAAGAGGTACTTTGTGTTTGGGAACTACTCAAGATTTATCCGTCCTGGAGCGAAGGTTCATTTTGTTCAATCTGACTCTTCTAACGTTTTTGCTGTTTCATCTAAAACTCAAAATACTTGGACGGTGGTTGTAGGAAATAAAAGCGCCTCTTCAGCCCCTATGACTTTAGAAATCGACTTTCCAAACTCTCGCTATAGCTTGGTTCCTACTAAAACTATAGTGACAGATGTCGCTTCTAGCTGGCGAGAGGGAAATTTGCCTGAAGTGAAAGGCAACACGGCTATTGCGTCTATACCCCCAAACTCCGTAACGACGTTTATATTTCAGAGTAAGGTAGAAGGTAGATAGGGTACGCTGTGTGGTGTAGATAGCCGAGTGTTGATGTAGAGATAACGTGCTTTGAAGAGAGGCTTTGAGAAGATGAACTCTTACCACGCCCCATTGTCGGTAGTTGTTATGGCTGCGGGTGAAGGTACACGAATGAAGTCTCAGCGACCTAAACCCTTACTTAAACTATGCGGGAAATCCATGTTGGAGCATATTTTGAGTGCGTTGGAGGAAATTGTTCTCATAGATCGGGTAGTCGTCGTTGTGGGACACAAAGAAGAAGAAATTCGCACTGAACTGCTCGCACGGTACAAAGGCAACTTGGAGCTTGTCTTTGTCAAACAGGAGAGTCTTAGGGGAACCGGTGACGCTTTGGCGGTATCGATGACTCGTATAACCGATCCGATGACGGACTTAGGCGGACGACGGGGCGCGGTTATGGTTTTACCAGCGGATGTTCCGCTTATCGACGCTCGGACCCTTTCCTCTTTAGTCGAAACCCATTTCTCAAGCAACTATGCGGCAACTCTTCTCACCGCTTTAGTGGAGAATCCTTATGGATATGGCAGGGTGCTTAGATCGAAAAACGGTGATGTAGTGAGCGTGGTGGAGGAACGAGACGCTTCATGGGAAGAGCGCCAAATACGGGAGATCAATACGTCGCTATATGTCTTCGATACGGCTCCACTTCCGGCTGCACTGCGGCGGTTAATTCCGTCCAATGCGCAAGGCGAGCTTTATCTTACAGATACGGTATCGGTTCTCGCTAATGCGGGGTACGCTATCGGTTCTTTGCAGATCGATGACTCGTCACTTGTAATGGGTGTCAACGATCGAGCACAGTTAGCTGAAGCCGAGAAGGTAATGCGTAAAAGGATTAATACGTATTGGATGAAGGCGGGGGTTACTCTGGTAGATCCTGATGTAACCTATATAGATCGTCGGACTACACTTGGCGAAGATGTGACGATTTGGCCAGGAGTCACTCTCGAAGGCGCTACGACCGTTGGAACTGGAACTGACATTGGACCTGGATGCCGCCTGGTTGACTGCGTAGTTGGTGAGAAAGTGCGCCTATCATACTGTGAAGCGAATAATGCGTACATCGGTGACGGGGCGAAGGTGGGACCATTTGTCAACCTACCTCCGGGGACAAAGATTGCACCATATCAAGAGGTTCGGTCCACAAGGAATATGGAGTAGTAAATAGATGGAGCTTGTACTACGTAGACGGCTTGAACTTTATGCGGGTAGAGCCCACAGAGAACTGGCCGTTGAAGTTGCAAAACATCTTGCGGTGAGGCTTGGACCTATGGTTCTTAAGGACTTTGCCGATGGTGAGATCTACTGCCGCTTTGGTGACTCGGTTCGTGGGAAGGATGTATTTATTCTCCAAACCCACGCTGGACCTGTTAACGACTCAATCTTTGAACAACTTATCATGATCGATGCGGCGAAACGGGCTTCCGCAGATCGTATTACGGCAGTGTGTCCATACTACGGCTATTCGCGTCAAGATAGAAAATCTGCCGGGCGTGAACCGATAACGGCGAAACTGGTTTCCGATATGTTCGCTGCGGCAGGAGCAGATCGTATAGTGTCTGTCGACCTTCATTCAGGACAGATTCAAGGATTTTTCGATGGACCAGTCGATCATTTAACTGCCATGCCAGTGTTGATCGACTACTTGAAAAGCTTTGGTAGTGAAGATTTTGTGATAGTAGCTCCTGATGCAGGGCGCGTCAAGGTGGCCTCTCGTTACTCTCAGTACCTAAACGCTGACGTAGCCTTTGTTCATAAGAGGCGTCCAAAAGGAACCGCTAATGTTGTTGAGGCACTTGACGTTGTGGGAGAGGTCGCAGGTCGAAGGTGTGTGCTCATAGACGATATGATAGATACCGCCGGAACAATCTGTGCAGCGGCCGAACTTTTGGTGGCGAGAGGCGCTTCTGACGTTTGGGCTATGGCGACACATGGTCTGCTATCGGGTCCAGCAGTTGATCGATTGAAAGCCTCGGATATATCTCGGGTGGTTATTACAGATACGTTACCACTTTCTGAGGATCGACACTTTGACAAACTCGAGGTACTTTCTATCGCAAAGATTCTGGCCGACGCTATTGCAGCAGTATTTGAAGATGGTTCAGTTTCGAATATTTTCAAGGGCGACAACCTTTCCTAAAGCTCAGCTGGCCGCTTAAGGTCGAGCGTATCCCTTTACCAAAATGGGGTGTGAGGCGCAATGTCTCTGGCTTTAGCCATAGGGATGTAGAGCCCCACCATAGCGAAGCCCTGAGACCTGCGCTCAAACGTTGTGCTGATTAGCCACATACTGCTTGATGATTTCTAGCGGGGCACCGCCGACCGTAGCGACGAAGTATGAGTTTGTCCACAGCGTTGGGAGTCTGTGGCGAAGACGTGGAAACTCATC
>JAJYHJ010000114.1 GCA_021784785.1 Actinomycetes bacterium | reverse complement strand
CTCACCAACTAGCTGATAGGTCGCGAGCCCCTCTAGAAGCGATAAATCTTTCCTCAACCTTCCATGCGAAAGAGAGAGGGTATCTGGTATTAGCACCGGTTTCCCGGTGTTATCCCTTACTTCAAGGTAGGTTACTCACGTGATACTCACCCGTTCGCCACTTAAGTACTTCTGGTATTACTACCTTGGTACCTCGTTCGACTTGCATGTGTTAGGCACGCCGCCAGCGTTCGTCCTGAGCCAGGATCAAACTCTCCATCGAAAACGTGTCTAGATAGAACTACCTAGATACGACTTGATGCATCGTTTGTGCTTTTAACCTCTAGTTCGTACTTACGTATTAGTTACCTATACGTAAGTGTTGTAGAGATTAGAAGCGATGCTGGCACATCTTCGAACTAGTTTTATGTTGTCCGTAATCTGTGCTTATTGACTTATAGAACCTTATATGTACATGGCATATGATAGGTACTGTTATAGGTATCTACCCATACAGGTAGTACCTACTCATATACAGATCTATGTCATGTACGGGTCCCGCACTTACATGTCTGTCCCTATTCCGTTTTCAAGGAGCTACTGGTACTTCTTCGATAGGTACCACCCACCAAATGGGAGTTATAAAACTAGTTGGGGGAGAGAGTTAATCGGTCGTTTTGATAGGAATTTTTCAAATACTTTTTACCTGATTGTAAAGTCCCTGCTAAAGTATATTGGTACAAAAACACGAAAGTAAATATGTATAACTTAACAATTCGAAGCTAGGCGAGAGGACGCGAGACAATACAAAGATGACATATATTCAAGAACCACCCTCTCAGATCGCTCTTGGTGATGTCTTGGGACAGACCTATCTCGGCCTTCGTCTCGTAGTGGGTACCGCCTCCGATCTCAAGCGACCCGTAAGCGGTGCACATGCTATAGAGGTCGCTAATCCATCACGGTGGATCTCAAGCAACTGGCTTGCTCTCACAACTGGACTCCGACTAAAGTCACGCCCACAGGCGCAAAGAGAGCTTATTCAAGAACTTAAAGCCAACGGAATTACCGCACTTGGTTTTGGACTCGGTGTCAACTTCAACAGTACTCCTAAAGCCCTTATAGAAGAGGCGATCGCTCTGGAGTTCCCCATCTTTACAGTCCCTTACACAACGGGTTTTGCCGAGGTAATAGCCTTCGTAAACCAATCTCTGGCTAGTCCGCATCTCAACACCTTATTACGTTTCGTCTCAATGCAGGACTACCTACTATCTTCACTCTCTGAACCTGCCCCATTGAGTTCAATATGTAATCGCATGTCGCAGCTTCTACAGGTAGAGGTAATAATCCTAAACTCACACTACGACGTTATCGCGTTTGACCAAAGACATACCGACACTAGCCAGCACAAAGATGTAGCAGAAGCGGTAAGGCGACAGTTGCAAGTAGAATTACCACACCTAGAGAGTATTTCTTCATCGCAACGCAAAGATAAGGTTGGACATCACTTTAGACCGTGGACGCCTGATCCAACCGATGAGGTCGATATTGAAAAAGTCAACGATGAAATAGGAGCGGCCGAATACGTCTCAGCAGTCGTCGACTTTACCACTTCCGATCTCGCCGGAACGGCTATTTCCGTGGGAAATCGACGCGTCATACTGGGTTGGCTTGTCACGCTTGACTCTGGAAAGTCGGGGTCATCCGCACATCTAAGACTGCCCCTCCTCAGATCAACCGCACATCTAGTGGCCGCCACCTTGCAGCAGCAGCAGAGTTCACTAAGAACAACTGATACCAAGAGGCGCTCCCTCATGCGGGAGTTGACCGCTCTTTCTACTCAGCAAAACCAAAATCTAACGGAGTCACATTCGGCGCTACGTCGACAAACTATCGAAAGTCTGCTTTCTCTCGGTATCGAGACTGAATCCCTCGGCTGGGTTCTTTACATCGAACCAGAGCAGCTCCCTCTCCGAGGAACCTTGACAGTTGCTGAACTAAACCAACTCGCTGCTAAGGTCGTCTCTCCGCTAAAGTCGCCCTACCTTCTTGATCTGCTTCATAAGGGCGTATCTTTATACGTACAAGAGGAGCTGGCGGAGTTTGAAAGATTCGTCGACAAACTATCCGAAACGAACGGCTATTTAATTGGTATCTCTGAACCTTTCGCTGGACTGAAGCATATTGCGCAGATGACGAGAGAGGCAGAGTACTGTCTCTCTCTCTTAAGAGAGAGCTATTCAACTACGGGTCTACATGGAACTCTGATACGCACCTTCCAAGAGCTTTCTCTTATGGAGTACATCGAGTCTTACGTCCCAAAAGATGCGCTAAGGCAGAGACGTCTGCGACTTGTCAAGCCCATATTGAACCAGCCAAGTCTCATTAATACTATGAGAGTACTGCTAGAGCACAATCTAGACATCAACTCCGCAGCTAAAGACCTCAACATCCACCCCAATTCCTTACGATATCGGGTTCAAAAAGTCGAATCAGAGCTAGGTATCTCCTTGCGAGATTTCCATGATAGCGTTGAACTGTTCTTAGCACTAAGGAGAGGGGCTATTGAGTAGATAGATTTAAAAGAGTAAGCCCTGAGGTTTTAAACAAGGCGTCATCTTGATCGATAAAGAATCCTTCGTAGCCTGGGTATCTTTCCAACAAAAACAATACCTCTTCCCCCCCTGCGACCAATGCAGTCGCAAAGACGTCACAGAGCCAGAGTTCCTCACCGACAACAGTTGCAGATACAGCTGCTATCTTTTCGCCGAGTGGATTATTTATATGCACGCCTCGCTCATAGATGCCAGAGGTGGCCACGGCGGACTCTACCTCTAAAACTCCACATAGAGCTTCGCGGTT
Organism: Actinomycetes bacterium; assembly: GCA_021784785.1. Lineage (GTDB taxonomy): Bacteria > Actinomycetota > Acidimicrobiia > Acidimicrobiales > Acidimicrobiaceae > Ferrithrix. The sequence continues at coordinate 18,208 of JAJYHJ010000114.1, read as the reverse complement.
ACGTGGATGTTGGACTCCAACCTCCTGTTTCCAGCCAGGAAGCAAGGCTACGTCACCGCCACCATTGATTCCTCCAACTTCAACGCCAAGGTTCGCTAGAAGCTCAAGCGCCTTCTCAATAGCCCAACCCTTTACCAAACCCGTCGGATCGTACCCTCCGGGTAAGGTCCATGGATCGAAGTAACCTCCGGTGACCTCTAAAGCCCGGTAGCTAAGTAACATAACCTCTTCAAAGTCATCAGAAGGCTCTTGCACCTCGCCTCGTCGAAACCTAGATAGTTCCGACTCTCGGATCCACGTACTAAAGCGCTCCTCTGCTTCGCTTATCCTCTTTACACCTTGATCTATCGCATTTTGCAAAATCTCTTCAGGCGCGTCCGTTGCATCCACGAAGAAGTTAAATACAGTACCCATAGCCTTTACTGGGCGAACGATCATTTGAAGTGAAGTTGGTTTAAAGCGTCTTGCAAAGACATGGCGTACGCCTCGCTGGTATAGGTTGCACCAGTGATAAGAAGAATGTGAGTTCCGTTAGCTTTGAACACCTCGGACCGAAGTGTTGGAACCACCTGTTGCTCAATCTGAGTAGAGTAAGCATCTAAGGTCTTAATAGAGTTCACTCCAACGTCAACGATCTTATTATTTGCGACTTTCACCTTTACAGAGATCTGACCATACCCATAATTAATGGTCTTTCCAACGGCAGATCCGTTTACAGCAGGGACATTCGCCGAAGCAGTGGTCGTTGTGGACTTTTTTGGTGAGACCGAACCGGTTTTCACAGTCGTCGAGCCACCTTGTTTCCCATTGGCCAACGCGGAGCTTGAACTCAATGAAGTGGGGCTGGCTCCATGGAGCAGTGTCACTCCAAAGAACCCTCCAATCGCTGCTGCAACTACCGTAAAGAGCTTCTTCAATCAACAACCTCCATCACAAGCTATACGCTTCTTCATGTAACGCGCTATATGAGACTCCAGCACGAAGAAGAGACCTTTGGAGCTCTTCAACGAAACCCTCTGACCCACTTATAAATATCTCTCGATCCCGCAAGTCATCCACAACCTTCAAAAGATCATTCATTGGAACCTCTTCACGAGAACCCACGAAAGTGTGAAGTGACCCCTTTTTATGCTTGATAAGCTCCTTTAGCTCATCTAGAAGGACTAAGTCTTCTTCAGATGAGACTCTATAGACCACAACCGGAGCCGACTTAGACGGAAGATCCTCTATTAGAGAACGCGCCGCGGTGACACCGACACCACCTGCAAAGATTGCGGTCTTCCTATCTGAAACTTTCGCGGAGTAAGTAGTAAAAGAACCATAAGGACCTTCAAAAAATACCTTCGTTCCAACAGGAACTTTGGATAGGTCTGATGAAAAGTCTCCGATCGCCTTCACGGTGATCCGAATGTATGGATCCCGTGGTTTGGCCGAAACCGTAAATGGATGAGCCTGCCACCACCTACCTTTTGTCAAAAATCTCCACTCCATAAACTGACCACCCGAGATCTTCAGTTTATCTAGCCTTTGGCCTTCCATAATGATAGAGACGACCTCGGGTCCCTCCCTTTGGACCTCAACAACTTTCAACTTGTGTTTAAAGGATCGATAGCTAGGGATCAAGACTCTATTAAAGGCTACGAGGATCCCAGCGACTATCCAAGCGACTATCCAAGACTCTTGTGCAAGTGGATGACCAACAAAGGAGGGTCCTAGCACTACCTCATGCGCAAAGGCGAGTATTAGGGCCGCATACATGAGAAGATGCACCAACCACCAATATTCCCTCGGAATGCTTGCTCTTATTGGTTTTATCGATATCAGACCGATTACAACCATAATTCCAAGGGCTATCGTAGCGGTCACAAGATGAGGAAAGGTATTGAATAGAACGCCCAAATACTTCACAACGCCAGAGTTAGCCGCTTCCGCATACCCGAACGTCAACAGGACTGCATGCGCACTAATGAGCACTATGGGCCAAGGCGCAAGCGATCGATGCCACTTGATCGCACCGACCTGACCCAGAACTCGTTCCAAGATTGGCGTCCTGCTCGCCAGTATCACCATAACAAGTGCTAAATAAGTACCCAATAGGCCCGTAACGGAGCCCAGAAAGATTGCAACTCCTCCTTTGCCTTTCAACTCTGTTAAGGTTCCATCCACCAGGGGCAGACCAAGGACGATTCCCGAACCAACGCCCAATATGGCGAGGGCGAGATAGAAACCAAATGTAGAGGGCTTTTTCCCTACGGACGACGTTACTCTACCTCTTTGCGATCTCCTACTACCCACAGAGGTAGAGGGGGAAAATACAGCAGAACTCAACTATTGCTCCCAGCCTTTTAACAACAACGGATCCGAACGGCACTTTAGTACACTTCCAAAGTACCTAGTATTCCTGGGTAAAACCTTGAAAGTTCATGTAGAACCAATTTGATCGGCGTTACCCCTTCTTTCCCTTAAGGGGAAAGAAGCTGTAGCCGCTTACATGACGCCTGTTCATTGACGCGTCACCAGGTCGCGACACTCGATCTAAACAAACCAAATTCTCCGAAATCTCCTGGACACTCGGTTGCGTGAGAAACGTCGAATACCTATGACTTATATGAGCGAAATATCTTGCGTCCAAACTATCTTCGCGTATACCCCCATACACCACCCAAGTGTCGCTATCCGACCAATACGGGTGTCACGCAACCAGACCTTCACTGACGAGTTGGTGCTCTCGATTTACCAAGATAGCTATTCAAAAAGTAGCCCAATCTCTCTCCAGGCCCATCAAACGCTTTACACGTCACTGTTTTGGTGTGCTCCTTATAGGAAGCCACCATAGCGAGTGACTATTCTTGGTAATAATACCGATCGATTTAATCTGAGCGTAACTAAGTGGCGTCGACGCGACGAACGTACCAGAGGTTTCATGAGGCGCTAGAGGCCACCAGCAGACCGTGGATCGGGTTCCATCTTCGAGCTTTACCCAGGCACCGATCTCTGCAACCTTTGGAATTTTACTTAGCGTGAAACGCATCTCAGTGCCCCAACTCTTTGACTGAAACACTACAGTTGAATATCCAACGTTCTGGCTTCCTCGCAGCAAGTCCATACTATTAGAACTCAAGTTTGAGTAGGTATTGCCACCAACAAAGCCTAGTAAGGCTGCAACGGCAGCCACCAAAGAACCCACGAGCCAGCGCGTTGACTTTCGCCTATCCAACAATAGGTCTTCGGTACGCGCTCGCGTCTTGGTTGATCTAACCGTTGCAAGCGAAACGTCTTGACGGCGATTAGGTGAACCGCTTTCTAGCAAAGAGATCGTCTCACAGAACTCTTCAAGGTCGTGACTGCACACATCACAGCCCACAATATGTTCACGAACTGAGCGAGCATCTTCTTCTTGAAGCTCTCCCAAGATGAAAGGAGCCAACTCGAAGCTAAATTCACATGGTTCACTCATGTTCAATGGACTTCTCCTTCTCCGAGAGCTTTACCCGAAGGTCCTTGAGAGCATAGAACAATCTTGATTTTACCGTCCCCGCAGGAATCTTCAGGATCTCGGACGCCTCATGCGTACTATATCCTTCTATCACACAGCACATAAGCACATTTCGGTGATCTTCTGAAAGAAGTTTAAGAAGGTCTTTCAAGCTCTCTGCGCTTTCAAAGTTTGAGGTTGAGTCTCCCACCTGAGGCTGCGAAAGAAGTCGAAGCTCAGAGCCCTTAGACGTAAACCTAGAACTATCGCGATAGTGATCAACGATAAGGTTCTTTGCCACGGTCAACAACCATGCTTTAGGATTCTCGTGACGTTTAAGTGTCTCTCGTGAATTCCATGCTCTAGTAAACGTCTCTTGTACAATCTCCTCTGTTAGATAGAGGTTCCCAGTACGCTTAAGCACATAACTTTGAATACTTGCGCGATGGAATCGCTCCAACTCATTGAAAGACCCGTCTTCGCCGTCCATAACTAATAACATACGCGACATTGTCAACAGATGTCTCCGAAACATTGGTATGAAGGACTTCTCAATTGCACCACCCTTTTATAGTGCAAGGTCGCTGTCGGTGATCAAGCTCGTTTTTCCCACCGCTACCGGATCTCAGCGAGAACATAGGGTTGCAAAAAGAGACACTCTTCTCGCAACCCTTATAACAGCTAAAGCTGTGGATTTGATGTCGCGCCACAGTTGAAGACGTAAACCCGTGCTTCAAAGTAGTGCCAGTCAACGTAACCCTCGGTAGCTACTTCATGAGCACATGAACGTTTGAGTCATTCGCGTTGTCGTAGTATATAACGGGTAGCCCGCCAAAGGTCTTCGGAGATATCGCTACGCCGAAGAGTCCTCCTGGTGCTTCGTTAGGAGCTAGATCCCTAACACCTAAAATCTGCCCCGACTGAGTAAGTTCAACCAATGCATTAGCAGTTCCTGGACCACTTGCACCGTTCACAACGTATAGATGGCCCGTTCTAGGGTCGAGAGCAATATCTTGAGGAGTGCTTAAAGGCCCACCTTGGTAGACAAGTTTCGGCGAAACCGGGCCCATTGCGGTCGCAGCGTTTTTAACTGCATAGACTGCGTTGTTCTGCGAGTCAGTGAAGAACAAAGTCCCAGTTCTCTCGTCGTATACCATGCCTTTGGGACCGGTCAGTGCCTGAGCACTAGCTGGTAGGCCAACGACTATAGGAGTGAAAGTAGAGTTTTGATAGAGGTTTGGACCACTTGGGTTTGTTCTCCAGATCTCGCCGGGTCCGGCCATCGAAGAGGTCCCAGCTATGTTCGACCAGTAGAACGAGGTCGTCTTCGTATGGTAGTCAACACCCACTGCCGCACCCCAAACGCCAGCAAAGGGGTTCATGTTACCCATAAGCGTAGGGTTGGAGGCAACTGTCTGATTGTTCTCATCTACGACTAAAGATCCAGCGGAGTTTATTACGACATAACCGCTCTGCGAGCCATTCGTGGCTGCACCAAACGCCGCAACCCAGACAAAGTCGTTCTTCGGATTGATAGCTATATCTACCGGTCCAGTAAGTCCAACGTCGTTGATAGTTGCCGCAGAAGCAAACTGCGTTACAACACCTGTCGTAGGGTTGACTTGCACGATTGAAGTACCGGCGCCCGACGTGTTTGAAGCGTTATTGAACTCCGCTACAAGTAAGTTGCCCTTTACAAGGTTGCCCATAGTAAGAGGCACTATGGCCATTCCATAAGGGTTGGTATCTCCGTTCATTGGGTTATTCGATGGGGCTACAATATGATCCTGGAACTTTCCAAGTTGACCGACTGGGTCCATTTGAGCTGAGGCACTGCTCAGTGGTATAGCTGCACCACTAAGGGCAAGTACACTTACGGAACCAGTAGCAAACATCCAACGTTTTAATTTGAACCTAACACGTCTTTGAGGCGTAACTCGCCCACGGGTCTTCGACATTCATGTCTCCTTATCTATTGCGTCCTGAGCGGAACTACTTTTAAACGAAAGATCACATCTTCCGTTCAGATAAGTTCGACTTTCTCAGCAAGTTCCCAGAGATACCAAAAAGCGTTAGCGGGTTCCGCAAGAGTTGCCAGATAGGGCGAAATATAGAATCCGATCACGACGCATGATAGAACCCAGGAACTAAAACCACCTTTGATCTCCCGACAAAGGCACAATTAATGACTTCAAATACCACTGTGCACCATCTGCTTGGACAGATCGGTTTCTAACTAAGCGCGAATACTATCCAAGGAGACCGACTCAATCTCGTCCCTTCTTACACACCAAACGACGATGTCATCTGTACCGGTCTTTGCTTGATAACGTTGCCTTTAGTTCCTAATGCAGCGTGACCAACTGCTACATAGCTGCCTCGTTGGATCACGATTTTGCTCCTCGCTCAGGGACCAACTAACCAATCAGAGTGCTGTTACACCCGTGAAATCCACTCTCATCCCACCAAGACAGCAATCGTCGTTTCATTCACACTCACAGCTTTCTAAGTGTTAGGATCTCCTTTAAAGAAATCAAGAGTGAAAGGCTTCCTAGTCATGACGAGCGCGTTTTGGCATCCCTTTGCCGACATGTCCAAAGTTAGCAAGAAACCCTTTATGATCGAAAAAAGCGAAGATGTCTATCTTTGGGACAAAGACGGCAAGCGATATCTAGACGCAACTGCGAGTCTTTGGTATATGAACGTAGGGCATGGGCGCAAAGAGATTGTAGATGCAGCCTCCAAGCAAGCGGGTAAGTTGCCAGCCTACTCTACCTTTGGCGACTTCAGCAACGAGCCGGCGGAGAGACTTGCCGAGATGCTGTCTGAAAGGGCACCAGAGATAGGTTCGAAGATATTCTTCGTGGGCGGTGGCGGAGAGGCGGTCGAAACCGCTACCAAGTTAGCTCGAAGATACTTTTCCGTTCTCGGAAAACCAAAAAAACTCTACATTATCCATAGGCATCACTCATACCATGGTACAAACGGACTTGGAACCTCTCTAGCAGGAATTCCCGCAAATACAGCAGGTTTTGGCCCCATGGTAAGGGAAACGGAAGAGGTTCCCACCCACGATGCCGAGGCTCTCGAAGCTACCATCGTACGTCTAGGAGCGGAGAACGTAGCCGCGTTTATTGTCGAGCCAGTGATAGGAGCCGGTGGCGTCTACCCTCCTCAAGCTGGCTATATTGAAGCAGTCTCCCAGATCTGCGCTCGCCACGATGTTTTACTAATAGTTGATGCGGTGATATGTGGATTTGGACGCCTAGGTGGATGGTTCTCGCCAGAGAGATTTGGCGTAAAGCCCGACATGATCACCTTCGCGAAAGGTGTTACAAGCGGATACCTTCCCCTAGGAGGGGTCGTTGTTTCCCCAAAGGTGGCCTCACCGTTTTGGGAAAAATCTGGAAACGTGTTTCGACACGGACCAACTTACGCTGGTCACCCAACCTGTTGCGCCGCGGGTATAGCAAACATATCCATCTTGGAACGAGAGGGGCTGATAGAGCGAGGTGCGCAGCTTGAAGGAGAACTACTTCAAGCCCTCCAGGTTGCTGAGAGCTCCGAAGTGGTCTCTGAGGTAAGAGGCGGGGTTGGACTTCTAGGCGCTGTAGAGCTCTCCCCTGCCTTCTTGGAAGCTCAACCGCTAGGCGTCGGACTCCTTCAAGATGAGATGCGTTCGAGGGGAGTAATAACGAGGACTCTGTCTACCTCGATCGCTTTCTCGCCACCATTGACGATCGAAAAACACCACTTAGATGAAGTTTCCGAAGCACTATCGGATTCCTTGCGCTCTTTAGAGAAGCTCGCTTAGAGATATTCAACCACCCACAAACATCTGATTTTGGTAGTGCCGTGCAAACTCTACGAATCTGATCTATGGTTTTAGTATGGCTGATAAGGATACTAACACTGAAGGAAGCTTCAATTATAGAGATGAGACAGGTAAGAACCCCAAAAACAACGGTTCCTCCGATTCCCGTGCTTTGTCCAAAGTAGAGATAGTAGAGATATCCATCGACGGTATGTGTGGGGTCTACTAAGACGACGTACAAAGGTGATAACTCTGAAGGTTGACCGCAGCGTAAAGTATCAGCGCGTAAAGACCGTCTCTGCTAGAGTCGAAGAGTTCGGGGCTTTGGCCTACGATCATGTAAGTCGACGGCTGGTTACACTTTCACCGCGGCCGGTCGGTCAGATGCTAGTACTTCTCCATCAGCCGCTATCGGTCACTGAGATTACCACACATCTTTGTGAACTCAACTACGTTATTGACGAGGAAACGGTCAGCGAAATGTTAAAGAGCTTGATCACCGCCAATATCTGCTTTGAGATCGCAGATGATCAGTAACTACAATCATCTCAAAGCAGGGCTGAGCGCTCCAATATGCCTAACGTGGGAACTCACCTATGCTTGTAACTTATCTTGTACTCACTGCCTTAGCTCTTCAGGTCGACGAGATCCACGTGAGCTCAACACCACGGAAGCTAAAGCAGTCATAGATCAGTTCGTGAAGATGGACGTTTTTTACATCAACATAGGTGGAGGAGAGCCAACCATTCGATCCGACTTCAAGGAGTTAGTTTCGTACGCACTCTCAAGAGGGGTCGGCGTAAAGTTCTCCACCAATGGAAGTCGGATCGATCAAGAGATGGCTCAATGGATCTCAAAGGAATCCTACCTTGACGTGCAAGTTTCATTAGACGGCGCGAACGCCAGTACCAACGATGAGATACGAGGGCAAGGGAGCTTTCAGACTTCCATCGCCGCGCTAGAAGTTCTCCAACGTGCTGAGGCCAACTCCGTGAAAGTCTCCACCGTTGTGACCAAAAAGTCCATATCTCAACTCGACGACCTCTACGCCTTATGCAAGCACTACAATGCTCAGCTTAGATTAACCAGGCTTAGACCATCAGGACGTGGGGCGCTCTCGTGGACGCAACTCAAGCTCGACCAGTGCGAGCAAGAGTATCTTTTCAGATGGTTGAGTTCCCATAATGATGTGCTAACCGGAGACTCGTTTTTCCATCTAAGCCCCTTAGGAGACCCTCTCAATGGTCTGAACATGTGCGGTGCTGGCCGTGTGGTATGCCTAATCGATCCAGTCGGCGACGTCTACGCCTGTCCATTCGTCATTCATGACTCCTTTAAGGCCGGCAATCTCAGAGATACTTCATTAATGGAGATCTGGAAACACTCCAAGATCTTTGAGGATCTTCGTAAAGAGATAGACCCAAAGTCGTGTTCAACGTGTGAGGCGGTTAACAGTTGCCATGGAGGGTGCATGGCAACTAAGTTCTTCAACGGGTTTAGCTTCGATGACCCTGATCCGGAGTGCGTATTCGACCGTGGATCCACGGTTCTTTCTAGGGTTTTCACCTCCGTCACGCCGGATCTCTCGCGATCTAGGCCGATCTACATTCGCCCCAACAAGCCGTCCAAGAACTTCATCGCTAAATCGTAGTAGATATAAGATGCCAAAGTCACAGGTATTGGCTACGCCAATCGCACTAAGAGATCTCGAACTCAAAAACAGAGTCGTCTTTGGCCCCCACAGAACCAATCTCGCAAAGGGAAGGACACCAACCAGAGAACTCCTTAGGTACTACATGAGGCAAATCCAAGGCGGGGCTGCAGTACTTATAACTGAAAGTGCCTCAGTTACCAATGACGACTGGCCATATGAATATGCTCCACTCGCTCCAGCCACTGTCGACGGATGGAAAGAACTCGCTGTTTACGGAGAAAGACATCACTGTTTAGTAGTTGCAAGTCTCTCGCACTCTGGCTTGGAGAGTGCGTCGAGCTTCTCACAGTACGCGGTCTTAGGGCCGTCTCTTGCTCCCGACGTAGACTCTAACGAACTCCCTAAAGTAGCAAGTCGAGCTGATATTGTCGACATCGTTGAAGCTTTTACAAACTCTGCGAGGTTAGCTTTTGAAGCAGGTATCAGAGCGGTAGAGATAAACGCCTCCTATAGATCCATCCTCAGACAGTTTCTCAGCCCGCTAACCAATCAGCGGACCGATGAGTACGGCAAAGACCTCTCACTCTTTTTAGTACAAGTGCTGGAAAGGATCCATCTAGAGCTTCCAAACCTTATCTTAGGAGTACGCCTCTGTTTTGATGAACTTACTCCCTGGGGAGGTATAGACAAGGAATCTTCTCTAACTACAGGTTCTAAGTTACATCCATTTGTCGACTACATAGTTGTTACGACAGGAGGGCTATTTACCAAGAACCGATACCGTTCTAACTTCCGTTACCCCTGTCCATCTCACGCGGACCTAGTGAGAGATGTTAAAAAAACGATAGGTGCTTCAGCTCTAGTAGTAGCCCAAGGATCATTCCTCGACGTCAACTTGGCTGAAGTTAGTCTCAGTCGCGGTGACTGCGATCTCGTAGAGATGACAAGGGCTCTAATAGCCGACCCTGACTTAGTACACAAAGCAGGAACAAAAGGTGCTGCTACGGTGCCGATTAAACCCTGTTTAGGTTGCAATCAGCGATGCAACCCAGAGGACAGTCGCAACATCCCTATTGATTGCATAGTAAATCCATTGCATATAGGCACCGGAACGCTATCGTACCTAGAACCACACCTTTATCCCAAGAGCAGAGACGCTATCGACAAAATACACATCGTTGGGGGAGGTATCGCCGGTCTCGAACTTGCCACGCTTCTTGGGCCAAGGTATGCAGAGGTGACCATATACGAGAAGGAACGGTCTTTAGGCGGACTCATAGCACTCTACGAAAGAAGCATCAAGAACTCAAGATACCATCTTCTCCTCTCATACTACCAAGAACGGCTGTCAAGCATCAAGAGCATAAGAGTCTCATTGGAACACACGGTAGATTCCATAGATGACCTTTGGAATCTAAAAGACGACGATCTGGTGGTGTTAGCTACCGGGGCACGGTCGACTCCTCTTGTCTATCCAATCCCTCAGAAGATCTACCTATCCGAGCACACGATATACAGCGATATTGAGAGTTACAAAGGAAAAACAGTAGCGATTCTAGATCCAAGAGGTAACACCGAATCAGTTATCACAACCGAACACATCGCAAAATACGCACGTGAGGTCTACTACCTTTGCGAAGACCCCGCGTTCGGGTCTAGGATCGCACAGACCGGCGACCTCTTGGACTCAATCAGACGCTTAAAGAACCTCGGTGTCAACCTAATGACCTTCTCAGAGGTACGATCGATCGATCCAAGCGGACGGATAGTCCTACGGAGACGCTTCTCCAACGAAAGTCGTAGTATTGAGGTCGACCTCGTCCACGAAGTCGGAGGTCGGGTTGGATCTACACTTAGTACCTTCGATCGGGTTGCCCATGTTTACATCGGAGATGCACGAGTAGCACGAACCATATACGATGCTGTAACCGACGCACATAAGCTAGATCTTTACCTGAACAGGAGACACACTTGAGTGTCAAATACCCACTGTTAGACTCAGAGATCACACTAGGTGCCACTACTCTAAAAAATCGTATAGTCTTCGCAGCTCACCTAACCAACTTTGCTCGACACGGAGAGCCCACATCCCAGCACCTCGCATACTATCAAGCTAGAGCGCAAGGTGGAGCGGGATTAATCATAACAGAGGAACTCTCCGTCCACCCCAGCGACTGGCCATACGAAAAACTAATACACGCCTACAACAAAGACGTACGAGTTGGGTTTGAAGCGATCACTGAAGCGGTACATAGCCATGGAGCCAAGATCTTTGCCCAGATCAACCACAACGGTTCACAAGGGTCTTCGTTCTACTCGATGTACGCACTTTTGGCCCCATCAGAGATTCCTGACCCACTCTTTCGAGAGAACCCCATATCAGTAGGGGCGGAGGAGCTCAATGAGATATGCCACTCGTATGGGTCTGTAGCAAAGCTCGCAAAAGAGTCCGGCTTTGATGGTGTGGAGTTACAGTGTTCTCACTCCTCTATCGTTCGTCAGTTTTTAAGCCCCCTCACTAACAGGCGAACAGATAGGTACGGAGGTGATATTCAAGGACGTTCAAGAGTGTTATTTGAGATTCTCCGAGAGGTAAGAGAACAAGTTGGATCTTCGATTACGGTAGGCGTACGCCTCTGCGGTGATGAGATGTTACAGGGGGGCATCCAGATCGAAGACACCTTGGAACTTGTCAAACTAGTTGATGAGTCCAAACTCGTTGACTATTTGAACACCTCCATCGGTGTAGCTACAGCTTCTTTATGGAGCATCGAAGCGTCGATGGCTATTGCTCCCGGATACAACCTATATATTCCATCCCAGATTCGAGCCGTAACAGAACTTCCCGTCATAGCATCTGGGCGCATCAAGGATCCAGTTCAAGCCGAGAGAGTCCTAAGGGATGGACAAGCGGACCTCATTGGCATCGTAAGGGCTCAGATAGCGGACGCAAACTTTGCCAATAAGTCACTAAAGGACCGTGACGATGCCATTAAACTCTGCCTCTCTTGCAACCAAGAGTGCGTAGGGAGAGTGGGTTTAAATAGGTGGCTTGGATGTATCGAGAGTCCAAGTTCGGGTCGTGAGTTCCTAAAACAACCAGAACCTCGCCCACTGTACGCTAGCCATAGAGGTGCATACGCTCCAACATTAATTCCGACCAAGCACATATCGATCACTACGAGTCAACGAATACTCGTCGTCGGAGCCGGACCAGCTGGCCTGCAAAGCGCTGTATCTCTTGCCAATGCGGGTCATAGAGTGAAGGTCTTTGAGACTAGGTCGGCCCCAGGTGGTCTTGTCACTTTGGCAGCTAAAGTACCCGCTAGAGCGGAGCTAGGTGATCTGATAAGAAACCTAAATAGACAGATCAGAGCTGCTGGAGTCGCCGTAAGGTTGAACGCACCTCTCGATGTAAAACACATAGAGGAGATCGGACCAGATGTAGTAGTAATAGCTTCTGGTTCAAAGCCCAAGGTACCTCACTTTCTGAGCAAATTTAATCTCACGCCACTCACTGGCGAAATCGGAGTCTGTGATGTCGTCATGGTATTGGAAGATTTGGCGTTCCCAACAGGGAACGTAATCGTCCTAGATGAACTAGGTTTTCACCAAGGAACTTCGATAGCAGAACTCCTCGCCGCAAGGGGGTGCACGGTAACTATCTCGACACCACAGCTCTACGTTGGTCAAGACTTAGGAGTCACATTAGACCTTGAAAGCTGGAATCTCAGAGCAGCTTGTCTTGCAATCGAGCAACTTCCAGAGACCATAGTCACCGGGGTAACAGGCAAGACCGTGCATCTAATGGAACACATCACAAGTGCAACCATTGACCGCTCTTTTGATTGGATCGTTTTGGCGAACCACCGCGACCCAAACAACTCTTTAGTAGAGGAGCTAATCCAATCAGGGTTCCCAAGTACAAAGGTACACGCTATCGGAGACGCACTCGCTCCTCGGAGAATACATCAGGCAATCGTCGAGGCTGTAAGAGTGTCTGAGGAGATTCGATGAGCAAGACATCGCTTCACGCGCTTTACGTATATGTCGCCCTCCAAGATGACGACGAGATCAACCGCTCCTTGTACGACTCGTTGACCGAAACCTACGCGAAACTCTCGATATGTATAGTTACAGACCATAGGTGGGACGTTGTGCAAGCCACCTCATCTCAGACAACGGTGGACGGGTTTAAATATGCAAACTATCTACTCTTTTGCAGGAGTATCGATCTCAAAGCAGTTGCTCAAACACTCAAGGACCTTTTGGATACCATCGAGTTCGACGTAGTTGTCCTCGAAAGCGACCCTCTGTCTTTCGCTCTTGGAGTAGAGCTTCAGAGAATACTAAATAGTTGGGTCGTCCTCACCCAAGTCACCGAGGTCATCGGCGAAAGGGTAGTTTGTGTACGCAAACAAGGACAACAATCTGAGGTTTTTGCCGCACGTCCCCATCAGCTCCAACTGTGGCAAAGAACCAGACATGCAAACAGCGGTATCGTTTCACTATCTGAGTTGGAACCGCTGGTGGTCATTGACCTCCAAGAGGCGCCGGGCAAGACTCTCTCCTATCAAGTCGACCCCTCAAATGATTTCACCAAAGGTAACTCTCACCTTGAGACGTTGTCCGACGAAGAGGTAGTTTTGGTCGTCGGAGCTGGAGTAAAAGACTCTGAAGGAGTTGACCTCGCCGCAACGGTATGTGCGACTCTAGGCATCGGTCTTGGCGCAACCCGAGTCGTAACCGATCGAGGATGGCTACCGTACTCTCATCAGGTGGGTACAACCGGTACAACGATCGCTCCTAAGGTCTATATAGCCTTTGGAGTCTCGGGGGCGATTCAACACCTTGGAGGAGTGGAGATGCCACAGCACTCAATCGCGGTCAACGTAGATGCGGCCGCTCCAATCTTTGGAGCCTGTAGCTACGTGATTCAAGCCAGTGCCAAAGAGACGCTAGGCGAGCTAGAACTACTGCTCATGGAAATTAGGTCTTCCACGCGAAAGAGTGACTCGTGACGAGTCCTATGTATGACGTGGTTGTTGTCGGGGCCGGACCCGCGGGCTCGGCCGCTGCAATTACCGCAGCGAGAGCCGGAGCAAGGGTTGCATTAATCGAACGAGGCATCTATCCTGGAGCCAAAAGCGTCTATGGCGGCGTAATGTATCTAAAGGTCCTCGATCGAATCCTTCCGAAGTGGCGAGAAGAGATCCCGTTCGAACGTTGGATAACAAAGCGCCAAACGATGGTATTGAATGGCTCTACGTCCGTCACACTGATATACCACGACGAGAACTGGGGGCAAGATCCATATAACGGAGTTACATGTCTACGCTCAAACTTCGACTCGTGGCTCGCGTCCAAAGCTCAGATGGAAGGCGTAGACCTCATTACAGCTACCACGGTGGTCGATGTGAAGTTCCAAAAGGAACCAAGCGCACCCGTTTTGGGAGTAATCCTTAGCAACTCAGATCATGCTGTTGGCTGTAAGTCGGTAATACTAGCGGAAGGCGCCCTAAGCTTGCTTGCAGATCGACTAGGCCTCAGCTCCCCAAACAAAAGCCAACACCTTACCTTGGGAGTAAAAGAGGTATTGAAGCTTGACGCCGCAACTATCAATGAACGATTTGGCGTAACATACGATCAGGGCGTCGACATAGAGATACTCGGAGGGCTCTCGCCCTTGGTCGGTGGAGCGTTCCTATACACAAATCGAGACACGATATCTGTCGGCGCGATCGTTTCGTTAGAGTCGCTGAAGCGCCACCAAGTACGGGCAGAGCACGCCTTAGAACAGATCAAACTTCATCCATCTATAAAACCACTAATAAAGTTCTCAACACAGGTTGAGTACTTAGCACACCTCATACCGGAAGGAGGATGGCAAGATCGCGGGACGTTGATGGATCAAGGGGTATACGTCGCCGGTGACGCAGCCTCATCTACGCTTGCAGCAGGCATGTGGCTCGAAGGGGTAAATTACGCAATCGAGATGGGGATTACAGCCGGTGAACACGCAGTGAGATACGCCAAAGGTGACTCAGTCGGTGACGCATCGCGGCTGTATCAAGACGCGGTGAAGAGATCATTTGTTGGGAAAAATCTCAAGAAGCTTAGGTATGCGCCCGAAGTCATGTTGTCAGAGCCGATCCAAAGAACTCTACCAATAGTGCTCAACAAAAGCATAGGCAGTCTTTTTACCGTAACCGATCCCCTGCCAAAGCCAGGAGTCACAAAGGCTATCTTTAGCGCCATCAAGGAGGCCCACGTGGCAGTAGTACCAACGGTAAAAGCTCTACTTAAAACTATTTGGAGTTTCAAATGATCCAAAAGCCCGAGAAGAGTTGGGGTAAGAATAGTTTCAAAAAGATTCGCCCATTAACTTACATGACGATGACTGAACGTCTATCAAAGAATAATTTTTTCATCGACGAACATCCTCACATAGTAGTTGATCGATCGATCTGCGCCGGATGTGAACAGCGAACCTGCATCTCCGCGTGTCCCGCTGAACTCTTTGTTGAACTTCATGACGGATCGATCGGGTTCAACTACGAGCAATGTCTAGAGTGTGGAACGTGCCTCATCTTGTGTTCAAAAGACGGCGCATTGACATGGAACTACCCAAAAGACGGTCGAGGAGTCAGCTACCGCTATGGATAGAACTCCGACTCACACCATCACCGTGTGCATCTCATCTTTGCCAACCGCAATAGAGAGTGAACACCCCGTGGCAAAGTCGCCTGACATAAAGTTTTTACCCAGCGAAAAAGGTGCAATACAGGCAGCTCTTTCCTTGAAAACGACGTTCGGTAGTCGTATCAATCTTCAGGCACTGTGCGTAGGATCGAGCACTAACGTCACTCAACTAAGGTATCTTTTGAGTCTTGGTTTCGACAGAGCAAAGATACTCGAGACAGATACACCGACTATAGAAAATGTGGTCGACGCAGTCACCGCTCAAGTATCCAATTCGAAGGGCAACTCTTTGTTTTTTGGAGAGTACGGCTTCTTTGAAAGCCAGTTAGTACCGTTTTCGTGTGCAAAAAATCTCGGCGAGTTCCTCCCGGTATTCGGCATCGATAAGATAGAGCTGGACGCCCATTCAGAGCTCAGAGCCAGCATCAACCTCGGGCGCAAAGTACTTACTTCGCCAACGGCTTTGAACATGATAGCCACCTTTAAGTCCATAAACTTTCTCAGTCATAGCGTCACCTTCAAAGACGCCCAGCTGGTCGCCAACGGAACAAAATACGTGGAATTTTTGGCAACTATTCCAAAGCACAAAACCAACGTATCAGCATCGGCCGCAGAGGTTCTTTATGAAAGAGAGTACCGCGCTCCAACAAAGATTCAAGTTTCTCCTCAGGGCACAGATATTATCTCTAAAATGGCTCAAATGCTAAGTGGAACACACAAAGTAAATGGTGGCAAAGTGATAGCAAGAGACTTAGATGTCTGGCCACGCTCGCCGAAAGAAGCAGCAATAGAGATAGTCAAACTATTGGACACGTGGGGAGTACTATGAGCTACAGCTATCAGACTCTTGGCGAGATAACAACTGTGGAGGCCTCAAAAAGTGCGAGCTCAAGGGTCCTAATACTTCCACTAGGATCGACGGAACAACACGGTCCTCACTTGCCACTTGACACTGACACTAAAATAACCGAGGCGATCGTATCGACCCTGGCACGAAGGTACCCAGAGGAGGTAACGGTGGCACCGACGTTCCCATACGGTTCCTCTGGGGAACATAATCGATTCATCGGAACTATGTCTCTGTCGAATGAGATCCTAGCTGAGGCTATCAAGTCACTCCTCTACTCGGCCTCGTCGTATCGGGCCACTCTTGTCGTTACTGCACACGGAGGCAACGCGCCGGTTGCCCAGCAAGTGATAAGCGAACTCCGAACCCTCGGAGTTTCAACAGGAATTTGGTTCCCAACTCGTACGCTATTTGTTGAACGAGCTGAAAAGCTTCTTGTTGATCCTAACGCTGGTAGTGGCATCATAGATCCAGATCTGCACGCAGGAAGGACGGAGACCTCGATAATGTTGGCCCTAGATGAGTCAAGGGTAAAGATGCACCTTGCTCAAAAAGGAGCCGATCCTAAAGGTCAAGCCGCCTTAGAACGAATCCGAGAAAGTGGCGTCCACTCCTTGTCACCAAATGGAGTACTTGGCGACCCTACCGGCGCTAACAAGCAAGAGGGCTCACTTCTTCTTGGGGTCATGAGTGAAGCTCTGATCGAGTTCTTCAAGACAAGATACTTATCCTAGATGAACCAGATGCAAGGTTCAGTCGTTGTAACAGGTGCGGCAAGCGGCATCGGGTTGGCGGTTGTCGACCTTCTTTTAAACTCTGGCTACAAGGTGCTGGCTCTTGACATCTTCAGATCTGACGAGATCCCCTATGGCTCTCCTACGCAAGGAGAGTTGCTCAAACGTCAAGAGAGATACGGAGTCGAGCAGATCCAAGTCTCAAGATGCGACGTACGGGAGTTCGATGAACTCAATAGTCAGGTAGAGACCTACATAACCACACAGTCTCATCGATTTGAAGGCTTTGGACTATCGGCAGCGGTCGCGTGCGCGGGGGTCGTAGATGGGAATGAATACTCGTGGCACCTTGGGAAAGACACTGAACGCCTCATAGTTGAAACTAACCTTTTTGGAGTTATGAACCTAGCTAGAGCCACACTAGATCACCTCGTCACGTCCAACAGTCCGGTTAAGCGCTTCGTCGCTGTATCTTCTGTAGCAGGCGCCAAGGCTTTGCCTCGTCTCGGAGCTTACGTCGCGTCCAAGCACGGCGTCAATGGATACATCAAATCTCTAGCATTAGACCTTAGAGGCACAAACGTCACCGCAAACGTAGTCTCCCCCGGATCTACCAAAACGGAGATTCTTGAGCAATCCGCGCGAATCTACGGTCTTGAGTCATCTGATCGCTTTGCAGATCAGCACCTCACTCAGCGACTCATAGAACCTAAAGAGATCGCAGACGGTGTCATGTTTCTGCTCTCTGAACACGCCAACTCAATAACTGGGAGCGTCTTGACGATAGACGCAGGACTATCTCTTACATAAATTTGGCTCGTTTGGAATCAACGTCGTAGTACAAAATGGGATACTCTGTAGGGTTCACAACAGTTGACGAACATATGTACCATACGAAACAGTGGTGACCTTACCTAAGTAGGCACTGTCCCAAGGCATACATCCTCAGACAGCATATAAGTGGTATCGTGTGGGTACTTTA
>JAJYHJ010000178.1 GCA_021784785.1 Actinomycetes bacterium | reverse complement strand
CAAAGATGGATAAGAAAGTTGCTTTGTGGTCGAATCGATCTGATCGGAGGGGTAGATCGTTGCTAGCCCCGGCGATTCCTAATCTAATTACCGCAACTCGGCTAGTGCTCTTGCCCTTTTTCATTTATCAGGTTCAAACCCACGCCTCTCCACTTGCGATCGCTGGAAACTTGGCAATAATGGGTATCACGGACTTTGTAGATGGATTCGTCGCACGGAGAATACACGGCGTAAGTACGTTTGGAAAAGTGTTCGACCCGACAGCCGACCGCATCGTTTTGGTCGTTGTAGCCGTTGAGCTGATCTACACTCACTATCTTCCACTGGCGATAGCAATACCTCTTTTGCTTCGTGAGGCCCTGGTCTCGATCCTAATGACTTACCTTTTTGTCGTTCGCAAAACCCGAGTAGACGTCGTTTGGGTCGGGAAAGCGGGAACATTTGCGCTCCTGGCTGCTTTACCCGCGCTAATCTTCGCTGGACACTACGGCGATCTAGGAACAGTAATCCATACTTCTGGTGAAATTATTGCCTGCGTTGGTATCGCGGTTCTATATTACGCTGGACTTAGCTACGTAAAAGCCCTTTCGATAAGGTCAAGTTGAGTCGGGCGCCTTAGAGATAGACAATTGGGAACAGTTGTAAATTAAAGACAGAAAATACGAGGATTATATGAAGGCAGTCATAATGGCAGGGGGCGAAGGTACTCGACTTAGACCCTTGACATCCACGCAACCAAAGCCGATGCTTCCCATGGCAAATGTTCCAATGATGGAGCATATTTTGCACCTTCTCGTACAACACGGTTATGAAGAGGTAATCGTGACCGTAGCCTATCTTGCCAACTCGATAAGAACTTACTTTGGTGATGGTAGTGACTTTGGTGTCAAGATCTCGTACGTCTCCGAAGACTCTCCCTTGGGTACTGCTGGCTCCGTTGCGAACGCTAGGGAGCTACTAAGTGACAGATTCTTAGTGATATCAGGAGATGTTCTAACCGACATCGATCTCGGCGCGGCCCTACAGTACCATGACGAACGAGGCGCAACTGTGACAGTGGTTCTGCAACGAGTCGAGAATCCGTTAGAGTTTGGAATTGTTACGACTGACAACGATGGTACAGTCACCCGATTTCTCGAGAAACCATCCTGGGGAGAGGTATTTTCGGACACGGTCAACACGGGTATCTACATTCTTGAACCGGAGATATTTGACTATATACCCCAAGACACTGTCTCGGACTTTTCATCTGACGTTTTTCCTCAACTCCTAAAGGCAAAGCGGCCAATATTTGGATGGATCTCTGAAGGTTACTGGGAGGACGTAGGTACGTTAGCGGGCTACCTCAAGGCGCATAGAGACATCTTAGATGGACGAGTAAAGTTGGCTGTGGATGGCTTCCAAGTTCGGCCAAGCGTCTACTTTGGACCTGGTTGCCAAGTGCACCCAGACGCTAAGATCGAGGACTGCGTTATCATTGGTCCAAATGTCAGGGTAAGCGGTGGGGCACATATCAGACGCTATAGCGTGCTTGGAGCCTCTACGCGTGTCGGGGATGACGTGGTAGTGGAAAACTCCGTAGTTGCTGACCACTGTTACCTTGGTCCTCAAGCACACATAACGGGGGCAGTCGTAGGAAGCAACTGCGACTTAAGGCGAGGAGTAACCCTAGAAGATGGAGTAGTTGTAGGTGACGACTGCTACATCGGCGAAGAAGCCATCGTACAACCCTTCGTCAAGATCTATCCGTCCAAAAACGTTCAGTCAAGAACTACTGTAAATACCTCAATCGTATGGGAGTCACGAGCAGTAAGGACGTTGTTTGCAGGAAGCGGGCTTAGTGGGCTTGCAAACGTCGACGTCTCTCCAGAGATCGCAGTTCGTCTCGGAATGGCCCTTGGTTCGACCCTACCACCACGGTCGATCATAGTCGCCTCAAGAGACACGTCTAAGGCGGCGAGAATGCTCAAACGAGCTGTTATGGTAGGGGCTAACGCCGTTGGAGTCTCGGTTTCCGACTTGGAGGTCGGTCCGATGCCTCTGGTGCGGTACCACATTAAATACTCTGGAGCAGTCGCGGGATTTCGGGTATTCCTTGGAGATGACCCAGACACCGTTGAGATAAGGCTTTTTGGTTCCGATGGTGCGGAACTCTCTGAATCAGAGGTACGAAAGATTGAAAGGGCGATGGCTAGGGAGGACTTTCGAAAGATGCCCTCCTCTGAGATCGGAGATATATCATTCCCTGGACGGGTAGTAGAACACTATGCTGAATCGCTATTAGGTATAGTCGATGTAAAAAGTATTCGAGAGCGGAAGTTTCGTATAGTTATGGACTATTCTTTCGGTACAGTAGGACTTTTACTTCACAACGTTCTTGCGAAGCTTGATGCAGACGTATTGAGTTTCAATCCTTATGCAGCAACTGGTAGATCCATTAGTCTAGTACGCGAGGATCAGAGAAGTCGTGTATCTAAATCGGTAATCGAGTCCAGCTCTGACATCGGAATAATATTTGACCCTTCAGGTGAATCCTTTGAGATAGTAGACAACAAGGGAAGGGTTCTGTTAGATCAAAGTTTTGTCTATGCAATGGTAGAGTTATTCGCTACGGAAGCTGCCCATGGTGACCAGATATACCTAAGCGTAGAGAGTTCTAACAAGTCACTATCTTTGGCTAGAACACACGGCGTCGAAGCCTACTGGGCTAAATCGACAGCGCATGCGCTTTGTCACGAAGTGTTTCGGAGTGATAAGATAGCGAGTGTCGGCAATGACGAAGCCTCACCAGATCAAACACGATCAGAGACTCTAACAGTAGGTCTCAGTCCACTTGGAGCGATGGTATTGTCTGGAGTTGTTTCGGGGCCAGACGGTATATTCAATTTGGTAAAACTTCTTGAGGTACTATCCCATCAGAACAGACAACTATCCGACATATCTGCTGGCATTCCCCCTATGTATGTAAAAACTGCGAAGACGCATACTCCTTTTGAACTAAAGGGGTCGTTGATGCGCTACTTGTTGGAGGCTGAAGCTAGTGAAGGCGTATTGCTGGTGGATGGAATTCGAACAAGTGACTCTGATGGAGGCTTCACATTAGTAGCACCCGATCCTGAAGATGCACTCACGAAAGTAACAGTAGAGTCAGATGGGGAAGCAGCTGCCGCGGATAAAATCTCCCGGGCCATCGAGTGGGTATCGTCGATGTTAAGGGGAATATAGATAAAAGAAACGACTAAAGGCGTAGTCGCCTAGCGCGTAACCGCAGTTGTATGATCCTAAGTGTTCCCAGGACACTCGTAAGCAGCACACCGCCGATAGCTGAAAACAAAAGTGCAACACCCAGTGGGAACTCTCCCTTCAAACCTAGAAAATCGATGGGCACGCTATGAAGATTCTCTAGGATAAAAATAAGAAGAAGAATTAAAATAATGGCCGATACTCCTATACCAATAAAAAGAGTCGACGTTCTACTTCTTTGTCCAAAGGGTGCTTTCTCGACGACATCGCCTTTAATTTCCGTAACCGTAGTTGGGTTCGAGGTTAGACTACTCTTGTCCACATTCTCTGAGGCCGCGGTGTCAACGCTTTGTTCGTTATCGGATTCCTTCTTCATTTTCCACTCCTTAGAAGGTAGGTTACTCGCTATACACAATCTTGCTACGCAGTCAAACAATTAGACGTCCGAATATACCCCAATACTCACCTTGTACGAGAGGATCTATCTCCCAAGTCCTATGCATAATGCTCTTTAACGTTTACTCGTATTACTTGAACTTTTCCAAATGGTATCCGCTAGTATTCGAAGAATGAATCTTCCAGAGAATTTAAAGTACACAAAAGATCATGAGTGGGCACAAGTCATAGAAGGTGAGTCAGTAGTAAGGGTAGGCATCACAGACTACGCCCAAGACGCCTTAGGAGACGTTGTATTTGTAGGACTCCCTAAAGTTGGAGAAACTGTAAACAGCGGTGATACCTTTGGCGAGGTGGAATCCACTAAGTCAGTATCAGACGTTTTTGCCCCTATCTCAGGCAAGGTTGTCGCCGTGAATTCAGAGCTTGAAAGTGCTCCAGAACTACTAAACACGGACCCTTACGGTACTGGTTGGATCTGCGAGATTGAAGTTACAGATGCATCAGAGGTCGACGCATTGATGAACTCATCTCAATATGAAGACTTTATCGCTTAACTATCTGCTTCACAACAACTATCAGTCGAAACCCTCAAGGTTTTATCAAGGTTGAGGGTAATCTTGTACCATAGCGCGTGAGATATAGATTTAAGGAGTAACTTTGGTCGCTTGTCTTCACTGTGGGCACGTTAATCAAG
The DNA here is from genome assembly GCA_021784785.1 of Actinomycetes bacterium. GTDB lineage: Bacteria > Actinomycetota > Acidimicrobiia > Acidimicrobiales > Acidimicrobiaceae > Ferrithrix. Next base: position 16,751 of record JAJYHJ010000178.1, on the reverse strand, counting down.
AGGGATCACGATACTGTTCCTCTTGTGGGCGGCCAATTACACTTCAAGAGGACGAGACGACCTCGAGTTTCATCCAACTTGACTTAATAAACGAAGCGGGTGAGGAAAATTACCTGCAGGCTTTGTCGGACGTACCTATGGGGAACGCGGCGCTGGTGGTTAAATCTGGGGAAGGCGCAGGCTCTTGGTTTGTTCTTGAGAGAGAGATAACAACGATAGGGCGACATCCAGAGTCTAATGTATTTTTGGATGACATAACAGTGTCCAGACGGCACGCCGAGATACGCAGAACGGGAGACTCTTACGAACTGAAAGATACTGGATCATTAAACGGTAGCTATTTGAATCGAGAACGAGTCGAGTTGGCAATCCTTACTCACGGGGATGAGCTTCAAATTGGAAAGTATCGATTTACATATATATGCTTCACGGGCGAACAAGAGTAGAGAGATATGAGAGATCTGTAATGTCAGAGGCACTAGCTTTCTTGTCGATCGGAGAAGTGCTTGCTTTAATCAAGAAGGACTTTCCTGATGTATCAATCTCAAAGATCCGTTACCTGGAGAGTCAAGGACTAATCGATCCTGAGAGGACACCCTCTGGATACCGAAAGTTCTACCCGTACGATATCGAGAGACTCAAGAAGGTTCTACATCTTCAAAGAGACTCTTTTTTACCTCTCAAGGTCATCAAAGACACCTTGGACGGGCGCCTAGTGGAAACCCAGGAACTTGTAACTCAACCTACGTTAGAGTTTCCGGATCACACCGACACTCCGGAAGCTAACTCTCAAGTTGACCTTAGACCAGACGATGAGCAGAGTCAGCTCGTTGATCTCGTATCGCGTTTAGCACAAAGAGACAATGCCGAGCTTGAAAAGAGTCGACTGACCAACATTAAAAAAGAGAGCGGCTCATCCGAGACAGAATCATCTCAGTTCAACGTACGCCAAGATAAACCTGTAGAGAAAGCCCACACCCCAAAGGTGGATGAGACAGATTCAAAAGTAGAACGTCAAGACCCACTCAAGACTGCCGCCATTCAAAAAAGAGATTACGACACCTCGTCGTCTTCAACCAATTTGAGCAAGGGTTCCCCCAATGACAAGGAACCATTTGGCATCGTGCGCGACGAACTACTTTCAGTTGAAGAGCTTTCGAGACTTACAGGTGCTCGAGTGTCGGAGATCAGCGAGATCGAATCGTTCGGTCTGATCGAATCAAAGGTGATAGCCGGAGAGCGTTACTATGGGAAACTGGACTTTGAAATTGTTCAGCTCGTAATGGTCTTCAAAAAGTACGGCGTGACCTCAAGACATCTGCGTATGTATAAGTTATCTGCCGAACGTGAAGTCGGGTTCATAGAACAAGTTATAACGCCTCTCCTTCGTCAAAGGAACCCTCAAGCACGCCACAAGGCGCTAGAACAAGTCTCCGATTTAAGGACACTTGGCAGCTGTCTTCGCGGTTACTTTATGGAGCGTCTTTTGGATAAATACAGTCATCTTTAGGTCATCCCATAGACGACTGGACGAAAGGATTTAGCGGGTCAAAAGCACGACGGAACTATACTTCATTAGCATCACACTTGAGATCCGACTAGATTCAAAGTATGGTAGAAGTTGAATTAGTTGGGGTCAAAGTTGACGTTAGGACCAACTCTCCCGTAATGCTGCTACAAGAACTCGAGAGTCCCAAACGTACGCTACCTGTATTTATCGGCTCTCCAGAAGCGTCGGCCATTGAGATTGCAGCACGAGGGCTTGAAACTCCTAGGCCGTTAACGCATGATCTATTAAAAGACGTCATCGAAGTACTAGGAGGGTCATTACTTCGGATAGTGATAACAGAACTCAAGGGGGGTACATTCTATGCGGAGATGGAGATAATTCAAGGAAGAGGACCAATAATCGTATCGTGCCGTCCGTCAGATGGGGTGGCGTTAGCGATTAGGACGGGAGCACCGATGTTCGTGTCAGAGGAACTCATCGACGCAGAAGGGGTGGTCGTCGATGAAGTGACAGACGACGAAGAACAAGATACTGCACCGACAAATCCCGAAGAGATCGTCGGAGAGTTCAGAGATTTCCTTGACTCGGTCAAACCTGAAGACTTTTCTTGAAATAAATATAACGATACGCATCGTTCAGTTGTTGCGTTTCAGTCCTTCAGAAGAACTCATTTTTTACCGATGACTCATTGGTGTAAGGTTGTGGATAAGATATTAATAACAAACATGTAAGTACAGTCTCCGCGACCCGTAGAAGTGAGGCGCAACGATGGAAGTTAACGACCCTACTGTGATGAGCGATGTTGCGTCCGAGTCCACTATTCGGAGAAGCTTCCGCGGTCCTCAAGCCTGTCGTTTAGTCAAGATCAGCTATCGGCAGCTAGACTATTGGGCGCGTACCGGGTTGGTAGTACCCTCGGTCGAAGATGCAAACGGTTCAGGATCACAGAGGCTTTACTCCTACTCCGATCTTCTGGCACTTAAATTTGTAAAACGACTTTTGGACGCGGGACTATCTCTGCCCGCAATTCGACACGCTCTGTCGCAGACTAAGTCAACTTTCAGTTTTGTACCTGAACAACTCACGTATCTTTTGGTTACGCCAAAATCGGTGACCATAGCTACTGGAGAAGAGCTTGTCGAACTACTCCAAAGAGGTGGGCTATACGCTGCTGTAATCGTCGCCTTCAACAGCCTCCGAGATGAGCTTGATGCGGACGTCTTCAGTCTAAAGCAGAAACCAGAGTTTCTCCAGCCGTCCCTATTTGAAACGATGTCGCAGGCTGTATGAGGGAAAACTTGAGCCAGTTTGGGTTGTCGAATAGGAAGCCAAAATTTAAGTTTTCCTATGGGACCTAACTCACTCGAAAATCTCCAGAACTAAAGCACATACATCATTGATAATGATTACAAGATTCTAGAAACCACTGCTATTATCATTTCGTGACCTTGAAACATACTGCCTTGTACGACACCCACCTCTCGCTAGGCGCCAAAATGACAAACTTCGGAGGCTGGGAGATGCCGTTATCTTACAGCCAAGGCACCGTACAGGAACACTTGGCGTGCCGCACCGAGGCAGTGATCTTTGACGTCAGTCATCTAGGAACAGTCTTACTCTCAGAAATAGACTCTTACGATATATTGCAGCACAATCTTTCCAATGACCTAGAAAAAATCTCTCCAGGTCGAGCTCAATACACACATCTACTAGATAGCGATAACGCATCTGTACTCGACGATATCATCGTTTGGTGGGACACTGAGAATCGGTTCTACGTGATGCCAAATGCATCTAACACAAAACGAGTAATCGACCGCATAGGAGGCGTGGACATCACTCAGACTCGGTCGATCTTAGCACTTCAAGGTCCAAAGTCTAGAGAAGCGCTCCGAAAAGTTATACCAGGCGCGGCTGGCGTGGGTCGGTTCCGGCTCGCACACTTTGACTACAAAGGAGAGGATGTGGTCGTAGCAGGCACTGGATACACAGGGGAAGACGGTGTCGAAATCAGTATCGCTGGGGAAGCTTCCATAGAACTCTTTAATCAGTTTATCGACGTCGGAGTAGTTCCAGCGGGTCTTGGTGCTCGGGACACATTGCGACTCGAAGCAGCATTGCCCCTCCACGGCAACGAGCTTGGGCCAGAGATTACTCCTCTAGAGGCACGGCTCGAATGGGTCGTTTCGCTTACGAAAGGCGATTTTGTTGGACGAAGCGCTTACATAAAACGTAAAGAGGAAGGCCCCCGCTATCTGCTCTATGGCGCGGTCTCTCAGGGTAGGCAACCGGTACGTTCACACATGGTCGTCTATAAAGATGGCAACGAGATTGGATGGGTATCTTCAGGAAACTTTTCGCCATCTCTAAAGAAGGCCATCGCTTTAATCTTTCTGCGCAGACCGCTGAACTTTGATGATTCGGTAGAGGTCGATGCAAGAGGGAGGCTACTCTCATTCAATATCGTTAGTCTACCTTTTATAACGAAAACACCATAAGATATTGCTTAAGAGCCACGATAGCAACAAGGCTAGGTAAATGATCTTTAACTTTATAGCGCGGCAACGACGCAAAGTAAATAGAAAGGAAAGACAGGGCTAATGCCGTCTTTTGTTCCCCACAGCAGCTCCGAGACCAAAGAGATGCTCCAAGATCTTCAGATCGAGTCTCTAGACGAGCTATTTGAACTCATTGATCCGAAGTTGCGTTTGAAGGAGGAGTTAAAGCTTCCCAAAGGAGTCTCGGAGTTTGAAGTTCTTGATGAGTTTTCTTACTTAGGGCAAAGAAACCTTTTTTCGGGACGGCCACTTGTAACCTTCGCCGGGGGAGGCGCTTACGATCACGACCTTCCGTCTGCCCTCAAGACGCTAGGGGGTCGCTCTGAGTTCGTAACTGCTTACACTCCTTATCAACCAGAAGTAGCACAAGGGGTCTTACAGTCATTGTTTGAGTTTCAAACTCTTATATCCCGAGTCTCTGGCCTAGAGATATCAAATGCTTCTTTATACGATGGAGCATCTTCGCTTGTCGAAGCCATCAACCTGTCGTGCGCCGCAACAGCCAAAAGCACCATCTTGATCTCCGAAGGTGTCAATCCGCGATATGTAGAGACAGTTAAAACCTTTGCCGAAGGAACGGGGCTCTCGTTAGACAGACTCAGGCTCAACTCAAAGTTGGAGACCGAATTCACCAACTATGAAAATAGAGCAGAGATAGCTGCGTTAGTAGTTGGTTACCCCAACTACTTCGGAGCGGTAGAAAATCTAATTCAAGCACGCGAATTAGCTGACCGACTCGGAGCTTTACTTGTTGTTGCCTACGATCCAATATCGATGGCATTGTTGAAAAGCCCTGGTGAACTTGGCGCTGATGTGGCAGTAGCCGAGGGACAGCCATTTGGAGTTCCTTTATCGTTTGGCGGACCGTACCTAGGTCTGTTCTCTACTAGGAAAGAGTTCATCCGCCTCATACCTGGTCGCCTGGTGGGAGAGACGAAAGATATCGAAGGAAAGACTGCTTATGTAACGACACTTCGAACCAGAGAACAAGATATTCGTCGCGAAAAGGCAACCTCTAACGTTTGTACGAATCAAACTCTCATGGCGGTCTGGGCAACGATATATCTCTCATGGTTAGGGAAAGCAGGGTATGTGGAGACCGCAAAACGATGCCACGACAATACTCGATATCTCATCGACAAAGTAACGCAAATCAAAGGGGTAGACCTTTGCAATCAAAGCTACGTAAGAGAAGCGAGCATAAGTCTACCAGTTGACGTCGAAACAGTAATCGAAAAGATGGCTGAACAGGGATACCTCGCCGGGGTAAAGGGGAGCGTCTCGACGGACTCCGCAACAATGGAGTGTCTAATAGTCACGGCAACTGAGAAGCGAACTCTAAAAGAGATAGATGGGTTTGTAGAGATATTAGAAGAGGTAGTGCGAAGTGGAAAGTAAGATCTTTGGTGGAGGAGTGGCGAGCTCCTCTCCTCTTATGGGGAATAGCCCCGAACCTACCATTTTCGAACTTTCAGCTCCAGGGCGAACTTCGTACTCTCTCCGAGCTACTAACGTACCTAAACGAGATCTGTCAGATGTAGTTCCAAAAGAGTTTTTGCGTGAGATCCCGGTGGATCTGCCCGAGGTATCCGAACGTGACCTAGTCGCCCACTTTACTCGACTTTCGTCCAGGCAATATGCAGTAGATCTTGGGGCTTATCCACTTGGTTCGTGTACCATGAAATACAATCCTAAGTTTGCTGACGCGGTAGCAAACATGACAGGTATCTCAGATGTACACCCTCTGACTCCGGCCAGTCACGCTCAGGGGTGGCTTGAACTTATGGTAACGCTTGAGAAGTATATCTGCGAGATCACAGGAATGAGTGAAGCTACTTTACAACCCGCAGCGGGTGCCGCAGGAGAATTAACAGGCCTACTTATAATGGGAGCCTACCATCGGGCTCGCGGTGGGAAAAGATCAAAGATCATCATTCCCGATTCGGCCCACGGAACAAACCCTGCATCAGTTACGCTTGCTGGATATGAAGCAGTTACGGTTCCATCCAACGAACGGGGCCTCGTAGATCTTGAGCACCTTCGAAAGGTTCTAGATGAAGAGGTTGCCGGCATGATGCTCACCAACCCCAACACGTTAGGACTCTTTGAGCAAGAGATCTACGAAATTGCTCAGGCGGTTCATGATGTAGGCGGACTGATGTACTACGACGGAGCAAACCTAAATGCGATCATCGGGGTATCGCGTCCTGGGGACATGGGTTTCGATATCGTACATTCGAATCTACACAAAACCTTTGCAACGCCCCACGGAGGAGGCGGGCCTGGGGCGGGACCTGTAGCGGTGACCGCCGTACTTGCTCCTTTCCTTCCTGGTCCTAAGGCGACCCTTATAGAGGGTGAAGGGGGAGCCGCCACCTACGGTTGGACCACGCCGAAACATACTATTGGTAAGGTGCACGGCTTTTTTGGGAACGCGGTCGTTCTTGGACGAGCCCTCGCCTACATGCTCTACAACGGGTCAGATGGGCTAAAGGAGGTATCCCAATACGCGGTTCTGAACGCGAATTGGCTCCGTCACAAGATCTCGGAGCAGTACGATATACCGTACTCCCAGTGGTGCATGCATGAGTTTGTAGCCTCAGCACAAAGACTTCGACGACAAGGCGGTATTAAGGCTTTAGACATCGCAAAAGCGGTACTGGACGAAGGTTTCCACTCTCCAACTGTATATTTTCCGCTGGTTGTAGAAGAGGCACTGATGATAGAGCCTACCGAAACCGAGTCATTTCAAACGCTCTCTATACTGGCTGAAACGCTGAACAAACTGGCAAAACTTGCGGAAACCTCAGAGGGCCAAGAAGCATTACATCAAGCACCGGTCAACACACCGACTCGGAGGCTAGATGAGGCGCTAGCTGCGAGAAAGCCACGTCTGAGTTTCGATCAACCGCCTAATCATTAAAGGATGGAGAACCTCAAGGCCATCTAAGGTTCTGCAATGCGGTGCAAGTAACGTATGCCTAGCTCACCGGCGTCAAGTGACTATCTGTTAGATCAGATCGGAACTTCGATCTTGTTTGGGCCCTTGTTATAAGCGCAATCCCTCGAGAGATCTCGTTTGATTTTCCGGCGAACTCAGCTATCAGATCCTTTTGGACATCGTATGTCCATCTTTACAAACCACATAGAAGGCTCCGCTACATTTTTTCTAACATTGTAAGCGCCAATGGTTTCTAAGAATCAGGGACTCATCTCACAGCTCGCCAAAGCTCCCGTACTCTCAAGTCGGGGCCTTGCCTGTATAGTCGCCTTCTCACTCACTTCCGGGAACTCATAGTACGGGTAGTGTAATTGAAAAGTTTCAGAGTTAGATGAAGTTCACTTTATAGGAGTCCGCATGCCAAGCTAAAGGACATCTTAGGAGTTGTTGGTCCTTTTCGTCCGAGCCGGATAGTCGGTCGAAATTATGGCTTTAGTAGAAGTTAACTAAGACTCGCCGTATAAAGTTGCGTTCTCCTCACTGGTTGAGTTCTTACGTATGCGCTGTACCAAATATAGAGCAACAGTCAAAATAACCACAATCAGAGCGTCAACGCCTAGTTCAATAAGTGAGTGATCGAAGACGGTCTGCGACAGACGTCTCGTCGTCGAAAGCTGTGCTCCAAGAACTAGTATGCGTCGCACTGAAGAGATTATGCCGATAATAAGAAAAGGCCTGAGTTGGAATCCTCCTTCAGAGAGGTGTGTAATAACCGTACCTAGGAGTTCCATAAGAATAATTACAAAGAGAACGTCATTGAGGACCGAAGTAAGTCCTAAGATCACATCACCGTTGAAAATAACCTTCATAAGTGATGACGTTGAACTCACCAAGGATACGATCGACATCACTATCAGAGTTACGGCGATAACGAGATAGATAACTTTTTCACTAAACTCAAGGATCTCGGAAGACCCTGGTAGACCGGCTATCTTAGACATCTGACCCCCTTCCTCGAACATAGTACTCTGTGAGTCTTTACACCGCGCCACGAACCAAAGAAATCGATATAGGAACGGACGGGCGATTTCCACCTGTTTCTCAAAGGGAAGAGGCTCTCCTGGCAACATTTCGGAACATGAGATCTGGCACGGAGTTTCGCTATCATAAGGCTTGCACCTCGAGGTTAGCACCTTGACCGTATCGGGGTCATTAGGGACAGACGGCTGTTGACAGGATGACTCATCATCGGGAGAAAGACTATAAGACCAGTAGCGATACTGGCAATACTTGGCAAGGTGAGAATGACTTTTGGACCCGTGAGAATCAAATCCAAGGCCAGAGCCTTGCGAAACGTAAATCTAGATGAACGGGCTACCTATAACTTTGGTATGACGGTCTAGCTATCACTTAGATGTAACGGCAACTCAAAGTAACGCGACACGAGTGATGCACCTATAAACTCAAAGGCTCTCATACACAGCCAATGGGGTGACAAGGCTGCAAGCTGGCTTTAGGAAGGTATAACACAGCAGGAAAACATGTCCGGGAAACAGATCAAAACCTCGAAGTTAACCGGTGGCATAGCACTCTCCGTTATTTGCGCAATATGGGGCTCGACGTTCGTCCTAAACAAGTCTGCTCTCGCCCATGTTGGAGTGTTCGCATTCCTAGGTCTAAGATTTACGCTCGCCATGCTGATTTTGTTAGTAGGAGTAGCTAGGTTTCGAAGGAAGCATTTCATGGTAGCCCTAAAAACTAAAAAGGTCTACGCAGTAGGGTTCTTACTATTTCTCGGATATTGCTTTCAAACGCTTGGGCTCCGATTAATCTCACCTTCAAGTTCGGGGTTTATCACTGGTCTTTCTGTTGCGGTAGTTCCCATAGCGGCGGTACTTATAGGCTTACGCATCAAGTTGCTCCATATCTTTGCAGTAGTCCTAGGAGTTGTCGGCCTATATTTCTTGTCGTCTCCGCTGTCAACCTCTAACCTTGTAGGAGAATTACTAACATTGACCTCTGCCATCGCGTTCGCTCTGCAGATCGTCTTCACAGAGACGTTTGATCCAACTTTAGATCCAGTAAGCGCGGTTGCCATAGAGGTAGCAGTGGTCGCAGTCTTATCAAGCATTATCTCGCTGTCACCTTACGACACAAAGTCACCTGCGACTTCGTATGCTATCGCCAACCTTATGAACCCAACGGTACTGACTGCTGTGGTCGTTGGTGGCGCCTTAGCTACAGCACTAGCACTAGTCACTCAGACATATTTTCAAAGACATATGTCATCGACCGAAGTGGCAATCATCTACAACTTAGAACCACTATTTGCCGCACTCTTCGCTGTTGTGGTTGATCGACTTCCTATCGACACTGGCGAAGTGATTGGAGGACTACTTGTGCTTTCTGCTATGACTTTATCTGCACTGGCATAACTTCACTCTCCGATAGATGATTCTCTAAAACTTCTCATCGAATTTGAGAATTTCTATTGAAACGATGATTTGACACGGTAGTTTGAACGTGTTATGCGAAAGACAAAAATAGTCTGCACAATCGGTCCTAGTTCATTTGCACCTGAAACCATCGAAGAGATGATACGACTTGGTATGGACGTTGCTAGAGTTAACTTCTCCCATGGAAGCCGAGCCGAGTACAGGACGATATGCGCGAACGTCCGAAAAGCTTCTAGAAGGCTTGACAAGGTGGTCGGTCTTTTGGCGGACATCCCAGGTCCAAAGCTTAGAATCACCGATCTTTCAACTCAAGTACTAGAACTATCCGAAGACGAACTCATCGGGGTCGTTGAGGGAGAAAGCCTCTCACATGCAACCTCGATAAGCCACGTGGATGCGATGATATCGACCACATCCCTAGGAGTAGTACCACAGCTTAAGGTGGGAAATCGGATTAGCTTTGCAGACGGAGTAGTTCAAGCTGAGGTCGTAGAGGTAATACCAGGAGGAGCCGTAGCAGCACGTGTGACGATTGCTGGTACTCTTACACCTCGCAAAGGAGTAAACTTTCCAGACTCTCACGTAAAGATTCCAGCTCTAACGCCGAAAGACAGAGAACTCATCGCCTTTGCATGCGAGGAACGCTTTGACTTTATCGCGATCTCCTTTGTTGGTAGCGCATTCGACATGATCGAAGCTCGTGAAACCGTCAACCAATACACCGGCAACCATAAGCCTAGATTAGTTGCCAAGATCGAGAGGCCATCAGCGCTTAAAGAGATCAGAGAGATTGTAATGGAGTCCGACGCCGTCATGGTAGCGAGGGGCGACCTCGGGGTAGAGATAGCCCCAGAAGACGTCCCTATTGAACAAAAACGTATTATCCACCTCTGCAATGAGATAGGTAAGCCGGTTATAACCGCGACGCAGATGCTGGAATCGATGGTACATGCACCATTGCCGACTAGGGCCGAGGCTACTGACGTCGCGACGGCAATCTTTGACGGTACGGACGCAATCATGTTGTCAGCGGAGACCGCTGCAGGGGAGTTTCCATTGGAATCGGTGTCGTATATGGACCGTATTGCAAGGCGGGCTGAGAGCGAACTCACAAACGTATCTCTTACTCACCTCGAACGGCCTATGCCTTTAACTCATACCGTAGCGGACGCTATCGCACTGTCCGCTCAGCAGATATGTGCGACCCTTCCGATAAAAGCAGTAGTAGCGGTCACAGAGTCAGGACATAGTGCAAGAGTTATATCGAAGTTTAGACCTGACGTAGAAGTCCTTGGCGCTGCAGCGACGTCTGAAGCTGCGGGATCCTTGACTCTTAGCTTCGGCGTTACTCCGTTCGTGTTAACCTCATCTTTTAGAGGAGAGGACGCTATGGTCGAAGCCGTCATAAAGACTGTCGAGATGAAGCTTGCAAAAAAAGGGGATCTCGTATTAGTTGTAGCCGGTATTCCTTTTGGAGTTAGTGGACGCACCAACCTAATTAAGGTGCAGGTCGTCGGCGAACCTGTATTTGAGCAAGATCGGTAGCTCGCGCGCCTCAATTGCTTCATTCTCAAAAAGAAGTTTAGTTATATATGGTCCTTGCTGCACGGTGATGCCAAGTCGCCGAAGCCCTAAAGAGTCCTCAGAACTACTCACTCCAGTTGCGATTGGAGTCACACCTATCTCCTTTGATAGCTTAGCGAGGTGGCTTGCCAACTCTCGGCCGTGGCTTTGTCCGATTTGTGTTTTATAGAGCTCCTTGGAAATCTTTATGTAAGAGAACCTTGCCTCTTGAAGAAGTTGAAAGGACGAGAACCCACGTCCAACCTCGTCCAACGCAACTTGAATACCTAGTCTTTTACTATGGTGGACAGCTCGAGAGACTTCACCGATCTCATACCTCATGAGATGTCTCTCTGAAATATCAAGTACGAACTTTACCGAGTTAGGGATCGTCAATCGATTTACAGAGAAAGCAGACCTTGCAGACCCGTCAAGCAAGGAAGCTGGAGCTACGTTGATGCAAAGGCCAATGTTTTCGAGAAACTGCAGGTGTTGTCCAAGCTCTAAAATAGCCGCAACCTCAGCAGCCTCAATGCTACTATACATCCCGCTACACAACAAGGCGGCAACGGGACTGGGATCGTTAATCGACAGCTTCGCTAGTTCTCGGATGGGGGTAACTAGTTCCACCAATCGAATTTTCCTGGTTGCTACGTCAAAAGCAACCTCTGCACGATGCACTAAGCTTTTGGCCGTAACTCGCTCTGTCAACGACTTCATTGCGCTCGTCCACTTGATGGAACTCTGCCGTTCAGATAGACCGCCAATCATAGACGCGTGAGTTTCACTGACAAGCAACTCAAGAAGTTGATTGTAAAGTCTTGAAAACTCAGTTGGTTCAAAATCATTTATCTGAAGGGTTGAAAAGTTGTATTTAATCGAAGCCGAGACATCAGAGACTTGACATGGCATCCCAATTGCATGTAAGGCATTTGCTATCTTCTCATGGTTGCCCTTTTTTGTCTTAGCTACAATCATCAACTCGCTTGGAGTAAGTGAGTAGATCCGAAAGCAGTCCCCAAGGACATTCTTTGCCTTTCTCAACGCAGACAAAAGGAGCTGGTCTTTGAGCTGAACGCCAAGTACATCTCGGAGCTGTTCAATATTAGGGAGCTCAACCAATGTAAAATCGAGATCTGCACCCAATGTGTCAAATCCATCACGTTCTACTGACTCCAAGAGACGTCGCCTATTAAAGATATCCAAGATTGGATTCACATAGGTCAGAACCTCCAGTTCTTCTTTCGACTCCAAAGTACGTCTTCTAACCTCGCCAACTTGCACTATCTGTGAGATAAAAAGCTTCAATATACTCTCCATCTCTACTTGCAAAAGAGGGTTCTTGCCTAGTCGTAGACGTTCAGAACGAACAAGGTCGTTGACGTATATTTTCGCACTATCAACCAACGACTGCCAATGAGCTTCATCTAGCTCTTTTAGAGCGTACTCGGAGAGAACTCGAACCTCATGGATAGCTCGCTCGCGAATAAACAAAATCTCTTCGGCAACCTTTGCGGAGGTGACGTCAGCTACAACACCCGCGACATGGAAAGATTTATGGGTTTCATGACCTTGCACTAACGACAGCCAGATTCGAAACCTCAAAGACTGCCACTCAACTGCAAAACTCTGAGGTGTGCCTTCAAGTACTTTTCTCCAGATAGCACGGCCCATCCCCAACGTCTGAAGAGTGTCTTGTAGGTTATCTCTGTGATCTGGCGAAGACGATAGGATATCTTTGAAGCTTTGGAGCGCCCCTTCCATTTCCAACACAACCCCAGCCGGCGTTGTGAGAAATATCTCTATCGGAGCAGTGCCCAAAGCACTTCGTAGCTTATCGGTGTAGTAGGCACTTTGCCTAAGGCCTTCAAACTCCTCGTCAAAGTCCTGTAGCACAGCTACCCAGACTTGGCTATATCCAACCAAGGAATCGATCTTTGTTAGATTTGCAACCACTACTTTAGGCGGTGATCGTCTAGGAATTATCAGCATAGTCCTTTGAAGGAGGCCTTTCGCATAAGATTGTAAATCAGCAGCAGCGTCGATCAACGATTGGCTCGCCTCATCAAGTGGATGTAATAGCTCATTAATAGTTGCACCCACTAGGTCTTCGGGCTGGCTCTCGTGTAGTCTAAAAAACGCCTTGTTTGCTAAGATAACCCGTAAATCAGCAGCTAGGAGTACGATCGGAACCTCAAGGTCCTCAAAAAGGCGTCTAAAGCTAAACTCCGCTTTCGCCATCTCTGCGTTAGACGCGAGCGCTCTATCATCGAAAAGGGGAGCGTGGGTAGAAAGGACCTTCTTCGAGATCTCAAATATAAAACGTACTCTGTCGACGTAAGGTCTTACAAAGGCATGCGGAGAACGTGAGGTGAGTACAAGGTATACCTTCTGGCCCGCTTCTTCCAATATAAAATAGATGACTGCTGTGAGGCGCCGAGCAGACGGTCCAGGGCTTATGTCTGTTATCATCAGTTCTTGATAGGCATACCTTGGAGCGCCTGATTGCTCACCTGGATCAACACCGAACAACTCCTTCAGTTCGTCAGCGGATCTGTTTGTCAGGAGTTCATCGAGTTCTGAACATCTCGTAGATGGATTAAGTGGAGTCACATGGCAATTCTGATCAACCGACACAAAAGCAGCAGCATTCATAAAGGGAAGACGGCCGAGCTCACGGATTAAAGTTTGAATCGCTTCTTCTCTACTAGCGTACGTGGATGAAGCCCTCAATATTTTTAACGCTAGATTGTCAGTCTCGGTGCGGTTCAACTCATAGATCTCGAATCTTTATTTTCTAAATACCCTCATCCACGTTAGCACATAACATTAAGTCTAAAACAAGTTATAGTTATGCGCCTTTAGGTACTAAAGTATGTGCAATCTTGTGTGCCATATCTTTTGACAGATCGTTCTCTCTGCACGAGGAATCCAAGATGCAAAAAGGACAGCCGGTTTCACATGAACACTTCGTCAATATCGCACGTGTAATTTCTAGCAGCTCTACCCATCGCTCGAATATGACTTCAGAGACTCCGCTACCGCCTGGAGTCTGCTCATAGATAGTAAATCGAGGTTGGTCGTCTCCTCGGACCGTAACTCCCGATACATCAGAGGCAGGTGCTAATGCGATGGATCCAACGCCTTTGATAAAGCAGTGCTCCAAAGCATGAACCCCAGCGAAGAGGTACTCAGGAGCGTAAGAACCGAATTTAGCGTTAACTTCGATTTGACACGTTACAGCCAATGTTTCAAAGCTAGTAGAAGGACCTACAACACGCCCTTTTTTCTCTACGGGAGGCGATCCAACAAACTCCTTATAACCTAGGACTTGATCAATAACTCTAACCTCCTCAAGAACCAGCCTGTACATCTGGGGAAACTCCCGTTGTTCTACTGTTCGAGTTGGAACCACACTCTTTAGTGTCTGCGCCACCGTGTAGGTATGCTGGCTCTCTAAATAGGCGTGAATCTCGCGCTTTTCATGGTCTACCGACTTGATGCGATAAAGCACACCTTGATGGGGGAATACTGCTTTCAGATAGGCCTCTCTAAGGGCTTGGTCTTTTGAAATATGTTCTTCATGGGCGTTAGTCTTACCCTTATCATGAAACACCACACGATAGCGAGGTCCGGAACTAACGATAAAGCTGTGGTGGCGGTGGGGAACCTTGTGACTAGGAAGGAGAGTTCCATCCGTCGCTGACCTCTGCAGATATCCACTTTCGAGTGCATCGTCGACAGAAAAAGACAACCTTTCGCCAAAGTAATAACTATCTTTCCCAATAAGTAGCGGGGCTTCGGCTGCCACTAAGGAAAGTTGCGACTGAAGAACATATCTGTTGTATGGTTCGATAACCGCGCTTTCAGGATGAAATGAGAACGGGTTTACCTGATTGTTGACCAAAAATCTCGAGGTCGGGTCGTCTCCAAGAACAACCACTATCAACGACTCTTGTCCCATTCGACCAGCCCGACCCGCTCGTTGCAAAAGAGACGCTATTGAACCTGGAAATCCATTTAGGACTACGGAATCGATCGAACCTATGTCAATCCCTACCTCCAGGGCTGATGTTGATGAGATTGCCTTTATCTCACCGTCTCTTAATTGAGCCTCAATCTTTCTCCTGACAGTCGCTGGATAACCTGCTCGATAAGACACTACTGAATTAGATCGGTCCGATGCTTGGCGAGCGAGCCTCTCCGCGGACTGTCGAGAGTCCGAAAAGGCTATCACTCTACGGCGCCCTCTTACAAGGTGCTTGACCAACAGTGCGGACTGTGCTGTAACAGAAAGATCTGGGTAACGAAGTGCGTCCCAAAGTACTAGATGCCTGGGCATACGAGCCGATCCGTCGAGGTTGACAAGCCTAAAGTTTTGCCCTACAAGCTTCTCCGCGTGTTGCAGAGGGTTGGAGATGGTACCGGACGCCAAAAGAAACTGTGGTTCATCACCTCCGAAGTACCTAACCAAACGTCTCAACCTTCGCATGAGCAATGCGACGTGGGATCCAAAAACACCTCCGTAAGTATGAGACTCATCAATGACCACAATTTTCAGACGAGCCAAAAACCTCTGCCACCCCTGTGGCCATCCCAGATACAGGTTCATCGCGTGCGGATTAGAAATTATGATACGACTATTTTCCCGAATCGAAGATCTTTCGTCAGATGGAGTATCACCGTCGTATACCGAGACTGAAATTGGGAGCAAGGCATCCTTCAACATCTGCATAATTGAGTCAATTTGGTCATGAGCGAGCGCCTTGGTCGGATAAAGGTACAAAGCGGTCGCTTCGCCGTCAGATATTAACTTTTCGAAAGTGGGGAGATTAAAAGCAAGTGACTTGCCGGACGCGGTAGGCGTCGCCAAGACAACGTTGGCACCAGAACGAATCTCTGAAACAACCTCTTTTTGATGGACATACGGCGATATCGCGCGAACTTTCAAATAACGCTCTAACGCCTCTGGCAGGTCGACGATATTCTCAAAGAGGGCAACACGCGGCGGTTCAAAGAAAGTTGCCGCAATCTGGTTATTGTAGAAACCGATACATTTCAAATACTCAATCACATCGAAGGAAGGATCTTCTTCGGTATTGGTGCTGTCGGTATCAGCGCTAAGGTCAATACCTACCGACGATGCAAAACGTTGCAGTCGCTCATGCAAGTCTCGCTCTTGCTCCATCTGCTCTTTACTTGGCAAACGCACTCCCTAAGATCGCGCTATTGATCTTAACTCCTTTGACTTTTCCAGACATAGACACTTGACCTTACATGCATATCCAAATATCCACAACCTTGACGTGTGCCGCAGATTGAGGTATAAAGACAGTACCAGCTAGCATCTGAGTCCTGGCTCACAAGAGATATGGTGAGAGATATGTTGAGCAATCCGGAGTATGAGCCATTCTTTTATCGTGCAGTCGAGCCAAGCATCTTCGAACCTAGCGTCAGATGTGTTGGGCCCTGGAACCCTAACCATCAACATGGTGGGCCCGCAATTGCCCTTCTAGGACAGTGTTTTGATACCTATCCGGGTCTTCGGAAATTAGCGGCAATCAGGGGCAAGAATCGACCAGGAATCGGTAAACCGGGTATCGTGCAGTGGCGCTGAGCAAGAGAGAATGATCAGTTCGTTGGGTACAAGAGCTTAAAACCTATCGACGGCCAAGAGGAAGCGTTATCTCGTCAAAGATCTTCGATTCTGCAAGAATCCTCGC
>JAJYHJ010000010.1 GCA_021784785.1 Actinomycetes bacterium | reverse complement strand
GAGCGCAGGTCTTAGGGCTTCGCTATGGTGGGGCTCTACATCCCTATGGCTAAAGCCAGAGACATTGCGACTCACACCCCATTTTGGTAAAGAACTTCAAAAGATGGATAGCCAGCCACAATTATCCATAGACGCCCCACTGCCTATTTTCATCAGGTCGAATCCGCTTGCCCCGAGCAGCAAGCCTCTCACGCGGCAAGGATACTCTTTTATTAAGATCAAAGCTTGACTTAAAATCATAACCCAAGCGTCCAGGCCCTTGCAGATAGATATCGGGTCCAGGTTGAGGATCTTTAAAGCAGTTGAGTAGAGTCACTTCTTTTCTCTAGGTACAGACCTTTGATCACTCATCGCGCCTCTTTATATGTCTCCTAAAATTTAATACGCAGTTTACACCTCTTTCGAAGTGCCAGTCCTTCTGTTGATGGAAGAGCGTTGGTTTGGCATCGCCAAATCGACAGGCGTCTACTCCCATGACTTTCCACTAGCGACCACATATAGTGGCCGCACCTAAGCGGAAAATATACCTAAGAAACCGATGTCGGAGTCCGGCGAGGCATCATCTACCTACGGAGTTTTGTGGTAGATATCTAAGACAGCGAGTCCATAACTCTGATAGAGTCGACTAGAGAAAGACAGGATGTCTAAAGATTAGCCAAGGAGGGCACTATGAGCTGGATAAAGCGCGCCATACTTCAAAGTATGTCTCTGGCGTTACTAATCGCACTAACGGTTGGAGAGACACATACACTTCGGGTTCTCCCGACGCAATTCGCTCAACCAACACCAATTCAACCGATACAAGGAGGATCTGGTATCGGCGTAAAAGTGACAGGCAGTTCAGGTTCCACTAGGTCCACAAGATCGCCTCAAGACACACAGATACAGCCCATCTACATACCCGAGCTCGTCACTCACACAGCAAACTCATATGCCAAAGTATGCATCACCTACACTACATACACAACCTCCAACATCTATGATTATCAGATGGAACTCTCATACGCCCAGACACTTTGGAGTCGGCTTCTCGCTCGGTACCAACTTTGCACATCAAGCTCGTCAGCTCCATCGTTGTCTTCTTATCTAACAGCTTTATGGTCCAAAATCTACATGCATTACTTATCGCCACCAACTTTTGTGATACCTCCCGGCCTTGGGGTCGTTGGGGTTCCCTCTTACGTCGTGACGCAGTTTCCACTACTGCAAACATTTTCTGACGCCACACCTTATGGGGAGCTTGTCATCTCTGCAAGTGCATCGATTGAACTTACTGTCACTATACAAAGTACCTACGATCAACAGAGGTCCATAGGTTCTCAAACTCTCGGACCTTTCACCTCTCCTGGCTATCCTTGGCCCACAGGAGGAATAGTCATAGACTGGTCGGACCCTGGCACATACACCGTAGCAGCCACGCTACTTTGGAATGCACGTTGGAGTTTGGATGGTCAATCTGGACTATTCTCGCCAGTTACCACTTCATATGAGGTGCCAAGATTTCAAGTTGAATCGCTCCAAGCCCTTCGAATGACTCCAAGATAAAGGTAGCAAAGCGCTAACACAAAGAAGCTCTCTAATTGCTAGGGTTGGTATACGTTTCTGCTGTGGCCATGGTGTACCAAAAGAAGTTGACCCTTTTAGATACCAGATCACAGGATAGGAGATGTCGATTTTCGACAACAAAGAGTACAGCGCAATCGTATTAAAACTCGACCTTGGACCGGTGCTTCTTTTTCTGGAAATGCGTATCGATACAACCGGGCAATACGCCTACCATTCAAGGTATAGCGTGTCTCCGGAAATTAGCGGGAATCCAGTACCGGAGTCAACCGAAAATCGGTAGATCGAGTATCGTTCAGTGGTGCTGGACAAGAGAGAACGATCCATTAGCTGAGTTCAAGTTACAAAAACCTATGAACAGGCAGAGAGGCACGAACTCATCAGAGATCTTCGATTGTGCAAGAGTTCTCGCCTATTGGGGAAAACCCAATGAATGGAGGAACTGGCATTACCCTTAGCCAAGAGCGACCAGTTTGGGTTTTAGCCATCAGAGACGCTCTGATCGGATAAGTTCGCAAAGTTTGTCATGCCAAAGGCAATGCGTTTGATGAGAGGGAATGCTTGGTGCCAAGTGAGTATCTCGTCGTGTTAGGCACGAAAGTGTTTTCCTAAGTACTTTGACCTCTTTTAGTCACTCCTTGTCGGTAAAGTCATAGATGAGAGCGTCGAGGTGATCTTTGGCGAGATCTGGGTCACGATAGATGTAGTGCTCTCTTAGTGACTCCTTCGCTCTCTATGCGATATCCACCTGGTTATTTGGATCACCTAATTCAAAGAGACGAGTGAATTTCTCGTTGGCACCTTCGGCAAGTCTTTCTTTGGCCATGTTTAGGAGTCGTCTGATGCGATAGAGAGGATCACCTATTCTTCCCCTGTTGCCAAGGACCTCTTGTTGTACCTGTCTCCTACACTCATAAAGGCGCTTATTGGCAAGCTGTATCAGATGGAATGGATCGACGACCAAGGTAGTGTTGGGTAACACAGAGCGAAAGACCGACTTGTAAGGACCAGAGAGATCAAGTGTTCCCCACTTGATGGTGTCACACCAATTTTTGGGTTGATTGGCTATCCACTTCTTTGGACTCTCTCCTCCTCTACCAGGAACGACATCAAGCAGAGTTGTACGTCTTAGATTGAGGTGGACCACTGCTGGGTGTGGTAGGGACCTTTACGATAAAACAGGGTCTCATCTAGACCAAGTGCAATAACATCACCGAAACGATTCTCGTCACCAACAAGAGGAGCCCCATAGGCACAGACGGAATCGTTCACTGTGTGCCAGTCACAATCGAACTCTCTCGCTACCGATCGACTATCTTGTTCGACTGCTCGTGTTGCGAACCTACCTGCTCTATCGGTGAGTTTGAGCCTTGGAGCTGCGATCCGTGAATCTATATCACCCCATGAAGGAGCAGGACAGTTCACATAGGTACAGATCCACAAGTGCTTGTGCCAGATGAGTCTAACAGGACGGTCAAAGCATGGTAGGTCAATGAGCTCTAGCCGTAGGTTCCCTTGAGTAGCTTTCACCACTAGATACAGGACACTTGGTCGTTCACCTCGATATTCGATGTGGACTCGAAGAGGGAGTTTTATCGACACCGATCAAATTGACATCTTCGAGACCGAGCAGGATCTCTGTAATTCGGATAGGATTTGTTCCACAGAGGTTCTCCAAGTTGAGTTGGTTGATTAACCCATTTTGGCAGAACCCTTTGATCCTCCCAAACTCACCCCTCGCATGTGGCTAGGACTGACTAAATTCCCTGCTCAAATCGGAAGTCCCAGATATCTACTACTGGTCAGATACCAGACCTTTCCGAGTTGAGACCAGCGTCCCGTTCGTTCCCAGATCATCTGGTAGAAGTGACTTTTTAGATGATGAGTTGACTTACCATCTAAAAAGAACAGATAAGTCCAGTGCATCTGCACTGACAACGCTTGGTGAGGTAAGAACGAAACTATCACTATTGGCGTATTATGTGTGATAGAGGAGAACCCGCCAAGGGTGCGAGAGTTGCATTCGCACTAAAGGTCACTTGGGAGCAGGCAATATATCTCTTAGAATGCAGCATCATAAGAGGCAGTAAGTTAAGTACGAACCACGCACAAGGAGGATGAAATTTGAGAGAAGCGCTGGAGATTCCAGTAGCCGAAGCAGGGCCAGTCGGCATTGAACAGCGAGGGATCGACTATATCCCCGAGGATGAGAGATGGGCTAAACCCCACAACCTCTTTTGGATGTGGTCCGGAGCTTTATTTAACGTGGAGTATCTCGTCTACGGAGCAGTCCTTTACGGTTTTGGCTTTACCTTTCTACAAGCAGTATCAATAATCTTGATTGGGAACCTATCCTACGTGCTACTTGGGCTCACCTCCTTACAAGGACCAGAGGCAGGAACCACGACGTTTACCATCAATCGGGCGCCATTTGGAGTACAAGGCTCAAAGCTCTTAGCGTTCTTCAATTGGCTCACGCAAGTGGGTTTTGAGACCGAGGGGGTCGCTATTATAGTTCTTGCGGCTCTGGCACTTGCTGACAAGGCAGGAGTGGTCCACCCTTCAACTACGCTCAAGATCGCCTTTGTGGTTGGGGCAGGTCTTATCCAGCTAGTTCTTCCACTTTATGGACACGAAAAGATCCTAAAGACACTACGACTATTGTTCTGGCCCTTCGTAGCACTTTTCATCGTATTTGCGGTTTTGACAGTCACTAAAGTGAAGTTAAACGCCGTCAGCCACGGTGCCTCATGGCAAGTGTACTTTGAGGGTCTCGCCTTTATAATCTCTGCATCAGGACTTGGGTGGACCGAAAACGGCAACGACTACTCAAGATACCTGCCGAGAGGAGCCTCTAAAAAGGCCACAGTACTCTCGGTATTTTTAGGTAGCTACATTCCATCAGTCCTCCTGATGGTCCTGGGAGCCGCTGTAGCAACGTTCGTAGGCAGCCAAAATGCGTCGATAACCGGTATGGCCCATGCATTTTCCGGCTGGTTCCTTTGGCCGTATCTGGTGGTTGCGATCGTCCAGATCTTCGCCATCAACTCGTTAGATCTCTACTCATCTGGAGTAACGCTACAAGCGTTGGGACTAAAGTTAAAGCGGTGGCAGGCTGTTATCTTAGATACCGTCTTGTGTACTGCGCTCGCAGCTTATGCAGTATTTGCGAGTTCATTCAATAATTTACTCAACGAATTCATCCTGTTCATCATCGTGTGGGTGGCGCCTTGGACAGCGATATATCTCGTCGACTGGTTACTCCGCAAGATGCGCTACTCTCCTGAAGATCTTCAGAAGACAAAGGGCGGCCTCTACTTTAGAGGGAACGGGATACATTGGCCCGCAATCATCGCTCAGGTAGGCGGTATGGTGGCCGCGCTAATGGCGCTCGACGCATACCCACACTACATAAGTCCTATCTCGAACCTCACAACTACAAAAACCTCAGGAGGCGGAGCTGATTTCTCCATATTTACGGGCCTCGCCGCGGGCGCACTAATCTACTGGCTCCTAGCTCGAAGAGGAGTATCCAAAGAGAATGAACTCTTAGAAACAAGCTCTTCAGAGTAAAAGACGTTGACGCAAAAGGTGGTATCTTTGCCATCCCTCAGACGCCTGCTTAGATACAGCGCAACGGTGGCCCGACTTCACGTGTCGAGCGTTCAGGAGACATAACCGTCCAGTCAGATCCAAGGAGCCTATATAGGCTCCTTGGATAAATATTTAGATACTATAAAGCCAGTTGGCCTTCACGTTTGCGAGCGTTTTAGATTAGCTAGAGCAGCCAGTGCCTCAAGGACTACTCTGTGGGCGTTGTTTATCGTTATTTCAGATGAGTCATACGGTGGTGAGACTTCAACTACATCCATGCCCACCAGATTTACCGATCCAACGATCCTCCTTATTCCCCGAAGAAGGTCTGAAGGGATCATGCCACCTGGCTCTGGCGTACCGGTTCCTGGCGCAAAACCGGGATCCAAGACGTCGATATCAACGGAGAGGTAGACGGCGTCGCACCCCTCCAAAGCCTCGGAGATCGCTTGTTCTATAACATAAACAGATCCCTTCTCCCAGACCTCTTGCATCATATGCCAACGCATACCGTGAGATCGCATCCACTCCCACACCTCTTGCGGAGGCCAGTAGCCTCTAAGGCCCACTTGCACAAAGTTCTCACCTCTTACAGCTCCCGATTCAATTAGGCGTCTCATGGGCGTACCATGGCTTAAAAGGTTTCCGCCAGTAGTATCAGCAGTATCTGCATGCGCGTCAAAGTGCACTACACCAACTCGTCCCCATCCGTAGGCCCGAGCTACCGCAGTTACAGATGGAAGGGTTATGGAGTGATCCCCACCCAGCACAATCGGCAGGATTTTACGTTTGGCGAGTTCAAATACCCTTTGTTCTATGGCTTTGTGTGAGATCTCAGTCAGTCCAGGAAAACATATTGCATCCCCGAAGTCAACTACCGACAGATATTCAAAGATCTCAATAGCTAGATCAAGGTGATAGGTACCAGGTCCATAAGCGAGAGCCCGTAAGGCTCGAGGTCCAAACCGAGCTCCAGGCCTATTTGTCGTCGAATCGTCCCAAGGTGCTCCAACGATAGCCACGTCCGGGTGGATCTTGTCCAAATCCTCTACTGAGGCTACAAAAGGTCTTTTAGCAAAGGTCGCTAACCCTTGGAAAGACGGTCCACTTAGCTGTTCAATGATTTCTTCACTTAGACGGTCATAGGATCTATCTGAGGTCATTGATACAACTTAGTTCAAGACCTAAGCCTAAGGCTACATATAAGTACCCACAAGGGAGACTCGTCCCAATAGCAGTACTTTAACGCATCCATCTAAGGTCTAGTCCTAGTGAACGACTAGAAAGATTAACCTTCCTCATATAGAATCAAAGCTAACAGTTAGATCCCATCTGCACCTCCCGAAAGCGCTAACCATGAGTTCACTATTGATCCCAAACTACGACAGACGAGACGTTATAGCAGACCTAAAGGATTCATGGCATAACTTTGTCAAGATCGTGGACTCTCTCGACGAGGACACGTTCGACATGCCGACCTCGTGTCCAAGTTGGACCGTTAGAGACGTAATAGCTCACATAGTAGGAGTCGAAAAGATGCTGCTCGGGGAACCACCACCTGAAGTAGTCGTCGATGGCCTAAGCCACATCAAGAATCCAATCGGCAGCGTGAACGAACGATGGGTGGCACAGCTTCGCTCCCTTGACGCAATAGATCTAATAACCATGCTAAAAGAGACGCTTTTGCAAAGGCAACTCGCCATTGAGGGCTTAGACGAGAGCGACTTTCAAAAGTTAGGGTGGTCGCCGATCGGTGATGTACCATACTCACGTTTTATGTCAATTCGCGTCTTTGACATCTGGATCCACGAACAAGACATACGAGAAGCCCTAAGTAACGTCGGTGGTGCAGATACCGCTGCAGCTCTACGTGCTTACTTGGAAGCCGTGTCTAATATGGGGTACGTAGTCGGGAAAAAGGCAGCTTTGCAAAGCGGAGCAGTAGTCGGCTTCCATATCAAAGGAGCGCCGCCATTTTCCGTTGCTCTCATAGATGGACGTGGAGAGGTTGTCGCTCCTAAGAAAGATGAGAGCTGCTCATTGGAGATGGAGATGTTACTTTACATGCGTCTTATCGCTGGCAGAGTAGACCCTGATATTTCTTTACTCCATGGATTCGTTGAGTTGACAGGAGACTTAGACCAAGCCGAGAGAGTACTTCGAAACCTAGCCTTTACGGTCTGAAAGTTGAGTACACAAACTAAACGAACAGACGGGGCTTAGGTATACTGAGCAAAACTTGGATCGGCTCGACTTAGGTTCAGTCATCCACGTCGTCATTCGTGTTGAGATAAACGATTGGGAGCCTTTGAGATCCGCTGCCGAGTCGATCTCTCATTATCTCAAAAGCCTCAGGATTTTTATCGACTAAAACAAATCGGCGCTCGAGCTGACTCGCGACCTTCCCCAAAGTGCCGCTTCCCCCGAAAAAATCCATAACCCAATCCCCTTTAGTGCTGCTAGCTTGAACTATCCTTCGTAGTACTCCTTCAGGTTTTTGGGTTGCATATCCTGTTTTCTCTTTTCCAGTGGGAGACACAATTGTGTGCCACCACACGTCGGTGGGAAGCTTCCCCAGCACTGCTTTTTCGGGTGTAACTAAAGAAGGTGCCATGTAGGGCTCTCTATCTACCTCCTTTGAGTAGAAGCGGTAGTGACGTGGATCTTTCACGTAGACCAATATATTGTCGTGCTTTGCGGGCCATCTATTCTTACTCCGAGCTCCGTAGTCGTACGCCCAGATAATCTCATTGAGGAAACAGTCTCTGCCAAAAAGGGCGTCAAGTAGAACCTTCGCATAGTGGACCTCACGATAGTCAAGGTGAAGATACAAAGTTCCAGTCGCAGTCAGCGTTCTCCACGCCTCTTCAAGCCTAGGCTCCAGAAAGCTCCAGTAGTCTTCAAAC
This sequence comes from Actinomycetes bacterium, assembly GCA_021784785.1. Lineage (GTDB taxonomy): Bacteria > Actinomycetota > Acidimicrobiia > Acidimicrobiales > Acidimicrobiaceae > Ferrithrix. Next base: position 13,157 of record JAJYHJ010000010.1, on the reverse strand, counting down.
GCGTCGTCATAAGAGGTCACTTTGCCTTTAATCGTCTCGTAAGACGCTCCCTTGAACCCAACTCTGGCACCACCTTCAGAGCGCACCGTCTTTATGGACTGTCTTGACTGGATACGGCCCGTGTTGAAGGGTGGGTCTATATAAATTAGCTGAAAGACTTCACTAGGCAACTTACCTAAAATCTCTAAATTATCCCCCAAAATTACAGTACTTGGACCATCGATTCGAAAGAACTCGTCGCTTATAGCCACAACAGGTCGTTACACCTCTCTACTGTACACTTACACACCAACAATCGTATAAGCCACAGTGCTCGCCACACTCGAAGATATCGGCTTCCTCACCAAAGTCTCGCTTCCTAGCATCTGAGTGACGAATTATTCACCAGCAGCAGACCCTTCTATCATCTCAAGATAAGTTGCACCCATCTCTACCGAGATCTTATTTGCATAACTAGAGCCACCTTTACCAAGGTCAAAATCGCACACAACCGAAGTGATACCGGCCTTATTAATCTTTCGTGCCTCATCAATAGCCCGTTCAAAAGGAGAGTCTGCAGAAGCGGTAAAGTTGGCTCGGCCATCGGTAACGAACACCAAAAGTGGCTCAACACCTTTGTTCTTCTCTTGGATCGCGAGCTGTCTCGATACTTCGATAGCCGAGTCAAGCGGCGTTCGTCCCAAGTATGTCAACGACTCCAGACGCGCCCGAACTACCTCAAGACTTCGCGTTGGCCTCAGTGCTATGGTGGCCTCCTGTCCACCAAAGACTACTAACGCAACCTTTAGACGCTTGACATAAGCAGAGCTCAACAAGGAAGAAGCGACCTCTCTTACAAGGGCAACTCGGGACTCAACTCCCATTGATTTCGAGATATCCACGACAAAGATTACGGTAGATTCCGCTATCTTTTGACGAGATCGGAAAAGCAGGGCCCTTTCCTGAATAACTAGGTCCGAAGAGGTCGACTCTTCCCCTTCCAACGCTCGTAAAATAGAGGCCGCGAGATTAATTGATAGACCTGGTGAAAACGATGACACGGTTCGCTCTTCACGTCCTAGACGTCTCCAAGACTCCAAGTTCGTTGAACCCGGACGGCTAAATATTGAGGATAGTTCATTCAAACGTTCTCCAACATCTAAGTCGGGGGCACCACTTGAGCCTCCTGGCTCTCCGTCACTATCCGTATTAGGACCTTCGCCAAGATCGTCTGTTTCTGCTCCCCTATCGCGAGTGCCTTCAGAGGTAGAAGCCGAAGATCTCTTATCGTCTTTTCGGGTACCTTGATCGGCAAACTCCGTACTTTCGCCCCGGTCTTTCGATCGGTCGCCCTCGGACTTTCGATCGGTTGCGCCTCCTTTTGTTGGTGCCTCATTGGGACTCCTTTTAGCTCGGTGTGCAAACACTAGCGGAGCTACCTTCTCTAAGTCACCAACTGTGATATACGCTCTCCCTTCCAAAGCGCACAGTGCTAAAGCCGCCTTTAGCAACGTTAAATCTCCTCGTAGACCCTCAGCCCCCACGGCAAGGGCGAGATCTACTGAAAAAGAGATGGTCTCCTCTGATACGAGCGTACTTGGATCATGCTTCTCCAAAAAAGAACGAGCATCACTGATCTGAATCTTTATGGCTTCGTCTTGGTCGTAGTACTTTGCAAGCAGCTGGTGATGGCGATAGTCAAACGCAAGTCGGCGCCTTAGTGCTTCAATTCGGTCATCCTTAGATAGTGTGTCGCTCACCACCACGGAGAGACCAAAGCGGTCGAGCAGCTGAGGTCTCAACTCACCCTCTTCCGGATTCATCGTTCCAATGAGCACAAACCTTGCATCTTGGACAACGGAGACGCCGTCTCGTTCCACGTGGTTTACCCCGGTCGCCGCTGCATCTAAGATAAGATCTACGATATGGTCAGGTAGGAGATTGATCTCATCCACATAGAGGACTCCACGATCTGCCTTCGCTAGTAACCCATCTTTTACGTGGACGGTCTTCTCAGAGAGTGTCTTTCCAATATCGATGGATCCCTTTACTCGATCTTCGGTAACGCCAAGAGGCATCTCAACGAACTTGCTGGAGTCCCACAGAAGTTCCTTTACAGATCTGACTAGCGTCGTTTTGGCCGAGCCCTTCGTCCCTGAGATTAACAGCCCTGAGATCTCTGGAGCAACAAGTGCAAGCAAAAGAGAGAGTTTTAACTCCTCTAATCCAACAACTGCTGAGAACGGAAAGTGGCTCTGATTCACTTGTCTTCCTCCCATCCCTCCGACTCGAACAGCGCGTCACGTACCACCTTCAATGTTTCCTCTTTTGCGGACCACAGTCCACGCTCGCTTGCCTCAAGCAGCCTTTCGCAGATAGAGGTGAGAGCATGGGGGTTGGACGTTTTGAAGAACTCCACCACCTTTTCGTCTTGCACATATGAAGTAGCTATGGCTTCATACATCCAGTCCTTTACGATATGTGAAGTTGCGTCATAACCAAATACGTAGTCGACGGTTGCCGCCATCTCAAAGGCTCCTTTATAACCATGGCTCATCATCGCGGAGATCCACTTCGGATTAACGACTCGAGAACGTATAACCTTTGAAGCTTCTTCCTCTAACGACTTCACTTTGGGACGACTAGGTACAGACGAGTCTCCAAAGTAAGCCTTAGGAGCGGCACCTTTTATGGATCGTACGGCCGCTATCATACCGCCATGATCTTGGAGATAGTCGTCTGAGTCAAAGATGTCATGCTCTCGATTATCCTGGTTCTTCGAAGCAACCTCCAGTCCGGAAAGTCGAGCTCGAAAGGCTTCCCTGTTAGGTAATCCGAAGCCGTTTCCTCCATATGAGTAACCACCCCATGTAAGGTAGACTTCAGCCAAATCCTCATCAGAACGCCAATGTTGAGACTCAAGAAGGGGAAGGATCCCCGATCCATACGCCTTTGGTTTTGGGCCAAAGATCCTAGGGACTCCTCGATCATGCACTAATGGGTTCATCTCACAAGGTTCATCAAGACCCTCAACAGCTGAAAATGCCTCATCGAGCAGTCTGATACTCTGAGGAAACGCGTCTCGAAAGAATCCCGAAATTCGACATGTTACGTCGACTCGAGGTCTTTTCAGCTCAGACAAGGGAATGACCTCAATACCAGTAACTCGTTGGGAAGAGTTGTGCCATATAGGTCTAACACCAAGTAGAGCTAGTACCTGAGCAACGTCATCTCCTCCGGTACGGATAGCGGCAGTACCCCATATAACTACCCCAACGGATCTGAGATCAGTTCCCGTCTCATCAAAGTAGCGCTTGATAAGTCCATCCGCCAACGAGCAACCGACCTCATACGCGAGTTTAGAAGGTACGGATCTGGGGTCGATCGAGTAGAAGTTCCGCCCTGTCGGAAGGGCGTTCGACATTCCTCTCGTAGGAGACCCAGACGGACCCGGAGGGACAAATCTACCATCTAACCCTTTCACGAGATTGGTAAGCTCATCACTACTGCGCTCGATTGCGGGAAGTAACGTTCGGCCGATCCAGGTCAACGTCCCTTGTAAGGCATCTGGCGCCTTTGCAATAGCGTCGGTTGTAAATCCCGATCGCATAAGCCTCTCTACCTCACCTTTTACAAGTGACTCGACCTCTTCTACCTTCGAGAGTTGAGTCACATAGGTAGGGTCAAATCCCAACACTAAAGCCGCTTTATCTCGAAGAGAACCGGCACCAGGTTGGTCCTCCCGAGTGATAGCGACAAGAAGGTCGATCAGGTGCTCATCTTTTGGAGCTTCACCAAAAATATGGAGTCCACCTCTGATAAGAGCGTCTTTTATCTCACAGAGATAACCATCCACGTGAACTAAGAAGTCATCAAATCCAGAGTCTTCAAAGTCAGGAGCGCCCTTGAGACCAAGCTCTTCATCGATCTCAGAACGTACTAATACCTCATATATCTGTTCCCTGATGCGCGCCAACTTAGACGGATCTAAAGACGTCAAGCGTTGATGTTCATCTAAAAGAGCCTCAAGTCTTGAGAGATTACCGTACGTTTCCGCTCTCGTCATCGGGGGAATCATGTGCCCGATAAGTGTTGCGTGAACACGTCTCTTTGCCTGGGTACCCTCTCCGGGATCGTTTATAACAAAGGGATAAAACACCGGCACCGAACCCAAGGCTAGATCTGGATAGCAGCCCTTTGACAAGCCAACACTCTTCCCGGGAAGCCACTCTAAGGTCCCGTGTTTTCCCACATGAACGATCGCGTCCACCTGCTCAATCTCGTCCAGATATCGATAGAACGATAGGTAGTGGTGAGTTGGAGACAACTCTGGAGAGTGGTAGATCGCAATCGGATTATCACCGAATCCACGTGGAGGCTGAATGCACACTAAAACGTTGCCAAAACGTAAGGCTTGAAGGTACAGCTTTGCATCTTTTACGTAGGCTTGACCTGGAGCTCGCCCATGGTCCTCCTCCAGCTGCGCTTGCAGCTCAGCTGGAAAGTCTTCAAAGCTAGAAAGGTAACTCTGAGTCGGAAAAGCTAGTGCAGTATCGACACGAGACCCAAAACCTATAGGACTGTGGTAGTCCAAGGTTTCTCCTAGCATCTCCATAAGTCGGTCTCCATCTTTCGGGTAGCCTCCGACTGTGTAGCCTACGTTTTCCATCGCCTCGAGTATGTTGATCGTTGAAACGGGCGTATCTAACCCAACAGCGTTCCCTAGTCGAGATCTCTTTGTCGGATATGCGGAGAGAACAACTGCTACCTTTTTATCTTTATTTTCAACCCTACGGAGTCGACAGAGTCGAAGCACGAGTCTTGAAAGTCTCTGTTGTCTCTCAAAATCCAACCGATAGCCAAAGATCTCTGCACCGAAGTCGACATCGTTGTCGATGAGTTCTTTGAAGGCTATCGGATAAGAGATGATCCTGCCATCAAACTCTGGTACAGCGACCGACATCGCAACATCCAACGGCGACAGTCCAAACGATGACTCATCCCAAACGCTTCGTGGCTGGGTAGAGATAAGGGCCTGGACGACCGGAGTATCTAATGACTTTAGAACGCCTGGGTCCCAGGAGAACGCTTCTTCATCAAAAGAACCCGCCGCAAGCATGGTAGAGACGACGACATCTACGCCGAGCGACCGCAAAATGTCTACGACGCCGCCGTCTTGTTCAATACCCTCTTGGCGCAAAGAGTATGCATAAATGGCGTAAACATCTAACCCCACCGATGCAAAACTTCTAAGCATGTCAGTGACAAAGGTGGTGTTCCCAGAGATTAGGTGAGCACGATAGAACACAACGGCAACGGTCCCTAAAGGCTCGTCCACGCAGATCGAGTCGAAGACACCAACGTTTGGAACCTCAACTACCGGAGCGAATCCAAAACCGTGGCCGCATACAGTGTCGGCCACAAAACGAAGGAAGTTCTCTAGGTTGCTTAGACCTCCCTCTACTAAGTAACGAAAGGCACTCTTCCAGGTGCCTCCAGCCACCGAGGACAACTCCATAAGTTCAAGGTCCAAAGAGCTCTCTCCCGGGAAGCACAGCACAGGTATATTACGATCGTTTGCCATCTCTACGAGGGAGGTTACGACACCGTTTCCTTTTACACCCCCTAAGGATCTAATTACCACTACCTCTACATCTTCCAACAGCTCGCTATCAAGGGGATCCATACGATCCAAAGAGCGAACAGATAACGTAGGAAACCGATCTGGGAGACGTTCCCACACGCTGCGAAGTGCCAATAGCTCAGTATCGGCGTTTGTAAAATAGGCTAACTTCTTCAAAAAACCACCATCCCTATCAAAACTTTTCCATTTCACTACGTCCAGACGCCACTATGGGAACCAGCGCTCGGACATCACGAGTAACTCATCTATCAACAGAGTTTCCTTTGCAACCTCGGCAACGTCGTCGTACGTTTTATCCAAGATCTCTCTATATTTCTTCCCCTGTGGTGTATAGCTCTTTTGGGACAGTTGAGCCACATGTAAAAGAAACTTTTCCCTGAAGTCGTCGTTCTCAAAGACACCGTGGATGCTGCTACCAAAGATCTGATCCTTTGAGACCGATCCCTCAGAGGTCGCGACGGTTTCACCGCCTTCTTGATACGTTGCGTCAAATAAGGCTGATTCATTAAGGTTTTCTACGACTCCATTGTGAATCTGGTATCCGTCGATAGCTATGCCTCGCAGCACTCCGCTACTTACAAAGCCTCGGATTTGGCGCAAGATCTTCTCTTCAAAGAACACGGTACGAACATTTAGATGTCCAAGCCCCACCGAATACTCACGATCCGACTCAACGCCGTCTGAGATACTGGTCCCGAGCATCTGATACCCTCCACAGATACCCAGTACGACTTTGCCAGAGCTTATGGCTAACGATATCGCTTTATCTAAACCAACGTTCCTTAACCACTCAAGATCCAATACCGTGCTTTTTGTTCCAGGCAAGATTATTAGGTCACACTTATCAAGATCATCTGCGGACTCAGTAAACGATAAACGGACATCATCATCTAACACCAACGGGTCGAAGTCCGACAGGTTCGAGAGGAAAGGTAACCTCACTACGCAGATCGATAAGGGACTCAAAGAGGCACCCTTAGATCCTTTCAGGAGTTCCTGAGCGGACAGGGAGTCCTCCTCGGGAATCTGCACCTTGATATATGGCATTACTCCGAAGCATCGAGTATCGCAGCGTTCCTCAAGCACTCTTAGGCCGGGTTCGAGGACCTCAACTTGTCCTCTGAACTTGTTGATGACAAACCCCACAAATAGTTCTGAAAGCTCTTTGGGCAGGATCTCAACCGTTCCAAATATCGATGCAAACACGCCACCACGCTCGATATCTCCGACCAGGACCGACGGAATATTGAATCTCCGTGCTAAGCCTAAATTCACTAGATCGTTATCTAAGAGATTGATCTCAGCGGGAGATCCCGCTCCTTCAAGTAGAACAAACTCATATCGAGAGAGCAGTTGTTCCAATGCCCCTTCTACAATCACGCGAAGTTCTTTTTTCCTCTTCTGAAAGCTCACACCCGAACTCTCAAACCTCGGTTTTCCCATCACAATCACCTGTGAAGAGTGTTCTGAGGTAGGTTTGAGTAGAACCGGATTCATCTCCACCTCTGCCTCGACCCGACAGGCTAGAGATTGGGAGTACTGAGCTCGTGCGATCTCATGACCAGATTTCGTAACCATTGAGTTAAGCGCCATATTTTGGCCCTTAAATGGAGCAACCTTCACCCCCATGTCGCTAAGTATCCGACCCAAAGCGCATACAAAGGTGGACTTTCCCGCACTTGAGCTGGTACCGGTGATCATAAGCGCCTTGGCTCTCACGGTCTCCACCCTCGAACCATCCCGTGAAGAAGAAAGGCTAACGTCGCCGAAACTACGAGTGCGAGTTCGACGACACGGCTCTCAAACGCAACAGCATCTTTTAGGTCTTTAGTCGTCACCTCCCGATTACCACCAAATTGTATACGCTCCTCAGCCACCCCGTCGTACAGGTTTACCCCCCCGATGCGAACATCAAACCGGCCAGCAAAGCTAGCTTCTACTACCCCAGCGTTTGGAGATGGGTGGCCTTTGGCATCCACAGTTGCCTTGCGAATACGAAGACGTTCAACTCTTGACGATAGGATATAGACGCATATCCAAGTAACTCGTGAAGGCAACAGATTTACAAGGTCGTCAAGTCGAGCTGCGAAGTAGCCAAAGTGCCGATATCTATCACTTTTATGACCAAACATCGAGTCTAAGGTATTGATCGCCCGATAACAAATAGCTCCGGCATCGCCCAGCAAAGTTCCATAGACAATAGGGGCGATCGCCCCATCTGACGAGTTCTCCGCTAATGACTCAAAGGCCGCTCTCAATACCTCCGCCTCTGAAAGCTCCGACGTCGACCTCCCTACTATTCGGCCAACCTCTCTCCTTGCCCCATGAAGATCTTTTGCCTCAACGAGGCGTACTACCTCCAAGACCACATCTCGAAGTTGTCGATCTGAGATACAGAAATACTGGGAAAGAACCTTTACTCCAAGAGGCGACTTAATCACAGACGCGGAGAAAGCTCCACAAAAACCAACGAGCAGCATAGTGGATAGGGCACCCGCTATGTAAGAGTCCTTATAAAGCTTTTTCTCCACAAAATTAGCCAGATTCCCAAAGTAAGCCACCGGATGGACCAAGTTGATTGGGTCTCCAATCTGTCGGTCAAGCGCAAGCGCCAGCACCGTGACTAGGGGAGACGGAGTCTTCCGAGAACGCGTTTTCACCTTAGCACCGCAGTTGCTGCCACCAGAGAAATGATCTCAGATACAAGTCCACCAGCTCCCAGTACATCTCCCGTAACCCCATCGATCGATCGCCTCGACCAGTGCATGATCAAAGCGAAGACGACTATTTCGGAAAGTTCCACGACAAAGAATCGAACTCCAAAGATCACGTAACCAACTCCAAGAGATAGCAGTGCCCCAAAGAACATCAACAAAACCGTCATAACCGGAAACCTTCGTTTATGACCAAGCTCGTCATATTGGAAGTAGACAATAAATCCGTTCTTCTTTGCTGAAGGAAGAAGCCAAAGAGCAAAAGCCATGAGAGATCTAGAGGTCATGGCGATCGGAATAAAGATAAGGGCCTGTGAATCTGACAAGGCGGACACTGCGCTTATGCGAAGCAGAACCGCCGCTATCAATCCCATCGCACCGAATGCACCCACCCTGGAGTCATCCATGACTAAGAGACGTTTGTCTTTTGGGAGAGGTGCAAAAAAACCGTCGCCAAAGTCTGAGATGGCATCGTAGTGAAGACCTCTAGTTATAATCCCGTCAGCAAGAACGGCAACGACCGCCGACTCGATATGAGGCATAAACAAACGCGATCCGTCCAGTACAGAAAGATCAATGAGAGCAACGACGGCCCCTGAGAACCAGAACCAGCCAACAGAAGAGGCACTATATTCCGGTCTGCCCACCGGCAACAGAGTAAGAAATGAAAGGGAAGATCGAAGAGATCTAAGCGCCATAGGAACTCCTCTGCTCACCTTTGATCCACAGTGGTATACCCGCAACCACGAAGACGACGTTATTAGCTATCGCAGCGACTCTTTGGTTTAGCTCCCCAAGGAGGTCTACGTAGACTCTGCCCATGGAAGAGGTAGGGTGAATTGCAAGACCTACTTCTTCCGAAACCACCACGGAAGACTTACAGTTGGCTAAGGCCGACACAAAGTTATCAAGGTAGTCCTTCGGTCGCCGAGTTTCTTCAACAATGACCCTAGCGACTAAAGAACCGAGCGAGTCCACCAAGACTGGTGTGGAAGCAGAGGTCAAAAACGTGACAAGATCGTCCAAAGAGTCAGCCTCATAGGTACTCCATGTAGCGGGACGTCTTCGCCTATGTACTATCACTCTATCTTGGAACTCAACGTCTTGAGTTCCAGCAAGCATCGGAGCCACATACACCAGGCTCTGAGTCTTGTGAACTAGCGTCTCGGCGAATACAGACTTTCCAGACCTCGTACCGCCAAGAACGAGAGTCAAATCGACGACAACCACGCATCTCCTTAACTGCAGAAACAGCACATAACAGGTATCCTGACTCCCAGATCACCGCCTTGCCTCGCCTTCCAGCATCTGCGCTGCCGTGGCATATGAGGCTGGCTCCCTGGTTACAGTTGCGGGCCAGCTCTGGAGTTTCACCAGATTCCCTGAATATGTACTAGGAGATACTAGCTTATTAAAGGTGGAACGCGTCGAATCAAGAGTACTAATAAATACAGGACATGGGAAAGGCAAGTCTTCTGCCGCCTTTGGAGTTATGAGCAGGGCTTGGGCTAGGGGCTGGAAGGTCTGTGTAGTTCAGTTTGTAAAAAGCGGCAAGTGGAAGGTGGGTGAGAAAAAGCTTGCAGACCACCTGGGCATTGAGTGGAGAGCTCTCGGCGATGGATTTACTTGGGAGTCAGAAGACCTCGTAGAGACAGCCCGACTAGGTGCGCATGCTTGGGAGATCACTAAAGATAAAATTCTTTCTGGAGAGTACGACATGGTTATCATGGACGAGATAACATACGCCATAAACTACGGCTGGATATCCCTTGAAGAGGTCGTAGATACCGTCAAAGCTCGTCCCAAAAAGACAAACTTGATCATGACTGGTCGCAATGCACCAGACGCACTGATAGCAGTAGCCGATACCGTAACGGAGATGAACAAGGTGAAGCACGCGTACGATCAGGGCATAAAGGCTCGCAAAGGTATCGAGTACTAGAGTCAAATTGCATCATAACGCGACTCCCAATGGACAACTACACGGCGGCTTTATAATCTCCGCAACCACCTCGGGGGTTGGTAAGACGACTATCTCCAGCGCCTTGATGAGAGCATTCGCAAACATGGGTCTTGAAACCCAAGGCGCCAAGGTTGGTCCAGATTACATAGACCCTCAGTACCATCTTCTTGCCACCGGAAAACCAAGCTACAACCTTGATCCATTTATAGGTGGTGGGCCTATAGGAGTGAAGAGAACTCTAAGTCGTCTAGCCGCCTCAGATGTAGTAGTTGTAGAAGGTGTTATGGGTCTCTATGACGGAACATATCTGACTCCTACAACAGGCCCCATAGATCACGAAATTCACAAGATCAACTATGCTTCGACCGCCCATGTCGCCACGATCACAAAGCTTCCGGTCGTCCTTCTCGTCGATGCTACCGCCACGTCCATGTCCCTGTCGGCCACCATTGAGGGATTCATCTCGCACTCAGACCTTGTAGAGGTAAAGGGCGTAGTCGTAAACAAGGTTGGATCTAAAAATCACTCAATGATCATTGAGAGAGCACTTTCACAACTTCCCATCGAAGTGCTTGGTCTCATTCCGCGAGACCGTGACCTCGCCCTGCCATCAAGACACCTTGGTCTCGTCCAACCGCTCGAGTCCGAGGCGCAAAGTAACGAGATGATTGAACGATCCTCCGAAATCGTCTCCAAATACATCGATATACGCGCACTCCTAAGCATTTCGAGACCTTTACGTAGCCATGCGGGTAAAGTAGCACCTTCAAATCTTCGGCTTCTTAGATACGCTCGAGCCCCGTTAGTAGCGGTCGCGCGGGGTTCAGCCTTTGAATTTACCTATCATGAAAACCTTGATATCTTACGCGAACACGGCGCCCAGATCAGGTTCTTCGATCCCTTAGAAGAGGAGTTTGACCAAGCCAGTACGCATCTTTTCTTAGGGGGAGGATACCCAGAGCTTCACATGTCAAAAATTGCCAAGAATAAAGCCCTGCTCAGACAGATAAAAGAGTTTGCGTCAGATGGGGGTAGAATCTGGGCAGAGTGCGGTGGGCATATGCTCCTTGGGAAAGCCATAGAACACGTCGATGCTGTCGGCGTACTACCACATACATCGCATATGTCTAAGTCACTACACCTTGGTTACAGAAAAGTCGTAGCTAAAAGACCGAACCCGCTGTTCGACATGGAAGACATAGTTCCAGCACACGAGTACCACTACTCAACCACAATCGATGATGCTAGCGATCTAACTTTTGAAGGCTTCAACCACAGAGGCAGTGGCGGAGTATCTACAGACACAATAATCAGCTCCTACATGCACTTTCATCTTGGAGGACTATTAAAATATGAGGACTATTAAAATATATAGAGTCGGATTAGGGTGGAAATGGTCAATCCTCGCCGATCGAATCTGCATTCTGATCAGTTACGCCGTAGTCGCTGCTAATGGCGATAGTTCCGTTCTTTGTTACCCAACCGCTGCGCCAAGCGGAAAACTTCTCGCTTGGGTTGAGACTAGATGTCTCAACCGCGGCTACGACTCAGTTGCCAAACAAAAGCGTCTAAACAAACGCCTTTGAGATCATACAATCGTTGAACAAACAGAGGTGCAATCCGTTGCATCTGAATGATAAATAGTGAGTCTACTCACCAGATGCAACGGTTGAATGAATCGATTTAATCAGCAACCTAAAGGAATTAAAGCTAGCCACCACAGATATCCCACTTCCACAGCGTTGGAAACACCCTCGGTCAAATTCGAAAGCCCGTAAGGAAACAGAGAGGCTTTCAGATCGCCGGACCCAAAACCTCTCGGATGTGCCAAGCATCCAGTTTCCGTGGAATCCGCAGTCTATTGTCATCGACCAACACGACGAAGATAGGGCCAACAATGCCGACCATTTCTACGATAGAGAGTCTCTGATAAGCTGTCGCTAGCCCTCTCGCATTCCCGATACAAAGAGGTACTTGGAGATGGAACCGATCTTTCAATTTTATAGATAGTTCGTCCATTTAGTGATAACCGCCATCGGATTCAAGACGACGCCACTATAGCAGCGATGCTTCTGGAACTGCAGATCCGCACCTGGACATTCAGCTTTCGCGCTATAGTGACTGAGGCGTAACTGACCGATGTCAAAATATCCCCTATTTCCCAAACAAGCAACGATTTTATCCATAACGAATTTGGAGGGTAAGCCATACCCGAAATGCAAGACCAGCCAACGTTAGGACCGACACTTGGTTTCATAAGAGAAAGATCTACCCTGTGTAAGCCGCCAACGTCATTCCTGCTCCGAGTTTCCACTCGTCATCATCGCATTAGCAACGAGTACTACGTCCGTCCACACACCGATCTCGTTATGGCCACCGGCGGCGGCGGTAACAATAGTAACTAGCGCCATCAGCTCCACCCGCTTTAGCACCGTAAAGCAAGGGCAACAAGCGCCTTGGGAAAGGTTTACTAGATCCGTTGCAACAAATTTCGTAAACCCGTTGGGAACACGTAACAGGGGCAGTATCACTAGGAGGCATATAGTGATGCTGGGTTCTTGCCTCTCATCTGTAGCATCAAGGCATTTGCGCAGAGTCGTCGAAACTTAGATCTTGGACTTGTACTGTTGCCATGTCTATTGGTGTGTGCGATAGGTACCGATCGACAACAGAACAACAAGTCGCCGATCCCTGCCGCTACCAGTATCGGTGACAGCAAAGCCCGCCCATCTAGGTGACTGCTGTCTTTCTCGCTGCTGGGAACCAACCAAGGCTAAGACTCCTATTAGAGCGATACCCCAGCCGGTGAGTCGTGATCGTGCTCTGGCCGTACAACGCAGTTGACTCTGCCTTATCG
>JAJYHJ010000006.1 GCA_021784785.1 Actinomycetes bacterium | reverse complement strand
CTGGTCGGGCTACGTTGCACAAGGTGGTCCATACACTGAGGTATCCGGAGTGTTTAATGTAGCGTCTCTCTTGGCGTCTCAACCAACGGCGTGTCAGAGCTACATAGCAGGAACTACAGTCTCACAGTGTTCAACTTCGGAATGGATCGGAATAGACGGCTATTCGTCGAATTCAATTATCCAGACAGGTGTTGTGTTATCTCCGATCCCTGGATCAAACACTTATACCATAAATGCTTGGTGGGAAACTTACCCGAATCCTTCGGTTTTCCTCAGTTCATTTACGGTAGCTCCAAATGACGTCATTAACGCTTCGATCGCTCAGGTATCCGCTGGTAACTGGTCTATCTCTTTAGATGATGTGACAACGGGACAGACGTACTCGGTCACTGTCGCTTATACTGGTCAACTCAACTCCGCAGAGTGGATTGTAGAGGCGCCTCAGATCAACAACTATTTGACTACTCTGTCACCGTTTTCGCAGGTCGGTTTTTCGACAAACGAAAGCCCTTCTCAGGGCTCGTCTGCATTTGTGCCCCTTGAGATGGTTCAAAATCTGCAAGTAGTGGCTTATCCCGGCGTCCTTACGTCGAGCAACTCGTTCACCGTGACGTATCCGTGACGGAGCTGATGGGCAAAGATTCAGAGAGCATGCACTTTGATATGTGCGCGTTCGAGGCTTCACAAGACAAAAAAACTAGGGGACCACTGGACGCCAAAGCCTGCCGGCGTTTTTTGTCTTTAAGATGGTATCGGCGCTAGTTAGTGCATATCCAGTAAATGGCGAGGTGAAGGTTACGGAACTAAGATACTGGCCTTTCAAGTTGAGAGCCAACTTCACAAAACTCTTACCACTGTTGCTTGAGAGGTAGACGGCGTTGTTTATTTCGAACGATACGAGATCGCTCCTTATTGATAGGTCGCTAGGTGCTGAGGTCGCCGGCGGTGTGAGCGCAGTTCTTTGCCAGGTGACCCCTTCGTTGGTTGTACGATAAAGATAGTATCTGTACTCTACCTTGCCGGGAAATGGACTTTTCATCAGCGGAACTGCACCGATAGCCCACCACGTGGAGGAGGTCTTGATAGCGACCTCTAGCGGCGCGAACGTTACGTTGATGGATTTCCAACTTTTCCCCAAGTTATGAGATATGTACAGGACCTTATAGGGAGTAAAGCCGAGGCCGTTGCTGGTTGCAGTTGCTAAGATGTCGTCGCCACTTACGCTAGCGCTAAAGAGAGAGTGCTTGAAATAAATCTTGGAGGTCACTGGGTGACTGGTGTTGATTTTGGAGACTCGATATATACGATCGATCGAGGTCTCTCCTTGTCCAAGAGTCGCTTCGTAAAATATTGAATTACCTATCTTTGAGCTTGGTATGAGAGAGTCGATAGGACAGTCAGTGTTGGTTGGGAGAGCTGACACTGACATGTTGCCTTTCGAACTAACTCTCTCTACATACGGCTTTACACATTGAGCGTTATTGAGAATGTAATAGTTTCCCTGCAGCGGTTCCATGCTAAGCCCCTGATAGGAGGGGAAGAGACTCTGCCAGCCGTGTAAAGGAGTCCAGTCCCAAAGACCAGACCCACGTGTCAACGCCACTACTTCATTTGCGTTGATAATTTGGACTCCGCTTACCTCCAGAGATGCACTTCCCAGTGGAGAGCTAAACCAAAGAGGTGAAGTTCCGTTCCGGAGCAACCTCAAAAAGAGGGTCTCCGCACCTGCTTGCCCGATGCCTAGCAGGTTATGGGAGGCGAGAACGATCTTTCCGATGTGAATCGACTGGCGACTGAGGCTTGCTAAGTAAGGTGCAGAAACGGGGTTCCAACTGCGGCCCTGATTAGTACTTGCGAGGAGTTCGTAGGTGATATTTGTGTGGGAGGCTGAACCGATGAGCGCGTAAGTCGATGTTCCTGAAGACGTAAACGTAACTGAACTCGCCTCTGCTAACTTTGGCTGCTTTGAGGCTGTATAGGATTTGCCGGCATTATTGGTGGTCTCAACTATCGTTTGGTTATTGGCATCTATTACGACGATGAGGTTCGTTGGACCAAAGATAAAAGCCCCTAGCAGTTGCCCGCTATGGTGAATTTTTCGCCAGTGAGTTCCACGGTCCGTAGTTAGATCTAAAGTCGTAGTTGATTTCGTGACTGGACCGACCTGAGAGAGAGCTAACCCCACGTTCTTGGATACAAAGTCCAGGCAAGTTACGTATCCTTGAACCTTGGCTACTTGTTCGACTCGTTGAGGTGCGGTCGGTATAAGCGAGGATATATGTGAGATCACGGAAAACTTGTTCATAGGATCATATGTGGCTAAGTAAGCGCCGCTGGATGGATTTGAACGTGGAATGGAGAAGGCTGAGTCACTTAAGTAGTTCGGAGAACTCGACACTTCGGAAGTGATGGTTTGGGTTATATCCAGTCTTTCGGCCAGAGCGGTGTGAGGAGTTGATGACTTCAAGGATGAGCCAGTCACGACCGTTCCACACGAGTTGAACAGTGCTGAAAGACCAATAAGGAGTACAGCAGACGCCACGGCAAGTAGTCTTTGTGGCATATGTCGCATAACTAATATTGCATCGTGGATACGATCCGGTCAAGTCTCATGAGCCACTGATCCTCTAAGCCTCCGTATTAGAGCCATTAGTGGAGTTGATCTAAATTGCCGATCGGACATGTGAGAGTCCTCGTTACACCGTCTATGACCTGTATAGACTCTACGACTTCCCGCCCGATCTCTTCAACCGAAGGAGCATCAAGTAGTGCGATTATGTCATAGGGACCCGTAACTGAATCGGCTCTCTCTACGGCGGCTATCTCTTTTACTTTTCTCAGTATGTCTGTAACCCGTCCGAGGTCAGTCTGGATAAGAACGTAAGCCTGCAAGACTCTCCGATCCTTGGTCTAGAACGTGTGCAGAACGACTCAATCCTGCTAGGTGACTATCCTAAATGGAACTACCGCTAGATGAAGACGTTCGGCTATGGTATTTGAGAATTTATTGTTGTGATCCGAGACCGTATCTAATGGGAATCTCAGTTTTGAGTCGTCAGGTATTGTCAAGTGTTGGGACTGCGGTAGGTTAAAAATGGAGCGGGGGTTGGAAGAGTATCGGTGGTTACGGGAGCGTCTTCGTGTACTTGGACTAGATCCCTTTGACGAGTCTTTACGTGAGCGGGTCTTGTATCCATCTCAAGAGAGGCTTATCTATACTCCTGAAGAAAACTCTGAGATTCTTAAAAGACATGAGCTAGCTCTTCGGGACGGTAAAAAGACTTATGTGGATCCTGTGACGTCATTCTACGTCTTTACGGCTATTTCACATCTTGAACGGGGTTACTGCTGTAAGAACGGTTGTAGGCACTGCCCGTTTCTAGATAGCGAGAGGGCAACTTGATATACAACTTGAAGTGGCTAATCGACGTAATCGCTAATCAAGCTGTCGTCCTTAGTCGACGAGTGGATGTAATGGGATGCTTTGGGATAACGCTTATAGGCGCCAGTGCTCTTTTGGCGCTCTTTCCTGGTTGTGCAAACCCATAGAGCAAGCGGCTGTTTTTGTAACCACAATGATGTATAGTGATTATCGGACACTTCCTAGTAAGTGCATCGTCTAGAACGATGCATGGAACTCTAATCTCCCAAGACTGAGAGGTCTTGGGAGATCGTCATTTTTCTTGTAACTTGTGTGTGTAATATTGTTGGTTATGGGAAAACGATGGATCTGCGGAATTGATGTTGGCACCAACTCGACTGGATTGGCTGCGATTGAGGTCGATGAGAAAGACACTCCTGTGTCAATCTTGACAATGTTGTCGGTAATTCACGATGGCGGAGTCGACCCTGACGGAGAAAAGACGAAGACTAGCCGACAATCGTCCGCGGGAGTAGCCAGACGCGTAAGACGGCTATATAGAGAGAGGCGTCGTAGATTAAGGGCACTCCAAGTTCTACTCAACGAAGTTGGATATGTGGAATCAGATCCAGACTTGAACCCTTGGAAGGTAAGAGCACGGCTTTTGGATGGGTACATTGAGGATGATCGAATTCGGTTTATCTACCTGCGGACCGCCATTGCCCACATAGCACACCATCGCGGATGGCGTAATCCATGGCTGAACGTTGAGGCACTACGGAATTTACCAAAACCGAGTGAAGCTCTGATTGAGCTGAATAAAGAGCGACTCGGTGAGGAGAATGTCGGTGAGACTCCCCTCACCGTTGGGCAACTCGGTTATAAAGGGGCACTTCCTCGCCGTGGGCAGGGTCTCCGCCTTTTCCAACAAGATCTTCTTTGGGAGTTGGAAAGAATTTTTGAGATTCAAAGAGTATCGGATCGAGTGGCAAAAGATGTTACAAACCTAGTATTTCGGCAGAAAAAGCCATCTGTTCCAGTTGAAAGAGTTGGTACTGATCCGTTCGATAAATCGATGAGAGCGTCTTCGGGGACGCTGGAGTTTCAGGAGTTTCGAGTTTTAGATAAGGTGGCGAACCTTCGAATAATTGAAAACAGAGAGAAGCGAGAGCTTACTGTATTAGAAAAAGAAAAAGTTTTAGAACGACTCCTCGATCCAGTAGCGGAGGCTATCACATGGGCACAGGTGGCCGAGGAGATTCTCGGAGTTGACGAGGCACGCCTAGTTACTTCTGAAGGTTCGTATAATCGTTCTGCGCCTGCCC
>JAJYHJ010000106.1 GCA_021784785.1 Actinomycetes bacterium | reverse complement strand
AGGTAATGGGTTGACCTATCACCTAAAGAGAGCATGTAAGACCAGTAGCGATACTGGCCGTGCTTGGAGAGGCGAGAACGACCCTCAGACGAGTGAGAATGAAGCCCAAGGGAAGAACCTTGAGAACTGTGCATCTGGTGAGTAGACTCACTATTTATCATTCAGATGCAACGGTGGGCAATGACTTTCAAAGTATGTTTCATTTGCTTAACATTTTGGTGCAGCGCCATTGTAATTGAAAGTTTGGTGATCGATAGATATAACATATATGATCGTTCTCTTTATGGGTATGCGACCTTGGAGCCTTCGAACTTGCAATGTGTTTGACATATCGACGAAATATATTGGAAACTTTGACAAATTAGTAAAGTATCTATGAACGAGATCTTCCGAGGATACCATACGCAGTCGGATTGGGATGAGATGATCGACAAAAATGGCCAGCCACGTAGTGGATGTGAAGATCTCTACGAGGCTATTTTGCAGTTCTCTAGGGAAGAGTTTGAGGAACGCTGTAACGAGAGGGACCGATCGTTTATGGATCGAGGAGTAACCTTTTCGCTATCAGGAAAAGAAAGTCCCTTTCCTTTGGATCCTATTCCAAGGATTATTACCGGCGAAGAATGGGCCATTATAGATAGTGGAGTGTGCCAACGCCTTAAAGCTCTGGAGATGTTTCTAGACGATGTGTATAACACAGGAGAGATAGTCCTAGACGGAGTGATACCAAAACGTCTCGTGTATAACTCTCCGGGATTCAAAAGAGGGGCGTTCGGCATCGTCCCTGCTAACGGTGTGAGGATTCCAGTTGCAGGGATGGATATTGTTCGGGACGATACAGGGGAGCTCTTCGTATTAGAGGATAACGTGAGGACTCCGTCGGGTGCATCTTACGTTCTAGAGAATCGCAGAGCTATGACCCGAATTTTTCCGAGTCTTTTGGCGGAACATAATATTCGACCAGTTGCGAGTTATCCACTCACTTTGCTAAGTGCACTACGTGCTCAAGCACCAGCAGGCTGTAGTGGCACCCCGGTAATAGTTGTGTTGACTCCAGGCGTATATAACTCCGCATACTTTGAGCACTCATTTCTTGCTCGACAGATGGGAGTCGAATTGGTCGAAGGTCGAGATCTCATCTGTCGGAACAATAAGGTCTATATGAAAACGACAGAGGGTGAAACCAAAGTCGACGTTGTGTATCGCCGGGTAGACGACGAGTACCTTGATCCGTTAGTGTTCAAACCGGACTCCTTTATAGGTTGTGCGGGGATTTTGAATGCGGCTCGATCTGGAAACGTCTCGATAACTTCAGCCGTTGGTAACTCCATTGCAGATGACAAGTTGATCTATACCTATGTACCTGAAATGATTCGTTACTACATGGGCGAAGAACCAATTTTACGCAACGTACCGACTTTTGATCCTCAAGATCCATTGGCCATGGAGTACATCGAAGAAAACATTGAAAATCTTGTTATAAAGCCTGTTGATGCTTCTGGTGGTTATGGACTGGTCATAGGCTCCATGGTGGACGAAGAGATTCTTAGAGTTACACTTGAGAAAATTCGGAGTAATCCAAGAGGCTTTGTAGCGCAACATATTCTTAAGCTGTCGACGGCGCCTACCAAGGCAGGAGATGCTCTTGAGCCACGACACGTTGACCTACGACCATTCGCTGTCAACTTTGGCAGTTCTATCTCGGTACTACCAGGAGGTTTAACTCGCGTCGCCCTAACAAAGGGATCTCTTGTTGTTAACTCATCCCAGGGCGGAGGTTCGAAAGACACCTGGGTTGTGGATCCCCCCAAGGTGCCATCGATCTGGTCGGCATCGTCTAATGACGGGATGACTGGTAACCAAAATGAGGCTCCGGTGACTCAGAGAACTCCAGCGAAGGCTCTCTCAGAGATGGACCACTTTATATCGGTCCATCAGGAGTTGAAGCCGCAGCAGGAGATTCAACAACAGGCCGATCCGGGGTCGAGTTCGGTTCCTAGTACGATTTGGAGTGCCGATTGCTGAGTCGAATTGCAGAGTCCCTCTACTGGATCGGACGCTACCTTGAAAGGGCGGATAATACAGCACGGATTCTGGAGGTTGAGGTTCAGACGAACTTAGAGAATCCTCCAAAGGGTTTTAAGGGAACCACCAGGTGGAGCAGGAACGGTAACACCGATCGCCCCCTTTCTGTAAAGAGCGCCATAGTTGAGGCCGAGTACTTAGCGGACCTGTCTTTGAGTCTTGGGCACCCCACCTCGATACTGTCTTCCATCGTCGCAGCGAGAGAAAATGCAAGAGGGGCTAGGGAAGTAATCTCTTCTGAACTTTGGGAGTGTTTGAACGTCACACAGAATCAGATGATGCTAAGCCGTTTTGAAGGCGATGCTCTCTCGCTGCATCAGTTTTTTCAATTTACACAGTTCGCCAAGGAACGAGTCGCTTTAGCCTACGGAATAGTTGAGTCAACGATGACTAGGGATGACGCATGGCACTTTTTCAGTATTGGAGTACTCATTGAGAGGATTGACATGACCGTGCGGCTAATTGGAACACGAGATCTCGAAAGTGAGGACATCTTCGGTTGGATCACTACATTAAAGTCGTGCTCGGCCTACCAAGCGTTTATAAGAGCCTATGGGGGTGTCGGGATGGATAGACGTTCGGTGCTTGAGTTTCTCGTTTTAGACAGGGGTTTTCCTAGATCTATATATTTCGCACTCAATGGTGTCGGAACTGCCTTAGAGTCGTTGATCGATGGGAACCAGGCTGCGTTGAGGCGGGATATGGCGTTCCGATTACTTGGTAAGTTAAAAGGGGATGTTGAATATCTTGAAAGTGAAGATCTTGCTACTGAGCTAGGCGTTCACCTCAATCGTATTCAGGTTGGCACTGGTGAGCTTTCTAATGCAATCTCAAGTCGATTTTTCCACCAAGACGAACTGCAACAGTGGCGTATCGAGAGGAACTAAAGATGAGGCTCTCTATTGAACACCTGTCTAGATATCACTATAGGTCTCTCGTAACTTCTTCCTATAACGAAGCTCGAATGACTCCGATGAACTCAGGGGGACAGTTTGTGCTGAGTTCATCGGTGAGAACGCAACCGAATTCATCTGTGTTCGAGTATGTAGACTACTTTGGAACGGTCGTTAGCGCATTCGACATCCACGAGCCTCACAGCGAACTTGAGGTCAAAGCAACATCGATGGTTGAGACTCCAAAGAGAAATATTGATATATCTGATGTGAGCTGGGCGTACCTAGGTAGCGATGAAGTAGCCTCGCCTTTGTGCGAGTACCTTGGATCTAGCTACTACATCAACGAAGATAAGCTTATTCAAGAGTTAGCCGGTGATCTACGCAGTGGAAATAGGCCCGAAGAGTTTGTATTCGCTGTTGTTAGTTATATACAAAATAACTTGGTATATAAACCAGGTTCCACTAGTGTGACTACACCGGCGATCGATGCATTAGTGGGAGGAGCCGGAGTGTGCCAAGACTTCGCACATCTAATGATCTCACTGTGTCGATCAGCCGGTGTACCGGCTAGGTATGTCTCTGGATATCTGTACCCAGTTCTTGAACCAAAAGTGGGAGAGAGAAGTTTGGGTGAGAGCCACGCTTGGGTGGAGGTCTTCTTGGGCAGATGGTATCCGATCGATCCAACAAATAGCCTGCCCGTAGATTCGCACCACGTAATGCTTGGACGCGGCCGTGACTATAGCGATATTCGCCCACTTCATGGTATCTATCAAGGTGGTGACTTAGAGTATCTTGAGATCGAAGTCTCGTTCACTCTAATGTCTTTGTGATGTGCTCAGCGATGATACCTGTATTGAAAGGTGGAGTGTCCTAGTTGACGTGAGAGTGTTGGAGGCAGATCATGTCGAGGATTATTCGGTGAGTAGGGCTTATTTACAGAGGTTTTTGGTGTATTTGGAGGATGGTTGAGACTTAGTCCTGTTGAGGTTGAGAAGTTGCTAGTTGTCGTTGCGGGAGATTTGGCTCGGCGTCGACTTGAGCGTGGTTTGAAGCTGAACTACCCAGAAGCAGTAGCGATAATTACCTGTGAAGTCTTTGAATGGGCGCGAGACGGAAAGTCGGTCGCTGAGGTCATGGAACTCGGGAAACACGTTCTTTCCTCCGCCCAAGTGGTCGATGGCGTTGCTGAGATGATCGAAGAGATACAGGTTGAAGCAACGTTTGACGATGGCACCAAGCTGGTAACTATACATGATCCTATTGTTTGAACGAGAAAGTGGATTAACTTGATTCCAGGTGAGTATGTGTTTACGGGGAACGATCTAATGCTAAATGAGGGCAAGCGTACAGTGGAGATCGAGGTAAGAAACGATGGTGATCGGCCTATTCAAGTAGGTTCTCATTTCCATTTTTATGAGAGCAATGCAGCTCTCATTTTTGATCGGGAGTTAACTCTTGGATACCATCTTGACATCGTCCCTGGCGGTTCCGTTCGCTTCGAACCCAGCGTTGAAAAGACAGTACGGTTAGTGCCTTACGGAGGTGAGCGTTATGTGCTTGGATTCAGGAATTTGGTAGATGGTCAGGTTGCTTTCCCCGAGAGTGAAGGCTCAAAATGATGCGGGTGAATAAGTAAGTGCCATTTTCGATCTCTAGAAGAAACTATGCCAGAGTCTTTGGTCCTACTATCGGCGATAGCATCAGGCTTGCCGATACCGAACTGTTTATTCAGATTGAAGCTAATTACCTCGGAGGATATGGAGACGAGGTGAAGTTTGGTGGAGGCAAAGTTATTAGAGATGGCATGGGCCAGCATCCCTTTGCTACCTCTAAAGATGTACCAGATACTGTCATCACCAACTGCGTCATCTTTGACGCCTTTAGCGTAATAAAGGCTGATATTGCCATTAAAGATGGCAATATCATGAAGATTGGATCCGCTGGCAATCCACTGGTTATGGACGGGAAGTCTATCACAATAGGTGCGTCGACTGAAATCATAGCTGGTGAAGGGTTGATAGTTACCCCTGGAGGCGTGGATGCACACATTCACTTTATCTCACCCACTCAGATAGAAACAGCTCTGTGCTCTGGAATTACCACGATGATCGGAGGCGGGACTGGTCCCTCCGCGGGTACGAGAGCGACCACTTGCACACCAGGTAAATGGCATCTTGAGCGGATGATGGTAGCGACCGCCGGTTACCCTATGAACTTCGGATTTTTGGGTAAAGGCAACTCAAGTGGGTACGATGCTCTAGCCGAACAGATCCAAGCTGGTGCATTAGGACTAAAGCTGCACGAGGATTGGGGGTCTACGCACTCTGCGATCAACATGGCACTAACGGTAGCGGACGACTACGACGTTCAAGTCGCAATCCATACTGATACGTTGAATGAGTTCGGATTTTTAGAAGAGACTGTAGCTGCTATTGCAGGTAGAACGATTCATACGTATCATACAGAAGGTGCGGGTGGGGGACATGCACCTGACATCGTCAAGATCGCTAGCTATTCGAACGTGCTACCGTCTTCGACCAACCCTACAAGACCGTACACTGCCAATACTGTTGATGAGCACCTAGACATGCTTATGGTCTGTCATCATTTAGACCCTCGGGTTGTTGAGGATCTAGCTTTTGCAGACTCTAGAATTAGGGCTGAAACGATAGCTGCCGAAGATGTTCTCCATGACCTTGGTGTCATATCTATGATTTCGTCCGACTCCCAAGCTATGGGGCGAGTCGGGGAAGTGATACTTCGGACCTGGCAGAGCGCTTCTAAGATGAAAGATCAACGAGGCGCTTTACATGGCGACTCCCAGTTTAATGACAATGAAAGGGCAAAACGTTATATCGCTAAATATACTATCAATCCGGCTATTGCTCACGGTGTCGACTCGTACGTGGGATCTATATCGACCGGAAAACTCGCTGATCTAGTTCTGTGGAAGCCGGCGTTTTTCGGCGTGAAACCAGAGATGGTTATAAAGGGCGGGCAGATAGCGTATTCCCTAATGGGCGATGCAAATGCGTCCATCCCTACTCCGGAGCCCCAGCTATATAGACCTATGTTCGGTGCTCAAGGGAGGGGTCCGTCATACAACTCTTTCACCTTTGTCTCAAGTGCATTTTTACAAGGCGACCTAACTGGCGCTTTGGCGGATATAAAGGACCGATTTCGTTCGATTTCATCGGTGAGGTCTCTAAGTAAGAAAGATATGATTCGAAACGACTCTACTCCTGAAATAAAAGTCGATCCCCAAACCTATGAAGTTTTAGTGGACGGCGTAGTGGCGTCTACTAAGCCTGCAGTGTCGTTGCCTATGGCTCGTAGGTACTTCATGTTTTGAACGAGGGCTCGCCCGCTCTTTGCGTACTTCACTCAGGTTGATGAGTTTAAGATGTCGAGTACGCTAGAAGCTACGTCTTAAAGAGCTTGGTATCTAAAGTCACGTGTCTGTATTGGGAGTTTTCAACTACTAATGAGACGTTTATTGCGTCATCAACTGGTATTGTCTTTGCGAGATCTACCATTATTGGGATTTGTCGTGCAAAGTTTGATAACATGGCCTGAGTGTTTCTGTGTCCCAAAGGTCCTATGCGTTGGGCATTGATTACCATAGTTTTAACGGCTGCAAAACATCCAAGTGCTGCTACTTCGTCGGTGCATCCATCATGTGTTTGTGGTAGTGAGGAGATTGCTGCCCAAGTCCATGGGGGTATATTATTGCGCTTTACTTCGTTGGAGTAAGCCAAGAGAAGATCGTTCGACTCAATGTCGAGTAGTAGCTGTAAGGTTCTGTGTCCGGTGTCTGTAAATGCAGTCCGCAACTCCCTGGTCGGAAGGCTTGCAAAGCACTTCGACCCATAAAGTCTTACCTGTTCGATCCAACGGCGCTTCGATTCGATCAAGGTGGAATTTGTTGAGAAATAATTGGATGCAGTACGAGCGAGATCGAAAAAGAACGGCAATTCACCTCGAATGAGCGTGGACGCAAGGTATCGGGAGACGTATCTGTTGACTTGCTCTGGGAAAGACGAGCCGTCGTGATATGGAGAGGTAACAAATCCTTCTAGCCCATAGCTATGGGCATAGGTACCTGTTGGGAAGGATGTATCGAATATCTGTGAGAATAGGAGGGCTGTCATAACGCTTGTTACTACTAACTCTAATAGCATTAAACCCAAGCTTCGAGATTCGTAACTGGGAATTAACCTAGCTATGAGTCTGCAGCGCATTGACGATCGTTAGGTTAGCTCTACAAAGACTTAGAGGAGGTTGCCGTGCATGACCATCTTGAAACTTTTGCTACTCGTGGCAGAGAGCATAGAAGTTTCATTGTCGGCATAGGAGGTCCGGTTGGTGCTGGTAAGACCACTTGTCTTGAGAAACTATGTCGTATCATGAGCGAAAGTGTATCTTTAGCAGCAATAACTAACGACATCTATACTACTGAGGACGCGCGTTATATGCGTGAAAATTCTAACCTGGACGATAATCGCATCGTTGGGGTAGAGACTGGAGGGTGCCCTCATACCGCCATTCGCGAGGATGCCAGCGTTAATCTTTCAGCGATCTACGAGCTTGAAGAACGCTTCGACGATCTTGAACTGATCTTTGTTGAGTCCGGCGGAGATAATCTCACATCAAGTTTTAGTCCTGAACTAACGGACATGTGGATTTTTGTTATTGACGTCGCAGAGGGAGATAAAATCCCAAGAAAGGGCGGCCCAGGAGTATGTGCTTCAGATATTTTGGTGATTAATAAGTGCGATTTAGCTCCATACGTTGGGGCAAATTTGGACCAGATGCTAACGGACAGCAAGACACAACGTGGTGAGAAACCCTTCGTATCTCTAAGTATTAATGAGCCCTCTGGATACGTGCTACTTGCCAACATGGTTCTAGATCGATACTCTAACTTCGCACAGATGCACAAGAGTGCACTCTAACGGCAAGGTGAGAGTAGGATCGAATAAAAGCGACCTTTCTCCTTGGGTTGGTGAAAGTACCTTAGCTGGCGAGGTCAAGGTCGTATTTTCGAGGAATGCTTTTGGTTACTGCACTGTACGCGACATCTATCAAAGTGGATCTCTTAGAGTCTCTCCACTAAGACACTATGACTCTGATGGTGATCTTAATCTCATTCATCTAGGTGGCGGAGTTGTAGCTGGAGACCGCTTGTATGCCTCAATGGCTGTGTTGGATGGTGCGTCGGTTCGTCTTCAAGATCAAGGATCCTTGAAGATCTTTAAGTCCTCTGGGCTTGTTGGTTCTTCGCTTCGCGTTGATGTTGAAGTTAGAGACGGGTCTCATTTCAGCTATACAGGAGAGCCAGTTGTCCTTTATGGACATGCTCGATTCTCTTCTGAGGTTGCTCTAGATATCAAAAATGGTTCGGCTAGCTATTTAGAAGTGTGTGGACCTGGAGTAGGTTTTCATGAACTCAATAGACCTCCATACGACTACTTCTCCTCGACTGTCTCACTAAATGTCGACCATACATTGACGCTATTTGATAAGGTGACAGCTGACAGATCCGATCCGTTGTTATTTGAGGATACCTGCGATATACTGTCGGTCCATCCCTACCTGGGAACTTACGTAGCTGCTGATACTGAGGGCCCTGGCTCTGCATTTCTTCATAGCGTATCTGAGCTACTGTCAAGAATCTCTCAAGAAGATCAAGGCGTCTCTTTAAGTTTCGCTATCCATGATCAGCACATCAATGCGAGGATTCTCTCCAAACACCGAGATCCGATCTATCGGCTATTGGCCCCGATAGCGAAGTTCAAGTAGCTGGTTGTCAGTCAATAACCTTAGGTGTGTAAGAGAGGCTTTAATCTATCTAAAGACTCTTTAAGTACTTGGTGAGAGGTGGCAAGGTTCATTCGGGCGTACGGCGTACCGCCTTGTGGTAGAAACTCCTCACCGCTGCTTAACGCCAATCTTGCTCTATCAAGGAGAAGTCGATGCGCGCTTTCGGCTTGACTTGACTGTAGCTGGGGAGCGAAATCTATCCACGACATGTACGTTCCTTGTGGAATTGTTGCTCGTAGATCATATTCTCCAGCGAACTCCGCTAGTAGTTTACGATTGTCATCTATGTAGTTGAGCGTTTGAGATAACCAAGCCTCTTCGTTTTCAAAGGCTGTTGCGCCAGCTAAAAGACCTAGTGACGACGGACCTGATAGGAGGCCTTTAGGTATTGAGCGCATTAGTTCACTTGGTGTGCCGCTTGGGATGTGCAGTGCCGCTGCATGAAGCCCAGCGAGGTTAAACGTCTTGGAGCCCGATATCAAAGAAACGGTTCGTTGGGCAACCTGGGGAGAGATAGATGCGGTTGGTATGTGTCTATGTCCGTCAAATACTATATCACGATGGATCTCATCGGAGATGATCCAAAGGTCGTTCTCAATAGCGACATCGGTGATCTCTTTCAACTCTTCTTCTTCAAGTACCCTTCCAGTTGGGTTATGAGGGTTACAAAGTAACAAAATACTTCCACGGTTATGGAGGGCTTTTTCTTCGAGATCGTCGATGTCTATCCGGAAAACGCCGTCGATTTGCTGCATCTCTGTGGTTACAATATCTTTCTTGGACTCTCTTACAGACCTAAAAAATGGTGGGTATGCTGGCGAGGCAAATATTACCGCATTTCCAGGTAAAGTCGAAACCGCCCAGTAGATCGCTTGTACAATGTCGCCTATCGGTTCAAGGTTCTCTCGCTCGTATAGATACCCAAAGCGTCTCTTTGTCCATCTATTTATAGCGTCCAAGTAGCTATCGTATAGCTCCTTGGACGGGTAGCCGAGATCTGAGCGTCTTATCGCCTCTGATAGTACTGATGTCACCGAAGTTGGGGCAAAGAGGTCCATGTCAGCTACCCAAAGTGGAATTGTATCGTTCGGATAGTTGTTCCACTTGATTGAGTGCCGACGCCGCTGTCTTATCTCTTCTGAACCCTCTTCTGGCATTAGCCCTACTTTCATCACTATCCTGATCCCCTACGGTTTGTACTTAATAGTTGGCTAGAGTTGTCCAAGTTCTACGAAAGAACCTTAGCAGCCGCCTCGACATCCTCTACGTCGTTGTATAGATGAAACGTAATTCGTGTCCTCCCCGCTCTCACTGAGGTTTGTATATTTGCCTCACGAAACTTCTCAAGCGGAGCGTCAGTTGTAAGACTGACTATTGCGGAGTTGGAATCGGAGAGTCCTAATTCAGATCGTAAAAGGTTAGCTAAATATACGTTGTGAGCCTCAATGCTATCGATTCCAATCTCCTCTAAGTGAGCGAGTGTGGGTTCCGCCGCGTAGTATCCGAACCAGTCTGGTGATATGTTGTACTTTCGTCCGTCACTACTTAGGCGTAATGGGGAGCTGTATATCGAACTCCATGGGTCTTCTCCAGCGTACCAGCCAGCATTAAAGGGTTTGAGCCACTCAGAAGAAGTCTTAGATGCATATAGGAACCCAGTACCCCTAGGGGAGCATAGCCACTTATACGCGCTGACAGATACTACATCGAAGCGACTCGCCTCGATTCTTTTCCATCCGGCGGCTTGGGTCAGATCGAGATAAGTCTTAATCCCGTGCAAGTTAGCAATTTCGGACAGTGCGTCTAGGTCGATGACTCTTCCATCAGCGCTTTGTACTGCACTTACGGCGACTAGGTCGACCTCATCCGTTAAAGATTCAAGTACTCGATCAAACGGTACAACCTTAAGTTTGAGTTTTCCGAGATCACTTTGTACGAAAAAAGGAAACAAGACGGATGTAAAGTCTTCTTCTGCTAGGACAACAGTGGATCCCTCGGGTAAGGAGGCGGCAACCATAGCTGAACTTATTGAGACCTGTGGCACGATGGCACAAGTCTTCGGATCCACACCTACAAGGTTGGCAAAATGATTAATCGAACCTGTCACGGATTGATCAAAGTCAGGAGTATTAAGGACTCCACCTTGCCAGGCTTTGACCATCTCAGAGAGGCGTGAAATTGCCGTTTCCGGAGGTAGCCCAATCGTGGCGGTATCGAGAAAGTGTCCAGTTGGAGAGAACTCTTTAGATAGAGATCGCTCTAGCTCGGATGTAGTCAATAATGTGGTATTTGTGGATCTTTGACCAGGGGCCGAGGTGTTGCTATAGTCGGTTGTCATGATAAATAGAGTATTTGAGATGACAGGTCATTCCTGTTGTAGTTTGCAAGTTGAGGGCGGATTCTTGGTAGGCGCTCGGTGCAACTAACTTTTACCCTTTATTATACCTCTGCTGATGTGGATAGAAGAAAGAACCGCTACGGACCCTGCTATGACTATAGGAGGTAGCTGCTCTCTTAGAAGTACGGTTCCACCTACGGCTGAAATTAGCGGAATTGCGTACAAGGTAGCTCCTTGAAGTTGGAGGGATACGAACCTCGCAGCATAGTTCCAAGTGATCATGGCACCCACGGTGGCGAAGAGCGATAGAAATATGATCGTCGCTAACAAGACATATGGATGTTTGGGTACTTCACTACTAGAGTAGTTGTGAGTAATCAAAGCGATAACGGCTATCGTGAGTGATCCAAAGGTTGTACTTGTAACGGAGTATCTAAATGTCCCAACAGTTTTTGCGACTCCGCGACTAGCTACGACGTATATCGACCAACATAAGGCGGCTAGAAGAGCGTATCCCGTGCTGGCTATGTCAAACGCTGCGTGCCCACTTGACTCTCCGAAGGAGACGAGTACAACTCCTCCAAGTCCTAATAGGAGCGCTAGTAAACTTCGCTTTGTAATCCGATGGCCTAGTGATATCAGAGCTATTAGCTGAATTAGAGTTGGTTCGACACCTAAGACGATTCCAGCTCTACTCGCAGGCATATGTTCAAGAGCTGTTGTGATAAGTAGCTGGTAGCCAGTGATGCCACAAACTGCAAGGGATATAATCTTGGCGATCGTCTTTAAACTGATAGTGTGAATATGTACCTTTGGCAGAAGTATGAGTCCAAGAACGAACGTCAAAAGGAACCGACTTAGCAGTAGGAAGTTCGGAGTTGTGTACTGGAGTGCAAATTTTGTTGCCACCGGAGTTAATCCCCAGAGAATGACCGACGAGACAAGCGCCGCGGTGGCAGCTGAGCCGGGTTTGTTGTCGATCATTTATTTAAAACTAACTGTTATTAGAGATCTTTAAGTTAACTTGTAGCACCTCATGAGTTTAGAGGTTCGAAGTTCTTTTTAGGTTGGCAAACCCTATATGGCTTGTCCGAAGTCGCAGGATATTGAGAAAGCCAATAACTTGGCCAGTAGCACTTGCAAAAGGCGGTTGGATAATGTTGAACAAAACATTATCTGGCGATGGATGTAGTTTGGATGTCTGATCGAGACACCTCTGAACCTCTATCACCTATTGTCTCACAACGTTGCAGCGATAGTGTGGTTTTCGCTCAGCCAACGAAATCAATTAGGATGTCAAGGACTAGTTTTTATATCAACCGCGACTCGGGGCTAGCTGGGATGAGTTCGCAGAGGGACTTCAATAAAGAAGGTCGCTCAACCTTTGGGCGCGCTCGCTATGCTTGCTTTTGCACTCTATAAAGCGAGGCTATTGGTGTCCGGATTTAAGAAGTTTATTATGCAAGGCAATCTGTTGAATTTGGCAGTTGCGTTTGTCATAGGTACAGCATTTGCGGCGTTGGTAAAGGCTCTTGTGGTTGACTTCTTCACTCCAATAATTGGTATCTTCGGCAATCAAGCGACCTTCGGGAATCTTTACTTTAGTGTCGGTCACTCTCGCTTTTTTTACGGAAACTTTATCGATGTGACCATCACCTTTTTCGTTACGGCATTAGCGATATACTTTATCGTTGTCGCACCTGCCCTGCGAGTCCAAGCCCGCCGAGCCTCGAAGATTGCCGTAGACCCGACTACCAAACTTTGCCCCGAGTGTCTATCGGAGATCCCTATTGGAGCTAGGCGCTGTTCATATTGCACATCGGTGCTAGTTGACCCTAGCGTTGGCGGCTAGGAGATCCTCATAGTAAGCTCTACTTTTAGAGATATGAAACTTTTATGACGTGAAGTTCTCCATTGTCGACGATTGGGCTCGACGGTAGATCGGGAGAGAGATTTATTGGGAGTCTCGGAGTCCAAATGTCTATATGTCTACCTCTTCAGCGTCGCCATCTCCGGTTGATTCTCTCACTGCAAGGTGTTGAAATATGTCAGGTGGATCACTCCATATTCTGGCACTACGACCATCACTTATTGCTCGCCAAATCTTTTCTGGGGTACATGGCATATCGATGTGCCTTACCCCTAGATGACTTAGGGCATCTATTACAGCGTTGTGCACGGCCGGGGTGGCCCCTACAGTTGCAGATTCGCCGATACCCTTTGCACCTAGTGGGTTGTTCGGTGTCGGCGTCTGAGTGGTGAAGCTAAAAATAGGTGGAACCTCGGTGGCCGCGGGAACTTCATAGTCTGCGAAGTTTGTGGTTAGGGGATTGCCGTCTTGGTCGTACTGAAAGTGTTCGTAGAGTACCTGGGACATGCCCTGAATAGCGCCTCCATGTTGTTGCCCCTCTACTAACAACGGATTGATAATCGTCCCACAGTCGTCCACGCAGTAATGCGATACAGGTGTGATCTCTCCAGTTTCGATATCGACCTCGACCACAGAGAGATGAGCGCCAAATGGGAAGGTAGGTCCACTTGAGGTGAAGTCAAACTCGCTTCTTAGCGAGATGTCCTCCTCTTTGGCCATTTGGTAGATCTCAGCCCAGCTTTTCTTTGTTGTAGGAACACCTCTTACCTCAAGACCGTTATCTGAGATTGTGATATCTTCAGAAGCCACTTCAAGTCGTCCTGACAAGAGACGAGCAGCTATCTCTCTCACTTGAACAGATGCGGTCTGTACAGCGGAACCTCCCAGCTGTAGGGACCGTGATCCACCCGTACCGTGTCCTCTCGGTACTTCGGCGGTATCGGACTGCACGAATTCGATGCTTTCAAGTGGAATTCCTAAAGAGTCAGAGACCAACATTGCAAACGATGTAGCGTGTCCTTGGCCATGTGCTGACGTTCCGACCTTGATTCGAGCTTTTCCTTCTTCTAATACTTCGACCTCAGCGTACTCTCCTGCACCGGCTGCGGTAATTTCTACATAGACGGACAGGCCAATGCCGAGCAAGTTGGTATTTCCTTGGTCGATTCGTACCCTTTGTTCCTTTCTTAGATCGTCGTAGCCAGCGGTGGCAAGTAGATAATTTAGGACCTTCTCGTAGTCTCCGATATCGTAGTTAGCACCAGTCTTCGTCGTGTAAGGGAAAGCCTCTTTAGGTATTAGATTTACCCTTCTAATCTCAACCGGATCTATTTCAAGCTCGTCCGCGGCGATGTCCATAATTCGTTCTAAGAACTCAGCAGCCTCGGGTCTACCGGCACCACGAAATGCGCCTACAGGTGTTGTGTTTGTCAGGACCGCAGCAGCGCTAAAAGCAAGCTTTTCTATATCGTAAGTTCCTTGACTCATTGTTCGCGTACTTCCCAGTACGAGACCACCACCAAATCCTCCGTAAGCACCCGCGTCGCCTAACATGGAGCAGCGTAGTCCTGTTATCTTGCCGTTACGCTTGAGACCCATCTCAACGTATTGAACTTGATCTCGTCCGTGTGGCATGGCGATCATGTTTTCAGATCGTGTCTCAACCCATTTAACGGGCCTTTGTAGCTTTAACGCGGCAGCGATAGCGACCGAGTGTTCAGCTGCGAGTCCAGCTTTGCCACCAAACCCTCCGCCAACGTGAGGTGCGATAACATGGAGTCTCTGTGGGTCTATACCAAAAACATTGGCTGCCAAGTTTGCGAAGCCATGCGGCATCTGTGTAGATACCCAGATCTCAGCTACGTATCTATCATCGCTTGGATTTGGATTGACAAGAATTGCATTCCCCTCCATAGGGGCTACTGCGACTCTTTGGTTGACGAATCGTGCCTTTACGACTACCTCTGCACCGTCAAGAGCACCATCGAAACCTGGATCACGATAGCCTTGCGCAACGTTGCGCGGTGCGTTTACATTTAAATTAGGAGCTCCATTTGCAACGCTACGTTCTACGCCAATAAGCGGTTCTAAATAGTCATAGGACACCTCAATAAGATCCATGGCATCTTGGGCTGCCTCTCGCGAAGTGGCCACTATCGCGACGATAGGATCGCCGACAAAGTTGACCTGCCCAACCGCTAATGGGGGTCTCTTGATATCTTTGTTGAGTGGGAAAAATGTATGGTGTGATGCAATTCCCAGATCTTCTGCTTTAAAGAGAGCAACGACTCCAGGGACATTAAGCGCTTCTTTGAGATTGATATCTGCTATGTTCGCACGAGCTACCTCTGAGCGTAGGAAAAGAAGATTAAGAGCACTCTCAACTGGTATGTTGTCGACAAAACTTCCACCTCCCCGAAGTAATTCAGGGTCTTCTACTCTCGTGACTCGAGTTCCTATAAGTGACGTGGCCATGTTCTCAGCCTATATGAGAATTCGCTAAAATACACTGGGCTCTGTTCTCAGGCATAAAGAGGAACGACACTAGTACCGATCAAGGTGAAAACTTTGAAAACCGCGATCAATTTGTTTTGGTTCGAGATAACGATGACTATCTGGTCTTTTGGTCTTGTCTTGTGCCCATTGGAGAGTAATCGCTGATGATCTGTTGACGCCTACTTGGAAATCACTTTGGCGACGGAAGAGTTTGTAGGTAACGAGTATTTTTAGATGGCGCGCCGATTCTAGCAAGGAGTCGAACCTTTGGGGTTGCTAATAGCATTTCTCATAATGTGCTTCACAACGAAGTAGGCCCTATTTCGAAGCTCTATGATTAATGGTCAAGTGCTATATTTGGTTCCTAAATCAGTACGACAAAACAGTATTTTATCTCTAGCTTCTTTGATGTTTTTTGCATCTGACTAAAGATTTTGTGGCAGCTCTGGTAGTTTCATAGCTGAAGTTATGGCTGTCTAGAAGGGGTCACATGGACTTTACGCTTAGCGACACTGCGCAGCGGTATCGTAGGAAGTTGGTAGCGTTTCTCAGGGATGTCGTACTTCCTGCTGAAGATGTCTATCACCAGCAATTGACTGATCTCAATGATCCTCATGGACATCCGCAAATTATGGAAGATATCAAGTTTGAGGCGAGACGGAGAGGACTATGGAACTTATTTCTTCCGCATAAGACCAAGTGGACAGATGGACTCGCGAACTTAGACTACGCTTCCTTAGCCGAGCTTTCGGGTATGAGTTTTTTGGCGCCAGAAGCTATGAACTGCTCAGCACCCGATACCGGAAATATGGAGATACTCAATAAATACGGCACGGATCAACATAAAGAACAGTGGTTAGCGCCTCTTTTGGAAGGTAAAATAAGGTCATGTTTTGCAATGACTGAGCCCGAAGTAGCCTCTTCAGACGCTACCAATATCCGGTGTTCGATCGTACGAGATGGTGATGAGTACGTCATAAATGGTCGTAAGTGGTGGATCTCGGGTGCTGCTTCAAGTAGGTGTAAGGTAGCAATTGTAATGGGGAAGACAGGCCCAGACCAAGCGACCTACAGGCAACAGTCTATGGTCATAGTACCCATGGATTCTAAAGGTGTAAAAGTTGTCCGATCGCTTCCTGTGTTTGGCTATCAAGATCGTGAAGGGCACTGTGAGCTGGTCTTTGATAACGTCAGAGTTCCAAAGGAGAATCTCTTAGGTGAAGAGGGAAGTGGCTTTGACATAGCGCAATCTCGCCTTGGTCCAGGCAGAATTCATCACTGTATGCGATCCATTGGTGCTGCCGAGCGAGCACTCGATCTGATGTGCAAACGTGCGCAGACGCGAGAGGCGTTTGGCAAGCTGCTCAGTGAACAAGGAGTAGTACAGAGCTGGATAGCGGAGTCACGAATCGAGATAGATCAAGTAAGATTGCTTACCCTAAATGCTGCTTTTCTTATGGATACCGTGGGTAACAAAGGAGCTCGTATCGAGATATCAGAGATCAAAGTTGCAGCGCCTAACGTAGCTTTGAGAGTGATTGACAGGGCAATTCAGACCCATGGTGGAGGTGGAGTCTCTGATGACTTTCCTTTGGCAATGATGTGGGCTCATCAGAGAACACTTCGACTTGCAGATGGACCTGACGAAGTACATATGATGACAATAGCGAGACGTGAACTTGCACGCCATAGAGAAGCTGGACTCTTCTACCATGGCGATGGCTCTCGTCTTTAGCTAGCATTGGTTCGCCAACTGGACTTTATCCCGTTTGCCTTTGTTGCCTCCATCGTGTTCATGTCGAACAGGGTCAAACGGATCGCTGATGGTTAAACAGCAGAGATGCTATTTGGTTGAAACTTGGACGAATAGTCCTTTAGGAAGTTCTCTAATGTATTGGTGACTCGACCTAAGTAAGGTCTAACGTTGATGAGAATTAATAAATGGTTGATCGATAAGGCATAAATGGTTGAGATCTTCGTGGCTCTGTGTGATACACTGCGATGGTCACCTGGATTCTGCCCTCGTTGATGTGTTGGTAGCGTCTAGTAAGTGTTACGATGTGAAGGAGGGGAGTTGAGTAGTAGCTCAACCAAGGATCACGGGGTTGTATCGGTTGACCAGCTTCGGGCCGATGTCGCAAAGGGAGAGATCGATACTGTAACCGTCGCCATTGTAGACATGCAAGGGCGACTGACCGGCAAAGAGATTCAAGCAGAGTTCTTCCTTGAGGATATTTTGTCTCATGGAACTGAAGGGTGTAACTATCTTCTGGCTGTTGATGTCGACATGAATACAGTCTCAGGGTATTCAATGAGTTCTTGGGAAACCGGCTACGGCGACTTCGTTATGGTTCCCGATCTGCAAACCCTTAAGTATCTTCCATGGCAGCCTAAGACCGCATTCATTATCGCGGATGTCCGATGGCTCGATGGGACAGATGTGGTTGTGTCTCCGAGGCAGATCTTGAAAAAGCAGCTTGAAATAGCTTCCAATCGAGGATTTGAAGCCTACTGCGGTACGGAACTGGAGTTCATTGTCTTCAACGACACATATGAAGAGGCTTGGGAGAAGGGATACAAAAATCTATCTCCAGCCAATCTGTACAACGTTGACTATTCAATTATGGGAGTCAACAGAGTGGGTCCTTTGCTGAGAGAGATACGCCTGGCAATGTCTAAAGCTGGACTCACGGTTGAGTCAGTAAAGGGAGAGTGTAATCTTGGACAGCACGAGATTGCTTTCCGATATGATCGGGCTCTTCGTACATGCGATAACCACGTGTTATATAAGCTCGGGGCAAAGGAGATAGCGGCGAGCTTCGGCAAGTCACTTACGTTTATGGCGAAGGTAAACGATCGAGAGGGTTCTTCTTGTCACACTCATCTATCGATAAGGTCAAGCGACGGGAAGATGGTAATGGCAAAAGATGGTACGTCTGGGGAGTTGAGTAGATTTGGCCAACAGTTCCTTGCAGGAATGTTGAGACGCCTCAGAGAAGTTGCCCTGTTTTTTGCTCCAAATATAAACTCCTATAAACGCTTTGTTGAAGGTTCATTTGCACCTACTGCTGTCGCTTGGGGTAGGGATAATCGAACTTGCTCAATGCGTTTAATCGGCCAAGGGGGCTCGTTGAGGGTTGAAAACAGAGTCCCCGGGGGGGACGCTAACCCGTACCTTGTCACTGCGGCAATGCTGGCTGCTGGATTTGATGGAGTTGATTCGGGACTATCTCTTGAGGAGGCTTTTGTCGGCAACGCTTACCAAGCTGAAGTAGAGAGGGTGCCGGAGACGATGTCACAAGCCCTTGAACTTTGGACCAACTCGGAGTTCGTTTCGCGAGTCTTTGGGGAAGAAGTTAAGAGTCATTACGCGAATATGGCCAAAGTCGAGCTGGCTGCTTATAATCGCGCTGTCACCGACTGGGAGCTATATCGAAGTTTTGAGAGGATGTAGATGTTGTTTGAGGTAGTTAGCCCGGTAACGGAGCAAGTGATTGCCACGGTCGATGAACTTGATCCTGTTGATACCGAAAGAAGGATTGTTCTTGCACAGAAAGGCTTTGAGAGTTGGCGGAAGGTACCGCCCGGCAAGCGAGCTGAACTGCTACGTAGCTTCGCTCGCAAGGTCGAAGAAAGTATAGAAGAGCTAGCTTTGATAGAGGTTAAGAACTCGGGCCATACAATTAGCAATGCGCGCTGGGAGGCTAATAACGTCAAGGACGTCCTTTACTACTACGCCGGTGCGGTTGAACGCTTAAGTGGGCTTCAGATTCCAGTCGCTGGTGGCATCGACGTTACTTTCAAGGAACCTATAGGAGTTGTAGGTATAATTGTTCCATGGAACTTTCCGATGCCGATCGCTGGATGGGGATTTGCACCTGCTCTTGCAGCTGGCTGTTCGGTGGTTTTAAAACCTGCCGAGATAACCCCACTTACTGCGCTTAAAATTGCGGAGCTTGCTTATGAATCCGGCATTCCTGAGAATGTTTTTCAAGTTCTCACTGGATCAGGCTCCGTTGTCGGTGAGAGCATTGTAACGAACCCATTAGTAAAAAAGATCGTCTTTACTGGTTCGACGAAAGTGGGCGTGAGAATTCAAACCTTAGCAGCGCAACAGATTAAGCCAGTAACGCTTGAGCTAGGTGGGAAAAGTGCAAACGTCGTGTTTGAAGATGCTGATCTTGAAAAAGCTGCAGCTACAGCCCCATACTCAGTCTTTGACAACGCGGGTCAAGACTGTTGCGCGCGCTCGAGATTATTAGTTCAAGAAAGCGTCTTTGATACGTTTATGGAGTACTTTGAACAATCCGTAAAGAGCGTTCGAGTGGAGAATCCTGAACTTGAAAGCTCTGAGATGGGTCCTTTGATCTCAGGTTCCCATCGTCAAAAGGTCGACTCATACGTTGACGAGGAGAACGTCATGTTTAGAGGACATTGTCCCACGGGAACGGGTTACTGGTATCCACCGACTGTTCTTCGTGTTGAAGACAAAAACTCCAAGGTGCTGAAAGAGGAGATCTTCGGTCCTGTTGTGAGCGTTCAGGTATTTAGGGGCGAAGAGGAAGCGATCTTACTGGCGAACGACTCAGAGTATGGGCTATCGGGATCGATATGGACCTCAAACTTGGGTAGAGGGATACGTGTTGCTCAAGGTATTGAGTCTGGGAATCTCTCGATAAACTCGCACTCATCGGTAAGGTACTGGACGCCTTTTGGTGGTTACAAAAGATCTGGCCTGGGTCGAGAACTTGGACCAAACGCCACGGACGCGTTCTGTGAGGTAAAAAATGTCTTTATTAGTACAGATTAATGAAAGGTAGAGATGGCAATTTCGCGTTTTGATGGTCGCGTTGCAATTGTTACCGGTGGCGCTAGTGGCATAGGTAAGGCGACTGTAAAGAGGTTTAAAGACGAAGGAGCAACGGTTGTGTTGGCCGATCTCGATGTCGACAGCGGAACAAAGGTGGCCGATGAACTCGATGCCACCTTCATTCAAGTCGATGTTGCAGAGAAGGAGTCTGTTGACGCTATGGTCGCCGAGACCATTTCGCGCTTTGGTAAAGTCGACATCGCATTCAACAATGCCGGTGTATCCCCACCTGACGATGATTCAATTCTTATTACCGAACTTGAAGCTTGGCGACGGGTCCAAGAGATAAACCTCACTTCGGTATATCTATGTTGTAAAGCTGTGTTGCCTCATATGTTGGAAAGAAAGAGGGGGAGTATAATAAACACAGCGTCATTTGTGGCTTCAGTAGGTGCAGCTACCTCTCAAATCTCTTACACCGCTTCCAAAGGTGGTGTCTTGGCCATGACTCGTGAACTCGGTGTCCAATTTGCAAGATCTGGTATCAGGGTAAACGCGATTAGCCCTGGTCCTATTGCGACGCCTCTTCTTTTGGAGCTTTTTGCAAAGGATCAAGAAAGAGCGGAGCGAAGGCTCGTACATGTTCCCATGGGCCGCTTTGGTGAACCAGAAGAGATCGCTGCTGCAGTGGCATTTCTAGCCTCTGACGATGCGTCTTTTGTCACTGCAGCGAACTTCCTTGTGGACGGGGGCCTTACAGGCGCTTACGTGACCCCTATCTAAGGATCGATCTAGAGTTATCTGTTCTTGGCCGTTCGCGTATGGCGAGCGTTACTTGAGGCCCGAACTGGTCCGCGCGGAGCAACGCAATGCGATAAGTTTCTTCTTTAGCTAACCCAGGTTGTTCATGTGAGTCTTGTAATAGTTCGCCTTGATTGATTCCAAATGGCTCTACCGATCTTCCTTGTTTGACTTCTTCTCGGTGAAATACATGTAAGTGGACATTGAGGCAGCACCGGAACTGGACGAAAAGGTTTGTCCTTACCTATATGGGGACCGAGTGTGGACATTGAGGGGCGCTGACGGGGTTCCAACAGTTGACGTATAGATTAACTATAATTATATATAATGAACTTGCGTGAGTGGGCACTGTCCCAAGGTATACATCCTCAAACGGCATATAAGTGGTATCG
>JAJYHJ010000084.1 GCA_021784785.1 Actinomycetes bacterium | reverse complement strand
AGAAACGATGTAAGGGCTAGCAGCTGTAGTACCTGACTTTACCCAGGTCTTGACTCCAACTCCACTAAGTGGAACCATGGTGCCAAGGTAAAACGATACCGGTGCCTGTGACACTGGTACCCCAGACTTCGATAGTGCGGTCAGCGTAAACGTGGCATCTTGCCCACTTTGTACCATCTGTGCCGTTTTAGAGGTGAGAATCGTATATACCCCCGTCTGCGGCTTTGAAACTGAAGTTGTGGTTGAAGAGCTTGATGAAGTTGTTCCACAAGCACTTAGAATCACAGAAAGTCCAGCGGTTCCTAAAATCGTTTTACGGGTCAAGTACTCTTCCTATTCTGTCTTGCTCTATCTTCTGTTATTACAATATAGCTAACATCCTAATATTGCATTTGCATATGAATAACATGTAGCTTAATTGAGTGTCTCAGGATATGTACAGTAAACGAAGCAGTCAGTTTTGCCGTTAGTCCGATGGTAAGAGGCGTGAGTAGGGAGTCTAATGGTGCTTCTGAACCCTAGCTGTCAGATTCGTTGTCGCCTATTAAGGTGAACTATTGAACATATAGGGCGAGAATATCCTCCGAAGTTCTAAGGCAAAGGCTTACAGAGGTCAACTTTAGCCAGAAAAGACCAAACTTGTCGACTGCAAAGACTCTGACAGTAAAGGGGAGCTCGAACGGATTCGTGTTGGCTTCTTTCTCGTTGCGACGCGAGGTTCTACGGTACGAGTGAACTCGCTGCTTGAAGGGTTGATTATGTGGTTGGCAGCGAGTTCCGGATAAGTGTTAATATCGCTGACGTTCCAGTAAGACATCCTATCCAACCAGGGCACTTGCGCCAAACGTCAACATCTGCGCTTATCAGTAGCCTATATATAAACTTTCCGTATGCTTAATACTATGTGGCGAAGTCGATTGCTAGCGGAAGGCTTGAAACACCTTTAAACCATCTCGTTGAACTAGCGTGGCATTTTGGATTTAATTGGAAGGGAAGCTACGACATGTACCGGATAGTGGTTGCTTTGGAGATATGAGAAAACTTTGGTAAAGAAGACGGAATTACCTAGATTATATTCAAAATCCCCATGCGGTGAATAATATAGCACTTAGTGGGCTGGTGTAAATATATTTATCTGACCGTACTCTCTTGCAGGATTAGGGTTGTCCTTAAATCCAACCTTTCTGCATTAGACGGTCCCTAGCAAGGGAAATCTGGTATTCGCTAAATTGGCGTTTGCGTTCGTTCCACCGATATACGCTTGCAACAGTATCTTCTAAAGTGGAGGTCATTTCGTATTTCATGACCCAATGTACCGTGGCGAGCAATTCTACTCCTGTTGGTGATTCAAATCCATCCAGAAGTTCTGTTACTTTATCTACTCGTATCGAGGTATCAGTGCTAGTCGCTAAAAACTCCTTGGCTCTTCTGGTAGACCCATCTTTAAGTTCAATAAGTTTGTCAGGTGCATCTCCGCCATCGGCATAACCATTTATCAAGTGACCTTCAATGGCGTTCAGTGTATGACGAAGGTTTTCGGCATAAGGACCGTATGGTCCCTGAACGTAGTGCAGTCGCAGTGGTTCACCACCCTCTTGTAAAAAATACATGAGTTTATGAATTTCCAAAAGAGAGATAAAGGGATCTAGGTGTCCATTGAGATAGCTACTAATCAGCTCGATTAATGCAGCTCTACCAGGTGTCATTTTTGGAACTTTATCAACTACAGCCATTGCGTCGGACTTAGGTGCTCCATTTGGCTCATAGACAACAACATGGACATCAGATAGTTGCTCTAGGGCCGATTCAATGCGCTTCTTCACGTCAGACCAGTCCAATCCACCAAGTCCACTGCCAAGTGGAGGTATTGCGATTGAATGAATATCGTTTTGGATAATAAGAGCAACAAGGTCACGAAGTCCTACTTCGATATCTTCTATCTTGCTCTTGTTGCGCCACTGACGTTTGGTGGGGAAGTTGATGATGTATTTAGGGGATACAAGCTGTTCGGTAGGGTAGACAAACATTCTCCCTGGGCGTACCTCGCCACGGCTACAGGCAGCGGCGTAAGCCTTGAAGTTCCCTGGGAACTTCTTCTTGAACTGTAGAGCAATACCACGACCCATGACACCTTCGCAATTTACTGTATTAACGAGCGCTTCTACCTCATCTTGGAAGATATCACCGCTTCGAAACTCAATCACTCTGGCTCCTTCCTGCATCAATAATACCAGTCAGGTTCTACGGTTATCTGTGGTTGATAGCTTGCTGTCGAGATAGCGGTTTCAACAATAGATGCAACGCGAGCGGATCTAACTCCTATGCGATCTACCAACTCCCAAGGAAAGCTCTCTTCTATTAGAAATTCAGCTTGCTTTTGTTCGCGGTGTGATCGCCAGTTGGGGGATTGAATCGTCTCCCAATCGAGTTTGTCGAGCTGCTGCAGACTAGCGTAGTCTTCGAATATATACGATCCAGCATTTGAGGCCGTGAAAGC
This sequence comes from Actinomycetes bacterium, assembly GCA_021784785.1. Lineage (GTDB taxonomy): Bacteria > Actinomycetota > Acidimicrobiia > Acidimicrobiales > Acidimicrobiaceae > Ferrithrix. The sequence continues at coordinate 2,207 of JAJYHJ010000084.1, read as the reverse complement.
CCACCTTCGATTATTTTGGTTAGCCCAGGCAACAACACGATAGAAGTCCGCTTCAAGGTGGACAATTTGCTCTTGTCCTCCATGGTAGGGGAGATCTGGGTAGTTGTCTTGATGTATAAGGTATAACATGACGGACCTGGGACAGAAGTAAAAATGGGATGCAACTTCCAACATGAAGTCCGGGATGACTTTGGAGAAACGAGCTGAGCCGACGTTCTTTAATGTTGCTCATTCCAATGACCGAACCTGACTGCGGCAGCCCAGATATTATTTTGTCGCAGAGCAAGGAACCTTCATTGACGATTGACGTCAAACGATCTCAGTGAACTATGTGATAAATCTTGATTACTTCAGGTACGGGCAAAAGCTTATTCTCGAAGATCCAAAAAAGAGAAGTTGATACATGAAAGTATTAACCTAACCGCCCCAATCCGCCAACCATGAGTGTTACGTGATGCGTATGTACCTCAAGTGCCGCTTAGTCTCTAAATTGCTTGGATGCCACCATATGGTGCTGCGCTGCCGTGCTGGTATGTATGGAGATGATGCCTAAAGCTATTGCAACATTCTTAGATACTGTACTGCCGCATCTCAATGAAAGACAGCGTTGATCGGTGGTCGGTTCAATGGCTGACGTCTTAGGTAGAGCGATCAAGTAAAGGGCTGTCGAAGCTTCGAAGATAAGTACCAACATAATCTGAGGAGCGATTCGGGAAGTCCGCGTAGGTATGGAACTTACAACGCGTCGACGAACATCTGGCGGAGGGGATCATAAAGCAATTCAGAAACAACCTGGACTCCTGGTAACCCTTTGGAGTAGCAACCCTATGCGACCTGCCCAAAATGGGAGGGGACTGCTGGAATAGATTCACCGGAGTTTTATCGTGCTGTCGCAGAATTCTCAGTATATTTTAGTCCAGGTGTCTCGGGAGTGTCGCTAACACACCCTGTTTTCACTGGTAGGCTTTCTACCGATGCCTCGTCTTGAAGACCTAAAGCCTGGAACCCTAGTGGAAGGACTTGTGCACCATGAGGCAGCAACAGTAATAGATGCTAAATGGCACGGTTCTGACTGCGTTGAATTGACCTACAAGCGCTTGAATGGACAGGTTGAAAACCACCTTCTTTTCCGGGAGGTAGAACCGAACCTTACGGTCATCCAACCTGGACGTGGGTGGGAGTTCAGCGGTGATGGTGCTAGGTATCGCCTTGTGGCAGAGGCCCAGAGAATTCACCTAGCGCACCTCTTTGATCCCTATCTCGCAGTCCATGCCTCTCTGATTGAACCCTTACCGCACCAAATCACAGCCGTATATGAGGAGATGATTCCTCGTCAGCCACTTCGCTTCCTTCTTGCAGATGACCCAGGTGCAGGAAAGACCATCATGTCAGGCCTCCTCATCAAGGAGTTGATGGCTCGTGGTGAGGTCGAGAGATGTCTCATCGTCGCCCCCGGCTCCCTTACCGAACAGTGGCAAGATGAACTGGCAAATAAATTTTCGCTTCCCTTTGAGATCGCGACCAACGAAGGCATCGAAGCCTCCATCAGTGGGAACTACTTTATCGAGCACAGCCTTATCATTGCTCGTCTTGACAAGCTCTCACGTAACGAGGAGATGCAAGCGTTACTGGATGCTAATGGAGCCGACTGGGATCTGGTGATCTTCGACGAGGCTCATAAGCTCTCCGCCACTTACTTTGGTGGCGAGGTCAAATACACCAAGCGATACCACCTCGGCGAACTCCTCGCTCGTCGCTCAAGAAACCTGCTGTTACTCACTGCTACCCCCCACAACGGCAAAGATGAGGACTTTCAACTGTTCTTGGCACTCTTAGATGCAGATCAGTTCGAAGGAGGATATCGCGATAGTACTCGCAGCATCGATGTGAGTGATCTCATGCGAAGGGCTATCAAAGAACAGCTCGTCCGTTTTGACAATACTCCGTTGTTTCCAGAGCGTAAGGCGATATCGGTCTCCTATCGACTCTCAGATGAGGAGGCGAGTCTCTATCAACAGGTCACCGACTACGTGCGCCAAGAGTTCAATAGAGCTGATGCGCTCTCTGACGGCAAGCGCAAGGGTACCGTTGGCTTTGCTCTCACGATCTTGCAGCGTCGTCTTGCGTCTTCCCCTGAGGCTATCTACCAGAGCCTCAAGCGACGTAAAGAGCGCCTCCAATCCAAAGCGAGAGAGCTTGAACTGCTC
>JAJYHJ010000136.1 GCA_021784785.1 Actinomycetes bacterium | reverse complement strand
TTTCAGTAACCCATTCTGGCAGAGCCCCTGTGACCCTCCCAAACTCACCCCTGGTACGTGGCTACAACTGATTAAATTCCCCACTCAAATCCGAAGTCCCATCAGAGCGCGACTCGCGTGTAGCTCTAAAGACGTCACGGACCGCTATAGGTTGTAGGTACTCGTCGATATTACTTGAGTTCGATCGCACTGACACGACAGTGTATCCATGAGTCCAGATCTCTGAACCGTGTTGGATGTCTGGACTAGGAAGAACTTTAGCCTTCCACCCTAGCAGATCTCGCTCCAGCCATCCAATAAACCCGGCATGCACCAACGTTTGCTTGTGCATGTAGCTTTAATTGGTCACTTACAAAAAGCAAGGGCCGGCAAAGGGGAAGTTCGCTCAACCTCGACTGTAAGTGTTGGACAAGCGCTCTTGGTTAATCAACGGTCCAACCATTAGCGGCGTCGATTCCTTCCGATAACTCGCTTTCAGACCTTTACCGACGGCTTTATAGACTGATGACTACAAAAAGGGGTCACATATATCTATTCCGAGCGCCGCAGGAGGTCTTACATTGATGAATCAGCCGGGGGGTGCCGCCTTTGCGATGGCAATGCGCTCCATGAGACGAGACGACTCTTTGAAGGGATCTCAGATACGCCCAGGTACGGCAAAACGGATGTTCCGCTTCGCTGCTCCTTACAAGAAGACCCTTGCGTGGTTTTTGGTTCTCATAGCCTTTGACTCAATGATCGGTGTCGCAAACCCTTTGATCTACAGGTCAATAATCAACCAGGGAATAATCGGCAAGAACGCTCACCTGATCGTCCTCTTGGCAGTTCTCGTCGGAGTTTTAGCAGTCATCGAAGCGGTACTTTCGATCTTTGAACGCTACGCATCTGCCAAGGTCGGAGAAGGTCTCATATATGACATGCGCTCGAAGGTCTTCGCTCATATCCAAGAGATGCCCATCGCATTCTTTACCAGAACTCAAACAGGTGCATTGATCTCCCGGTTAAACAACGATGTTCTTGGAGCACAAAGTGCCTTTACAAACACGCTATCTTCTGTAGTCTCCAACCTTCTAACAGTAATTTTAGTTCTCGGCGCCATGTTTTTTCTCTCCTGGCAAATAACCTTGGCGTCTTTAGTAATAGTCCCTCTCTTTATACTCCCAGCTAAATGGGTAGGAAAAAGACTATCGGTCATAACAAGAGAGTCATATAACCTAAACGCTTCGTTGACCAACACAATGACGGAACGTTTCAACGTTGCAGGTGCAATATTAGTAAAGCTCTTTGGAAGCCCAAAGCAGGAGCTAACAGGATTTCAACGTCGTGCCTCACGGGTTCGAGACATAGGCATCACCCAAGCAATGTACTCACGATTCTTCTTTGTTTCGTTGATCCTAACTGCGTCCATCGCTACCGCCATCGTCTACGGTTGGGGTGGCATTTTGGCTGTAAAAGGATCGCTGTCTGTGGGAACATTAGTAGCTCTGACGGCTTACTTAGGTCGCCTTTATGGACCTTTGACCTCCTTGTCCAACATTCAAGTGGATATCATGACCGCACTCGTGTCATTCGATCGAGTCTTTGAAGTTCTAGACCTTCCCCCTATGATCAAAGAGGCGGAGGACGCCACTGACATAGAAGACAAAGAGTCAACTATCGAGTTTAAAAACGTCGACTTCACCTATCCAAGTGCAAAGGATGTTTCATTAGCGTCGCTAGAGTCAGTAGCCGTTTTGGACAACAAGGTCTCGCAGCAGGTTCTCTTTAATGTTTCTTTTCGGGCCGAACCGGGAGACTTAGTCGCCCTCGTCGGTCCATCTGGGGCCGGAAAGACGACGCTCTCATCACTGCTTCCCCGACTTTATGACGTCACAGGGGGATCGATAGAGATAAATGGATTAGATATCCGAAAAGCTACTCTTTCATCCCTAAACTCATTAGTTGGAGTGGTCACTCAAGACGCACACCTTTTTCACGATTCGATCAGAGCTAACCTCTTATATGCCAAAGCTGATGCCAGCGACAAAGAGATGTATGAGGCCCTAAAGGGTGCCCAAATCAAAGAACTCATCGACTCCCTCGAAGACGGTTTAGACACCGTCGTCGGTGATCGAGGATACCGTCTTTCGGGGGGAGAAAAACAACGCATAGCCATAGCCCGGCTCCTGCTCAAAGCACCTCGTATCGTAGTCCTAGATGAGGCTACTGCGCACCTTGACTCAGAGTCAGAGCTCCAAGTTCAAGAGGCACTCAAACTCGCGCTCCAGGGTCGTACCTCCTTAGTTATTGCGCACCGCCTCTCGACAGTTCGAGAAGCAAACAAGATACTTGTATTAGAACAAGGGCGAGTGGTTCAGTCCGGTACTCATAAGCAGCTCCTCAAAGAAGGCGGCTTGTACTCCGAACTATATGCGATTCAGTTCGAGAAGCAGATGGGAGCAGCCGACTACGAATCCGGCTCGTCATCGGTAAATGGCACAGAGGAAGAACCGGACCCAACAGTCACACCAGTGGCGTAAGCTCAGACCCCATCTCAGGGCCTATTGTTCCACCAAGTCATTAAACTCTTCAACCGTCTCTAGTATCGCATGGGCTAACCGCACTGCGTCTTTTGGGTTGAGTTCGACCGCTACCCTAAAGGAAGGGCCCATCGTTTGATTTAAAAAGTCAATGTTTAAAGAGTGCGCATAAGGGGCATGAACAGGATGATCCAGATAAACCGAAGCTTCATTCGTCTGAAACCAGCCACTGCCTCCTTTCGCCGATCCCTCTACATCGACCTTATGGGTTATGTAAGTACACATGGCTGCCTCTAACTCAAGTGTTTTCCATAAAACGCCCAGATCTTCTGCCAACCGTCGGTTGCGGCATCAACTCGGTAGCTAGGACGATCAGTGGCGAAAAAGGCGTGCCCTGCTCCTTCATAGATGTGAAATTCATGGTCTTTGCCGAGCTTTGTAAGCTCATCATCTAAGACCTTTACCTCATCAGGAGAAGGATATGAGTCTTCTTTACCAAAAAGGCCAAGTAGCGGCGCCGATAGATTTGAAGCCATCCCCATCAGAGACTTAACCTTGAGAGGCGCTCCTTCGGGTGGATCAGCAACCACAAACGCTCCATAACAATCAACGGCGGCGTCAAGCTTTAGCGAACACGCTGCTAAGAAGCTCTGCCGTCCGCCTGAGCAGTAACCGATCACGCCGACTTTGGAGTTAGAGTTTGCTTGCAACTTTAGAAACTTGGAAGCCCCATCGACGTCACCTACTAATCTTTCATCAGGAACACCGCCTTGGGCTCTAGCAGCGGCCGACGCATCGTCTGGCTCGGCATCTGGAGCCTCTCGGTAGTAGAGGTTAAGTAAAAGAGCTAGATATCCATTAGCCGCAAACTTTCTTGCAATCTCTTTAGTACCTTGATCGTAACCAGGCATATGATGAATCACAACGACTGAACCGTAAGGTCCAGGACCTAAAGGTCTTGCAAAGTATCCTTCGATGACGTCACCGTTCGCTCCTGGGAAGAAAACCGTCTCCGCCATGACTTTGTCGTATTTTACCACGTATCACCTTTCACTTAGTTGTCCAATTTTTATCATAGATGGCAAATACAACTAAATCATCAGAGAGCTCAACGAACAGATTATTTTCTAATACAGATGCAGCTCCAATCGCCATTCACACCAGAAGTCAACACACCATGAAACACTATGAAAGAGTTTGCGCAAACTCATAGAATAAGCAACTATCGCGCATCGACTTACTCTGCTAAGCTATCGTTTGAGCAACGATTAAAGGGGTCGGAGTGAGTACTGACGAAATCACAACCTTGAAACGAGAGATGGACGAACTCGTTAGTACTATGTGTAAGGCGATGAACGACCCAAAGCGACTCATGATCCTATACTCACTTAAAGAGCAACATCTAAGCGTAGGAGACATCGCCGACTTACTCGAATCAAACTACGCCAACGTCTCCCAACACCTGGCTGTCCTAAGAGAGCGTGGACTAGTTGAAAGTAGTCGTCAAGGAAATACGATCTACTACTCTCTCAGACATCCTAAAATAATCCACGCAATAGACACCTTGAGACTCGTCATGCAAGAGGAGATCTCTAGGAGAATCGAACTGCTCCACCCCAACTAATTAGTGGGAAAGTGCGCACTCGGTGCCAAACGGGGTACCAATAAGCCGATTAAAAGAAAACACGGGTAGCGTGCAATTCGGCCTCGATATATCTTCCCTTATCCAGTAATCCGCTCCAGAATCTATCTACATAGAAATAATAAATAACCGTGCAGCGATAACGATACCAAGGCCACAGTACGACAGGCCTAACAGTTCAAGATAACAGTACCTGCAAACTACCGAGGGAACTTTGCGAGCGCATCACCTTCCAATAAAGCATCGTTAAATCCAAGTTGCAAGGAATTTAGCTATTGGATAGATCCTGATGGAGCACAAAGGTATCATAAAGATACGTTACTTTGGCGTATGGATTAAGACGGCACCACCCAGATGCGCCCATCTTTATCAAAGATATCATAGTGAGCAACGTCTGTGTCTGCCGGTCCTCGTACTCGCTCGCCGCTACAGATGTCGAACCTGCTTCCGTGCCTAGGACAAGTAACGACCCCTTCTTCGACTTCTCCCTCCGACAAAGCCGCTCCGGAGTGCGTACAAGCGTTCTCCAAACACCCAAGCCGCCCTCCACTACGCCATATCGCTACACTCTTACCGTCTACATCGAAGGTGCCCAACAGTCCCAGCCTGCCAGCTGAATCAGAACTGTCCATAACAGCTATCGCTTCACGACGACCGCTATCTGAAGAGGCCAAGCGACGCAGTAACGCTCCTCCGATAGCACCGTCGGAACTTACCAGATTAAAACCTGATCTCTCTGCTAGCAACCATAGTCTCTGATCAGGTACGTCAATGCTACCGCACACAAGCACGGTAGGTGCCGCCTCTCTTATCATTTGAGCCAGCTCAGCTACCTTGTCCCTTTCGTGAGGAACTGGAACAACGACCGCTACCACATCGTCCACATCTAAAACTGACGGATCGCTCATAACGTCTGAGCCAAAGGACAAGCTATAGTTGGAACGCCTTTTAAGTACTTCAAGGGACCTCTTGGTCGCAGGGGACACAGTCTTAGATACTACGACTATGCCCCCTTTATCGACATCTTGTTCTCTTCCCACTATATGAATAGCGTTATATCAGCATCGGCAGCCATGTCGATAAAGCTCGCCGCTCCTATTGGAATACTCACTCCGTCAATAAAGTCATCTTTGCTTAGTCCGTAGAGATCCATGGTCATTTGACATGGATGCATCCGCACACCAAGGTCTTGCGCCATCTCCAAGAGCTCCTTCGGAGAAGCCACCTTATACTCATTTGCCAGCATCTTGATCATCTTGGTACCGGCACCACCAAAGTGTATCTTACCAAGCTTTAAATGGTCAGTGCCACCAGGATCAACGAGCGACTCAGCTTTTTGCATCCAGTTTTTGCCCGTCACTCTAATCTCATTCTTCTGCAATACTCTCAGTCCCCAAAAGGTGAAAAATACATCTACCTCAAGACCTGAGGCCGCAGCGGTGCTCGCAAGAATGAGTACTGGCCACACCCTATCTAGGTCTGAACTCCAGCAGATCATCGCCATCTTCTTGGCTTTTCCAAAGTCATTTGCTTCAATGTCATCTGACATCTGATACCCCCCTTATCTAAGAATTACTTAGGATTATGCATCTTAAACTATCAAGAACACCTGCTATGGTGCTCGCTTCTCCGCTTAACTATCCCATTGCCTCTACTCTTCGCATCTAAAACAGCGAAGCCCTGTTTCGTCAATAAGGTCCTTGTAATGTGCCATTGCCTCCTTCCCGTCCGCTAGACAGCTAAGCTCTTCAGTACTTTCTAAACGTACGCGATAAAACCAACCAGTCCCGTAAGGGTCCCGGTTACTAGCTGCAACGTCAAGATCGAAGGTGATTTTATTGTTCTCTAATATGTCACCGCTAATTGGAGAGATGAAAGGTCCTACCCATTTAGCACTCTCAATAGCGGAGAGTGGCTTGCCACGACTTACCCTCTTACCCACAGCCTTCCAACTAACTTGAACAAGTCTTCCACAGCGGCTCTGTGCAACGTCTGTCATTCCCAAAGTCGCCACGTCACCGTCCATCTTAACCCACACGTCATAGTCGAGATCGTAGAGCAACTCTTCTGGAACAACGCAACCTGCCCAACTTTGAATCGTCATCTCGATCACTCAGTAGTACAGGAGATACCCTCGGAGTCCAAGAACTCCTGGTACTTCTCTACTCCTTCATCTCCTGTGACTAGAAACGCCTTATCTGCCTCCCAATCAACGGGTTTCACTTTCGCTATCCATCCTGAACCATAGGGATCAGCGTTTATAAGTCCAGGATTGGTAGCAAGTTCTGCATTTATAGAGACGATCTCACCCTCAACTGGACTAGGTACTGGACCCACCCACTTACCGCTCTCGACGGTAGCTACGGATTTCCCTCGCTTTATCGGCTTCCCTTCACCCTTTAAAGAGACAGATATAACTGTCTTAGCCATATTTTGGGCGACATCTGTAAGCCCAACCAGAACCAAGTCACCATCGGGCTTTGCCCAGACGTGCTTTTCTACAACGTAGTAGAGCGTATCTGGAATATTGCAACCATTGACGGAACTCATAGATAAACGTCTCCTTACTTACTCAACTACTCAACATATATAACTCGGGATGTGCACCAAGTAGATGACTCAGTAACATATCACATCCAACGACTCTAATCTCCCTATTAAACTCCTTCACAAAGGAATCTCCTACGTATCCCGGTTTAATAGGCGACTGGTGTGACTCCCCACATACACCGCACGTCACGCGGTAGTAGTTCTTAGAGCCGCTGCGCGATATCTCCACGAGTTCCTCATGAGCGTCTACCATATGAGCGTGCGTGTCCATAAATGGGCCATGAAACTCACAGCTAGGACACTTCGCATCCACCTTTAAACCTGCTTTCCATCTTTTATGTCGGTATCGCTATCGCCGGCCGCAACACCAGCCAACTGCTCTCCCATCATCGACTCATAAAACAGTTCAACGATGTCTACGACTGTAATCTTGCCCTCGTTTCCAGTAGTTTTGACGGCATCTGTAAACATTGCGTAGTCTTTAGGACACGCCACGACAAAGTAATCTACTCCAAGTGTCGCAGCCTCCCGCATTCGATTCTCCGACGGTCTCTCATTCAAGAAGGAGTCATCCATCCAGATGCGTCCACCACCTGCACCACAGCAGAAGCTATTGTCCCTATGTCTTGGCATCTCTACCAGATCACAACCAAGACCAGATATGACCGCACGCGGCGCATCAAATATACGGTTATATCGTCCTAGGTAACACGGGTCATGATAGGTCACGTTTTTGGACTGCTTAGTAAGTGACAACTTGCCCTCGTAAAGTAGTTGTGCCAACAACTCACTGTAGTGCATCACGGGAGCAGTTAGACCAAACGCTGGGTACTCGTTTCTCAACGTATTGAAGCTGTGAGGGTCCGTCGTTATAATTTTGTCGAAGCTAGCAGAGGAAAACGCCTTCATATTCCCCTCAACTAACATCTCAAAGAGTCCCTCTTCCCCAGCCCTTCGAACATCGTTTCCGGCGTTCTTCTCTGACTCATAGAGAATTCCAAAACTTATTCCTGCAGCGCTCAAGACCTTTGCCAAGGTCCTAGAGATCTCGACAAGCCTCTCGTCAAATGAAGCAAAGTCACCTAAGAACCAAAGGTACTCGACATGTTCCTTGCGAGCATCAACGACCGGAAAGTCCAAGGACTTGACCCATCTTGCCCTCATACGGGACGACTTACCAAACGAGTTGCCTTGGGTGGCGATGTTTTGAAGAGCGCTTTGTAGGGTTGGATCCATCACGCCTTGGTCGACAAGTGATCTCCGCAGCTGAACAATCAACGGAACATGTTCTATGCCCACTGGGCAGATCTCGACACAGGCCATACAGGTTGTACAGCTCCACAAAGTACGCTCTGAGATAACATCGCCGGCAAGGCGCCCATCTACATTTCGTGGGCCCGAACCCTCAGGTCTCTCCTCCCAATCAAAAATCATGGGATTCTTAGTCGACCTATCAACCCACTGTCTGAGATCCAAGATCAAGTCTCTAGGAGATAGAGGTGCACCTACCGTTCTGGCGGGACATACTCCATGACATCTACCACACTTCGTGCAAGCATCAAGACCTATAAGGTCTTTATGAGTAAAGTCTCTAAGCTCCTGGTAACCCATATGTTCGATCGGAGAGGGCGGAAGAACTCGAGTAGAAGCAGGATGCCTAAGCACCATGTTTGTTGGCGAGCTAAGAATATGCAAAGCCTTTGAAAACGGGAGATAAGCCACAAAAGCCAACGCCATCAAGATATGTATCCACCATAGATACGAGTGAATTTGGCCAGCCAACGTCGCACCTACACCTACCACACGCCATCCCTCTCCAACGAGATAGCCCATGAACGTCCACTTCTCAAACGATGGAAAGTTAGACCCATCTATCCGAAGTCCTTGGATCAAAAAGCCCGTCACGATAATGGCTAAGAGTCCGGCAACGAAGATATGGTCCCCGATCGCCATCTTAACGCGCTTGTATCCTTCTTCTGGTTTATGAGCTCTCTCATAGTCAAGTTCACTCTCTTTAGAGAAAACTCTTCTAAAGTTGAGAAGTGCTGCTCCCAACAGTGCCGCCACACCAGCGATGTTAAACACAAAGTTATAACTTATGTAGAACCAACCGGTGAAAAAGGATCTCTCCTTACCAAAGAAGATCCTCGTGATATTTCCATAGATGTCATAGTCAAGTGCGAGGATCGATGTTGCTAAAAACAAGCCGATAAATCCCCAAAACACTAGGAGGTGAGCAGCGCCTACAGAGTGCTTCCTGCGGGTTATCGTCTTATGGGTTAAAACATCGAGAAGTGACCGACCATGAGAAGGAGGCTCAGTTACATGCTCAATACCTTTTGCTTTTCCACCCCTAAAGTCCCATCCAACCAACTTTCGTCCGGCACGATACTTTTTTACACGACGAATCAGACCGGTGAAAAATATAACCAACGTAACGAACGCCAGGAGATAAAAGACGAGCTTTTCAAGTGAGGTCTCGCCTCCAAAGATCTTCCTGGTTTCAACAACAGTTTCCAAGAACATAGACGCTAGGCCTCAAGTTTCTCAAGGATCTCCGGGACTAGATCAAAAAGATCCAGCGTAGTTCCGTAGTGTGCAACCTCAAAGATTGGCGCCTTGGGATCAGTGTTGCATGCAATAATCATCTCCGAGCTTCGCATTCCTTCAAGATGCTCAGGCGCGCCAGAGATTCCGAACGCTAGATATACCTTAGGTTTTACCTTCTTACCGGACTTTCCGACTTGATGAGGCTTTGGCAACCAGCCTTGATCGATTACAGGTCTAGAAGCAGAAAGCGGCACCTTGAATGCATCTGCAAGCTCTTGCAACATCTCGATGTTAGCTTGAGAACCAACCCCACGCCCCACTGAGACCAAAAGATCCGATGTAGTGATATCCACACCAGTCTTGTCGGGCTCCTTGACAGAACCAGGGATCAAAGAGAGGCTCCCCAACGACGAGGGTGCACTCACACTTACAACCTCAGGAGATCCTCCGCTTTTTCCAGCCTCGCTCGGGAAAGAGCCAGCGATTACGCTCGCTACCACCGTATCGCCTTCAAGCACGCTCTCTGCCAGGAGTTTTCCTCCATATAACTGTGAAGTCGCAACGACATCGTCACCTTCAACCGCCAAATCAATCACATAAGATGCAATAGGTCCACCCACCCTTTTTGCGATCGAGCCTGCAAGATCTATGCCAATCGTGCCTGTTCCAAAGAGAATCAGCTTGGGTTGAACAGACTCAACAACAGCCAAGACGGCCTCTTCCCATACCTGGGAGGAGTATCCAGAGGTCAACGCATCATGTTCGACCGTATAGATTCGATCAGCGGCTCCAAAGGCTTCAGTGCCTGAGAGATCACCGATCACCACAACGCCAACAGATCCGCCCAAGATCCCTGCGATCTCTTTCGCCTTTCCTATAAGTTCAAAGGTGAGATCGGGGTTTTCACCTTGAACTCTCTCGTTTATAACCAGAACATCTTTTGACATCTTTCCCCTACCTAACCAGACCTTTAGCTCGAATCAGTTCAACGATCTTCTCTGCGACCTCTACAGGATCGCCATCTAGCATTGTCGCTTGTCCTTTGCTCTGTGGCGGATAGATCTTTCTTACCTTTGGACCTGGACCGAGATCGATCTCTTGTGCGTCAAAGGTTTCGATTGTGGAGGTCGACATAGCCTGCCGAATCCGCGTAATGGGAGCGTATCTCGGTGCTTGACGACCTGCTTGAATACCAAGTACCACTTTGCCAGTAGCCACAGACTCTGAAAGAGTCCCTCCGCCAAGTTCTTGTGTTATACGTAAAGAGGAACCTTCAGGTTCCGCCTTAGAGACCACTGCGGCATGAGGAACTCCCAAGGTAGCGCCTATCAAGCCTGCAAGTTGACCATCGAGGTCGTCGGCAGCTTGAACACCAGTCAAGAACGCGTCCCAGTCACCCTCAGACTTTAGCCACTTTGAAAGCAGTTGAGCCCGCAGCCGAGTAGGGGTCCATCCCTCTTCCACCCCGACGATCTTTACAGCCCGATCAGCTCCTTTAGCGATAGCACTGTAAAGAGTTTGATCCACATCGGGTTCGTCAAGGGCGATTACTACGACCTCTCCCCCCACGGCTTCTTTTATCAAAAGCGCCTCTTCCAAGGCCGCTTCATCCCACTCGTTCGACACAAACTTGACAAAGTCGCGGTCTATATCTACTCCGGAGTCAGCAACTTCAAGTTCCTCCACCAAGTCTGCTAACTGCCGCATACCAACGACGATCTTCAATGCTCCCCCTTTCTCAATCCTTCTAACTTTCATTACCAATTACGCAAAGTGACATAGTTACCGTCTGTAACTTCTATACCGTCTCGACTCCTCCAAGAGCCTCGTCTAACAGTTCAGCTATATCCACCACTCTTAGGTGTTCATTACCCGTTGACTTAGCCGCGTCCTCAAATCGAGAGACCTCATATGGGCAACAAACAGCCAAGATCTCAGCTCCCGTAGTAGCAGCTTCTCGAACTCTTCGCTCTGAAAGCCTCTCTGAGAGATGATTTGAGTTGAATCCATCAAGCCACATACCGCCTCCGCCTCCGCCACAGCAGTAGGAGTTCTCTTTGCATCTTCCCATCTCGACTAGATCGATTCCAGGAATAGCCTTTAGGAGCTTCCTCGGTGCATCGTACTCTCCGTTATGACGGCCAAGATAACACGGATCGTGGAATGTAACCTTTTTATCAATCGAATTGACAAAGTTCATCTTTTCAATCTGCGGAGATAAGAGCTGCGTATAGTGGAGCACGTCGTATGTGAAGCCACGCTTTGGATACTCCTTTACAAGAGCGTTGAAAGCGTGTGGATCCGGAGTCACGATTCTTTGAAACTCGTACTTACCCAACGTTGCGGTGACGTCTTCCACTAGGGCGTCGAAAAGACCCTTCTCACCCGCAAGGCGTTGGGAGTCCCCAACTGTCTTTTCTTCAGCGCCCAATATAGCAAAGTCCACGCCAAGGCGGGTTAAGATACGAGAAAACGCCTGAGCTGCCTGTTGTCCTCTTGGGTGGTAGCTCCAGTAGTCCTCGACGTAAAACAACACATCGGCTGGAGTAGGATCTGACGATAGCACGCGTATCGGAACTGATGCACCCTTTGTCCATGCATGTCTTCTACGCGGGTTTTCCCCTAAGGCGTTCCCATAGCGGAAGGTCTTTTCAAAGATACCTTGAAGTTCATCTGGAACCTTCCCGTCACCGACTGCGACCTCTCTAACTGCGGGCATAATCTCTATCATGTTCACGCCTTTTGGACACACACGCAGGCAGTTACCACAGGTCGTACACTTCCAGAGCTCATCAGAACTAAACAGATCAACACCAGTTTGAACCTTCCGATGAATCTTTCTAGGTCCATACTCCGACACTAGATCAACTGGACATACCGGAACGCACTTTCCGCAACCGTAGCAGTACTCAAGCGACTCCCCTCCGTCAAGTTGCGCTATTTTCCCAAGTCCCTTGGAGTACGAGTAGTCGGTGAGGACCCGAGATTCGAACATCCGATTCCATGCACCTGAGACATCCCACTCTCTACCTGAGATCTTCGAAACGACGACCGCCTCTTCCAGCTCCACAGCTACTGGACTTTGTTTTTTGCCTCCTACAGGCATTTAAACCCCCACCTCCAACTTGTAAACTCCCAGGAGTCGAGCGGCTAGCTCGACTGCACCTGGAACAATTTGATTAAACTCTCTTGTCATCCTCATCTCAAGAACTGTGGACATATAGGTCGCATAGACGCCAGCTAAAAAAATGTCAAATGAAAAAGGCGACAACAAGTCAACTCCTAGACCAGCTGACGCCAGTGTGTGAAATAAATAGCTGCTTGCAGAACACACCAGATCATATGTCTCAAAGTCGTCTTTCCCAAACAGATCGCACTCTTCGTTGACCAAAAGTCTCAAAGCACCGGTGTCTGAGTCAGGGTTCCATATCCACTTACTCCAAGGCCAGTACGTATCTGGATAGAGATCATGCAACAGCTCGAACGGCAACTCCATCTGGGCCGAGGGGAATGCCTCAAGATGGTGCCTCAGTGTACTTGTTCTTTCCTCAATCGTCGCCGAATCGTCTACTAGAGCAGCCAATCCAATGCGCAAACCATCAAGATCACAGGTAGCAAGTATCTCCTTCGCCTTTCTCCTACTAGCAAAGGACGACCGAAGCAAGAAGTTAAGCTCCCTAAATGTCAGAGTGCGTGGGTCGGACTTCATAAGCAAAGCTCTCACCTGATCCGACTTAAACTTCAACTTCTTATCTATGTCGCGGTACTCAAAGTCAGGGATCTGCAACGAAACCTGACTCCAGAACTCTCTAGCGATCTCTAGATCTGCGATCTGAACCCGAGCAGACACCTCCTATCGACTACTTTCCACTTAGAGCCAGCGCCTTGATCCCACCAACAGCCTTAGCAGCTGCCAGACCTCCCGTAGACACACAGTCTTCTAAGTCTGCTGGTCCTAGTGCGGATCCAACCGCATAGATTCCAGCCACAGAGGTCGACACTGTATCTAGCGGGGGGTTCATCGACTCGATAAAGCCATACTTATTTTGCTGGATTCCCATTACCGCAGCCATCTTGCGAGTTCCAGGAGAAGGTTCCATGCCAACGGACAAGACGACCATATCCATCAATACCTCCATCGGACGTCCCATCGTGGTATCTTCACCCCGGACAAGGAGTTGATCACCTTTTGGAAGAACCTCGGTAATGATGCCCTTCACATATTGAACGTGATGTTTCTCTTGAGCCGGCCAATAGATCTGACTCTCCCAGTATCCATACATACGCATATCTATATAAAATATGAATACCTCAGCGTCCGGAATCGCCATCTTCACTTCGGTGGCTTCTTTAGAAGCGACTCCACAACACACCTTCGAACAGTACTCATTCCCGATCTGGCGATCACGACTACCGACACACTGAACGAAACAGATACGCTTTGGGACCTCTCCATTTGATGGGCGAGTCACCGACCCTGCCTTTAGCATCGCTTCGAGGTCTTGAAGAGCTACAACATCTGGGAACTCATAGTAACCATATAACTGGGTCTCTCGACCTGGATCAAAGTGCTGGAAACCAGTCGCCACAACGATCGCCCCAACCTCTAACTCCTTAGATCCAGAGGGACCTTCGACGGTTACCTTGAACTCCGGAGCCTCACCGGTAACACTCATGACAGTGGAGGACAACATCACTGTTGTACTTGGCCCATCGGTAACCGCCTGAATCATCGGGGCAAGCGCCTCTTCAGCTCCCACAAGATACGGAGTCAAAGAGGCGTAGTTTTCCTCTATCGGACGGCCTCCGAGATAAGGAAGCTTCTCAACTACCACCACAGGTGCTCCAAGTTCCCCCGCCGCTTTTGCAGCTGACAGACCAGCTGGCCCACCACCCACTACTAAAACCGTCTCACTCAACTGATGTGCCAATCCTTCCTGAAGTCAATATCGAACTAAACACCAACGTCCTCCCATGTGAGGAACTCCTTATCGCCACTTTTCAGATGTTGAAGCTCATCTTCAAACTCAGCCCAAGCCGCCTTCCAATCGATACCCATCTTCTCCAGCAGAGGTTTGTAGTTGGTGGAGTGCCAATGGAGTTGGCAAACCTTGTATGGATGCGCTCCCATCGCTAGCGCCGCAAACTGAGCCTCTGACATGACGGGTACTCCAACGTCGCGCCCATGAGCCTGAGGTGAAAATTGACTCTTATCCAAAGCGGTAACGCATCCAGTATCGTGAGTAAGGACAACGTCCGGATTGGCTTCTTCCTTCATAACCTCAATCTTTCGTAGCGTTGCAAAAGATCTCGTGAAGTCTCTCTGAACCAAGATGTGCCTAAAGCCAAAGCCACAGCAGTCAAAAAACGTTGAGTACGAACGGAGATCTGCCCCAAGAGTCTGAACCAATCCGCTCACAGCCGCAGTTCGTTGACCGTGATACACATCAGGATCGTAGATAGCATCCCCTTCGACAAGTTTGTAGTAGTGACAAGCTGGATGAACTGTTACCGCAATATCTTTCAAATCAAGCACTTGAGTAGCTGCTATCTCATCGCGCATCGCATATAGCCATTCGGAGTAGTGAACGATCTCCTCCGGAAGGACCATCGGCTTTCCAAGCTTCTCCATCACCTTTCTTACCTGGTTACGAAGCTCCGGTTGGTGCAGAAGCTCTGATCGAACCTCCTTATAGTGCCCATATGAGGTACCGCAGTGAATAAGAGGGAAGTATCCGGTTTCATATGCTGCCGCAAAGTTCCTAAGTGCAACCGCCGCTTGAGCAGCCTGGTTCGAGGTGGCGCTAGCGTAGTAGTTCCATGCGGTGCATGAGGTCTGGTCTCTCGGATCGTCGTAGTCGTAGCCCAGCTTTCTCATAATCCAAAATATCGATGTAGAGTAACCTGGAATGTGCCCACATTGGCCACAGGACTTATGATGCCATAAGTGCCCTTTTTGAATCTTCTTCGGCGTTCCATACTTGGTAGGAACGGTGACGTAATCACCTTGCACGCGCTGTACGACAAGTTCGCCACGACTCTCAAGGTCGAATAGCAACTCATGAAAGTCCTCCGATCTTCGGTCGGGCTCTCTATCAAATCGCTCTTTCTTTGAGAGCAGCAACTGTACTGGCTCTATCTGTGTCATATCTCGATACCCTCATCTTCCAATCGCTCCTCCATGACCTCTTCCAAGATCATGTGGATCCCCTCATCAACTTGCTTGATCATGTCAAGAGCCCCGGTCTCAAGCCAAATGAGATAGAGCTCCACTATCGTCTTGTCTGCTACTGCCCAACCAGTCTTTGTTGTATGGTGTGTCTCTGGAGGTAGGGCACGCCTCCAAAGATCAAGATTTTCAGATACGTCCTTTACCTCTGGACCCCAGTCAGGAAATGCATCGGGCTGCAACATGTCTGGTGAGACCTGGGTTCCAGTGGACATGATCTTGAAGATGATCCTTGAGTATCCGTGCAACGCCTCTTGGGCTGAGTGCAGTCCATTTTTCACGGCAACCTCTCTCATAACCGTAATGATGCCGCCGGGGTTGTTTCCTCTCGGACACCTCAGACAAGAAAAGCACTGGGAGCACTCCCAGATATCCTCTTCCATCTGCTGAAACATAAGATCAATATCTCTTCTTGCCGCTGCTTGCGCAATTCTTCGCGGACTAAAGTCATAGAAACGAGCGGAAGGGCATGCTGCAACACATATTCCACACTCGTAACATCCATACAAGTAATGGGGAAGTCGAGGATCGGCAAAGACCTCCTCCATCAGCGCTACCTTGCTTGCACGTTCTACGTTTTCGTGACCGGCAACTCGGTCAACCTTCATATATGGATCTTCAGTTACGGTTCTCATGGCTAAAAAGAGATCACAGCGTCAGCACGCATAGCTAGGTCGTTAAAAGCAGCTCCACCTATCATCTCGACGTCGTCGATCAGATCCTCTATAGCAAGATCGTTTAGGTCCAAAGATGGTTGACAGACAAAAAGCCTCACCCCTAGGTCGGTAGCTTGCTTGATAAAGTAGGAGAGTCTCTGTCCTCTATCTCCCTTAGGACCGATCTTATCGATCACCTCTTTTTGAAGTAGTTGGGGTCCGTACATAGTGAAATAGATTCCTACCTCAACCTCCATCGCAGCCGCTGACGCGGCTAAAAAAAACGGTGTAGCTGATCTACCTGGATCGTTAACACCGTGAGTCTGGACGTACATGACCTTACCTTCACCCTCGTCTGTCCACACAGTTCCCCCTTTAATGAGATATCGTTGATCAAATAGAATTACTTAGAAACATGATTCATTAAACGTCTTAACCCGGCGTGATAGAGAAGCCGGGGGTCCAACTACAAAGAGTCGTTATCGAGTACGCCTCAAAAAGACGTGGAAAACGTCACCCTCTTTCTCAATTTTTAGAAGTTCGTTTCCGGTACGCGTGCTCCACGCCTTCATGTCAGGCTCCACACCTGGATCAGTAGCGAGGAGTTCCAGAACGTCATTTACCTCGATCTTTTTAATAGCCTGCGCTGTCTTTACGACAGGTAGCGGACATTGCAGGCCCTTGCAATCCAAAACTGTGTCGGCCGTCATATCACTCATGTCGAATCCCCCTAAAACTTTCGCCTACGTAGGTCAAGCTATATTCGCACACACGCAAATAGCTACAATTCAGTTTGAACTAAAGACGTCAGCGTTGCAAGTTAAAAAGAGAAGAATTTTTGGTAGCATCAAATAAGCCCTGCTCAGGAGGCATATAATTTTTCATATAAAACTATATCGTAGAATGTGATTTACGATATCACTAAAAGCAAGTCTCCGCCATCCACCCTTACCGCAGAGTTGAGAACGATCCTTTCGACAGTTCCCGCAACTGGGGCCGTGATCGCGGCCTCCATCTTCATGGCTTCGATCGTAGCGATCGTCTGGCCCATTTGAACTTGATCACCAACTGACACCTCTATCGTTACGACTCCAGTAAATGGCGCTGCTACCTCGTTAGGATTTGAAGGATCCGCTTTGATGTTAGAAGCTACTTTTGAAGCAACGGACTCATCTTTGACCGATATAACACGTGGTTGACCGTTTAGCCTTGTATATACGTCACGGTAGCCTTTGGCATCTGGAGAACCAACAGCATCAACTGCAAGGTACAGATCAAGACCTTGCTCTAGAGTAACAGCCACCTCTTCGCCTGGTTCAAGACCGAAGAAAAAGGCCTGAGAAGGAAGTAGCGATAGGGTTCCGTACTTCCTGGAGTACTCAAGGTACTCCTCTGTCGGACCAGGAAAGATTATGCGACTCAGCGCTAGCCTTGGCTCGGCACCTGCAAGCGCTTCCTCTTGTTCTTTCGTTAGCATTGGCGTTTGAATCTTTTTGACGTTCCGTCCCGACAACGCCTTCGTTCTAAATGGCTCGGGCCATCCCCCTGGAGGCGTACCTAACTCACCACTTAGAAATCCAATCACCGAATCTGGTATGTCAAAGGTTTCTGGATGCTCTTCAAACTCATTGGGGTCGGCGTCCGTTGCAACAAGATGTAATGCAAGGTCGCCAACGACTTTGGAAGAAGGCGTCACTTTTACGATATTGCCCAAAATCTTGTTTACGGCAGCGTACATGACCTCGATCTCTTCAAAGCGCTCGCCTAGACCCAAAGAGATAGCTTGCTGTCTGAGGTTCGACAGCTGCCCACCTGGAATCTCATGAAGGTAGACCCTTCCAGTAGGAGAACTCAATCCCGCCTCAAAGTGAGAATACATAGCTCGCACGTACTCAAAGTACGGCTCTAGGGCCAAAAGCGAGTCAAGGCTTATGCCGCTCGCTCTAGAGGTACCGTCCGTTGCTGCCACGATAGCAGAAAGAGATGGTTGAGACGTGCTTCCAGACATGGTAGCTGCCGCCCCATCGATCACGTCCACACCCGCCTCAACTGCCGCTAGATAGGTAGCAAGTTGTCCACCAGCTGTATCGTGGGTGTGGAGATGGACAGGGAGATCAAAATTTTGGCGCAGTGCTTTCACTAATACAGCCGCTGCCGGCGCCTTCAAAAGCCCGGCCATATCTTTCACACAGAGGACGTGTGCTCCGTAACTTACGAGCTTCTCTGCCAATGAAAGGTAGTAGTCAAGAGTGTAAAGACTCTCAGCAGGGCTTAACATGTCGCTCGTGTAACATATCGTCGCCTCCGCGAGCTTATTCTCCTCCAAAACCGTCTCGATGGAGGATCGAAAAGACTCGACGTCGTTCAAGGAGTCAAATACTCTAAAGATATCCACCCCACCACGAGCGGCCTCCCGAATGAATCTCTCCCCTACTGCCGGCGCGGAGGGCGTATAACCTACAGTATTTTGGCCGCGCAGCAGCATTTGAATACAGATATTTGGAGCAGACTCAGATATCTGAGCCAATCTCTCCCAAGGGTCTTCGTGTAAAAATCGAAGCGCAACGTCGTAAGTGGCACCTCCCCACGCTTCAAGACTAAAAAGTTCAGGAGTCAGACGAGCGATGTAGGGAGCCACCCTTACCATATCGATGGTTCGAAGGCGAGTTGCAAGAAGGCTCTGGTGCGCGTCACGAAGTGTCGTATCGGTGATAGCAATAGCTTTTTGATCTCGCAGCGCCGCAGCAAACTTTGCAGGTCCAAGCTCTTTCAAGCGTTGTCTCGACCCACTAACCACCGGACGCGAAAGATCAATTGCGGGTAGTTTCAGCGCCGGATCGACCTGTTTTGAGTTGCGAGAGCCGTTTGGCTTGTTCACCGAGATCTCGCTAAGGTAACTTAGAAGTTTGGTGCCTCTGTCAGCTCGATAGCGAAACTTCATTAGATTCGGTTTTGATCCAATAAAACCGGTATCGAACTCACCGCTTCGAAACTCTGGATCAAGAAGTAGCGCGGTTAAAAACGCTATGTTGGTTGCTACACCCCGAATTCGGAACTCATCGAGAGCACGAAGTGCCCGCTCTAGAGCCTCCTCGAAGTCTCGTCCCCGGCATGTCAACTTAACCAACATAGAGTCAAAGTAGGGTAAGACCTCTGCGCCTAAGTACGTGCTCTCGTCTAGACGCACACCTGATCCTCCAGGTGTGCGATATCCCGTTATTTTGCCCGTATCTGGGCGAAAATCCTCTGAAGGGTCTTCGGTAGTGATACGACATTGAATAGCAAATCCTCGAAGTGAAACTGCGTCTTGGGTTATATGTAGCGCCGATAAAGACGCTCCATCTGCGATCTCAAGTTGAGCTCTTACTATGTCCACACCGGTCACTTCTTCTGTAACGGTATGTTCAACCTGTACGCGCGGATTCATCTCTATAAAGAAGTGATTTCCCGCCTTGTCTACCAGGAACTCTACTGTTCCAGCGTTTTTATATGAGACCGCCTTTGCAAAACGAACGGCGTCTTCACAGATCCGGCTACGAAGATCGTCGCTCAATGCTGGTGCCGGAGCGATCTCGACAACTTTTTGATGGCGTCTTTGAATAGAGCAGTCGCGCTCGAAGAGATGGACGGTCTCGCCTGATCCGTCTGCCAAAACCTGTACCTCAATGTGTTTTGGTGATACAACCGCTTCTTCAAGGAAAATAGTGGGGTCGCCAAAGGAAAGTTCTGCCTCCCGAGACGCTGCCTCTGCTGCCTGACGGAGGTCCTCTAAGCGTTCTATCAATCTCAGACCGCGACCCCCACCACCTGAAGCGGCCTTGACAAAGATCGGAAATCTCATAGAACTAGCCTTATTGACAAGGTCATCTAAGTCCGCATATGCATTGACACTTCGCAAAGTAGGCAGGCCAGCTGCATTGGCCACCTTGACTGCCTCGATCTTGTTTCCGGCAAGCCTAAGACTCTCTGGAGAGGGTCCTATAAATGTAATGCCCAAGTTCTGACAAGCCTCTGCCAGCGCTGGATTCTCTGACAAAAAGCCATAGCCAGGATAGATCGCTTCGACGTTTGCCAACTTGGCAACTTCCATTATTGCATCGATATCCAAATAAGACCTAAGTGGATGTCCAGCCTCGCCGATCTGATATGACTCGTCAGCCCTATGGCGATGAAGCGAGTAGCGATCCTCATAGGCGTAGATAGCTACCGTTCGAACACCAAGTTCATTTGCGGCACGAAAAGCTCGAATCGCGATCTCTCCTCGGTTAGCAACGAGGATCTTCTCAAACATCAAAACCTCCAGCGACAGTCTCTTCAAGCCCCAGCAACACTGCAGAAGTTGAGGTGCTGTTTGCTCTATTACCTATCCGCACTCCACCGTTACAACTTACCCGCAGTTGATCCAAAGTTCGATAGAGTTTGCCTGTCTTAGTACGCATTTGCGACCACTGCAGAGCACGCAACGATTCCAGCAGCCAAATCATCTCACCTTGTAGGGTCATATGGTCCCAAGTTTTCCTTGGTCCATTCAGCCCTCACGATTAGCCACTTATGGGAGGCATTAAGTCTTCCCACCTAGCCAAACATCTACGAAATCGCCCTTGGATAGAGGTGCATGATCTATCCCAGATTAAAGTCAGATTTGAGCTTACGACTTTCCAGCAGACTCACGTCTGAAGCTAGACTCCCTCCCAGCAGCTTCTAGTAGATGCGCCACGGCGATCGAAACGCCCCTAGCACAGGATAAGCGTAGGGATTCATCTGGTCCATGAGCGTTTGACCCCGGACCTAAAACACCCGTCGCTACGAACTGCGCGTCTGGAAACTTGGAACCAAGGGTCGCAAGAAATGGGATCGACCCTCCTTCACCGCAGTAACCTGCTCCTTTGCCGTACCCTTGGATAGATCCAGCCTCTAAGGCATCGCTCAGCCACTTCGCCGGCTCGGGTGCCACCCAACCTTGCGCTGGGGTCTCTGGTTCAACCACAACCTTTGCGCCATAAGGGGGGTCGGAACAAAACAGCTTTACGATGTCATTCTGAGCCGCAGAAGCATCAACTGTTGGAGGAATACGCAAAGACAGCTTGGCCTTGGTGTAAGGGCGGAGAACATTGCCTCCAGTTGGAATATCAGGAATCCCCTCAATGCCAGTAATGGAAAGTGCCGCTCTCCAGGTCTGGTTCAAAATCCGATCCGCCCCACCGTTGCCCATTAAATGCAACCCATCGACGGCGGGGAAAGCAGACCCCAGTGGATCACCGAGTTCGTCGGCCAGCTCATTAGCCTTTTGTATATAGAACTCGGGAACCTCTGGGTTTAATACTTTCGGTAAAAGCTGACCTGTCTTTTCATCCTCTAATCTTGAGATTAGTTCTCTAAGGATCCTAAACGACGATGGTACAACTCCACTTGCAGAACCAGAGTGTACGCCATGCTCCAACACCTCAACTTCCACTGTTATAACAAGGTTACCTCTCAAGGAAGTCGTCACCCAAAGT
>JAJYHJ010000079.1 GCA_021784785.1 Actinomycetes bacterium | reverse complement strand
GGACATCTGCGCGCATGGGCTGGGGTCGCTGTCGTACCTCCATGCTCGATACGACATGTCATCTCCTCACCAATGGCACCTTGAATGTAGACCCAGGCCGCTTAGCTAGAGCCAACACAGTCCACGCACACCCGTTGAGAACGACTCTCATGGTTCTACGTGGTGTGCGCGTCACAGTAGTGGTGGAAAGCGGTTCGACCGTCAAGACCAGCCACTATCGCAGAGCCGGCGCCGAAGCCCGATCATCTCTGACTACCAGATTGCTACATTTCAACCTTGCGCGCTCCGAACACGGGAGGAAAGTACGCATTACATTCCAGCCAAGCTATCAGGTCAAAGCGCACTGTTATCGGGCTTTTCTTCATAACAAGACAGCAGCGTAAATATAGAAGGCGTTAAAGTGATCCTCATGTAGGTCCTAAGTTAGGTTACGCTCCCACTTTACCGTCGATGGTCTCGAAACCTTGTGGTTCGAAAGTATCTCTCCATCGCTGTTATTTTAGGAGTTTCGAGGTTCGATCTATAAAATATTTGAGCGTAAGAGCTATGATACTTGTAAAGTACAAGTTACTTATGGTTTAAGGGTAGCATATAACACGATGGTAAAACGACGGGAGTCAAGCGCGGGTAGTCCGCAAGGTAACCTGCTCGAACGTCCCGCTTGCGTGAGAGCTGAGTCAAAAGTCCGTGATGGGGCGCGAACGCACAAATGTTGGGTACAACAGTTCCTAAAGAGGCCGTCAAATAAAACTCATCAAAATGGCGTAAAGTTACTAGAGCAAGAGACGCTGAAGGAGAGTACAGGTGCATAGGGTTCAAGCAGTTGGAGGTAGCGCTCGGTCTGATTCTCAGTCGCCAGCATCGGATGGGTCACCGAGAGTAAAATTGATTTTCGCTGGCCTAATGGTGGCGATGTTGATCGCTGCCTTAGACCAAACCATAGTTGCCACTGCACTACCAACGATAGTAGGAGATCTAAAGGGGCTAGAACGGCTCTCATGGGTCGTAACAGCATATCTCCTTACTTCTACGGCATCCGCTCCTTTATATGGAAAAATCTCAGACCTATACGGTCGAAAGAAAATCTTCCTTGGTGCAATCGTTATTTTCCTGCTCGGTTCGGCGCTATCGGGACTTGCTCAGTCTATGAACGAGCTAATCGCTTTTAGGGCACTTCAGGGATTGGGTGCTGGCGGGCTCATCGTACTTGCGACAACGATTATAGGTGACATCGTACCTCCACGAGATCGGGGAAAGTATCAAGGGCTTTTTGGCGCAGTTTTTGGAGTCGCAAGCATAGCTGGACCCTTGGTTGGAGGCTGGTTAGTTCAAGGACCGGGTTGGCGTTGGGTGTTTTACGTAAACATTCCAATTGGAGTTATAGCCTTAGTTATTATCTCAGCTGCTTTAAAGGAATCAAAAAGCAGTATAAAGCATCGAGTCGACTACTTGGGATCTCTCTTAGCCGTAGCTGCTATATCTACTTTATTATTGGCAACAGTATGGGGTGGTTCGACGTACGCATGGCTATCGTGGCAGCTAGGTCTAACATTGACGCTCGGGATACTCCTTGTACTTGCATTTGTGTATCGAGAGAGCATCGCGCCCGACCCTCTTCTACCACTACGGTTGTTCAAAAATAAGGTCTTTACGATTGCAAATGCTGCGAGCTTCATCGTTGGTGCAGCGATGTTTGGTGCCATCATCTATCTTCCAACATATCTCCAAATAGTAAGGGGAGTATCTCCTGCGATGTCTGGCTTCTTGCTTCTCCCGTTGATGGGTGGGTTGCTCTTCTCTTCGATCACCTCTGGTCTTATCATCTCCAAAGTTGGTAGGTATAAAGCGTTCCCGATCGTTGGTACATCTGTAATGACGGTAGGTATGTATCTCCTGTCAACCCTAGGGGTTCATAGCTCCTATCTTCGAGCTACTGTATTCATGGCTGTCGTTGGTATTGGTATAGGGATGGTCATGCAGGTACTTGTTCTTGCAGTCCAAAATGCTGTTGGACTCAGAGATATGGGTGTGGCGACCTCATCAGCTACTTTTTTTAGATCCATGGGGTCAGCCTTCGGAACAGCTATTTTTGGTTCAATACTAACTACGCGACTTACATACAATCTAAAACTTGTGCTTCCAAAGGGTGTAACCTTTGAGAAGCTAAGTGGAGCTATAACAGGAAGTCCGGAACAGCTAAAGCTACTACCAACGGCAATGCATATAGCAGCCGTCGAAGCTTTTGTAAAGTCCTTACATGATGTATACCTAGTAGCCGTACCTGTGGCAATCGTTGCATTTATGGTTACTCTGATACTTCCTGAGATAAAACTTCGCAACTCTGTCGGTGATCCTAGTGATAAGGAGTCCACGGCTACAACCGTAGAGAAATCTCTTGGAACTCTTTAGCCAGACACGGAATTAGGTTTCAAGGCTCTTCGGAAATGAGCGGGTACGCCATGAGGCGCTGGTATTCCCGTAGGTTGAGATACCACCGCTTTCGTTCCGTCGGAGAGCAGAAGCCAAGGGTAGGAATCATCTGGGGTGGCAGATGAGACCGGGAGTAGAGCTGATCATGTAGGGGGATGGTTCAACCGTCAGAAGCTATAGGCCCACTAGCAAGACGAAACAGTAGAACGAAAATGAACCAGTGGTTGAAGCTTCGTAAGATCTCATTGGCCTGTCAAATCTGACGGATGAGTCAAACTACGCTAGTGAGGGGATGTCCGCTATGTCCTCTCTCTCTAGAGAGATGTTTACGTTGTCCATCCAGAGGCCAGGTCCAATAACGCAGTTCGAGGACCTGGACATGGTGCCGGAGTAGATCTGAATGCGAAGTCCATCAAGGGAATATAGGCAGGCGTAGTTGGTCATCGGACCACTCTCATCCCTATCAAATTAGATCTTGCTCGAATCCAACCGCGTAAATTGCCAGCCGACCAGATATACAAACATGGCTCTGAATTTTCAGGTTCGCTCCCCTTCCTAGTGGATTTGTTCCTCAAGAAAGTCTGGATCGTGGTCACTGAATATGCCGAACTTTTCGTCACTGACGGGCCCGAGCACTAGTGTTTCTTAGCGTCTTCAACATAATCCAGTTCTCGGCATAAGCCGACGACTTTGTCGTGATGGTGCATGGAACTAAGGAACATATCGAAGCCTTACGAACCAAAGTTGCGATGGTGCTCTCTCTCAGGTAGGCCCACACCTATCGCCGGAGAAGCGGAAACATCGCCGTGCAAACTGGAAGTGGTTGCGACGGCATTAATTGGCCAAAGTCTGGGTACCAGAGCAAGACGGTTAAGTATTCCATGACTGCAGATCAGTCAAAGTAACTCGTTCCCGCTATCGCGGTGCGGCAATCCCTCCACCGTAGGCGGAGATAGACGAGAAGTCTTCTTAGCCATATGGCATACGTTCGAGGAGAGCCGGATGCGGCGGAAGTCGCAGGTACTGTTCGGAGGGCTGACCAGAGAAACCCACCCTCGGAAACGGTGGCATGGCGCTCTTGTTAGACCCTACATCGCAAACACTCGCCTTGAAGAGACAAGTAGACGAGTACAACAAAACAATCTTTGTCACCGAGGCAGGCGTGGGGATCGACTCTCTCGCATCCGGCTCTCCTCGACACGGCCAACGAACGATCGGCCGATGAGACCTACGCCAAGCTCAAACGCTTCATTGAGGCTGGAGATCCAGATGCTGAGGTTGCTACAGCAAGGAGGGTCAAGGGGTCATTACGAGTGCTCTATACCTATCGTGACCCAAATCTTGCCAGGGGCCGACTCTTCACTCTCATCGGTGACTTTACCAATGAGCAATGACCAATGGAGGTACAGATACTTCGGAGAACCTTGCTTCGCTGGTAGGACCAGATCCTGGCCCGCTGAAGACAGCAGAGCACAGCGCCTTCGCAACCAATCGATCGACAGGGTCGATGAACAACCTTATTGAGGGAATTGAGCGTTTCGCCTTCGACATGACGAACTTTGCTAACTCTAGCATCAAAGTACTCCTAACGGCTGGTGATCCAGACTGGATACGACTAATTGCGGGTTACCACAGTGACAAGTCGCTTCTCTAGCGCACTTGGTTCGCAACCGGATCTAACCAACCATACAAGATAGATGCGAGGGAAAATCTCCTGACATTTCTCGTCCGTTTACTGGTTGTGCAGTTTAGGACTTTCTAAATGACGGCTTTAATCTGGCAAAGCACCTCAGAACGCTCAAAGCGTTTACCGATTTCCGGTCAATCTTGGCACGGTATACGGCTTATGTCCGAAGACTCAGTATGCTCGACGTCAGGGATCTTTATTACCACAGGAGTAAGCGATGCGACTACGACGCGCAGCCTTGCTTGGAACCGTAGCTGTCGTAGCCGTAGCTGTCGGAGCTGGGCTCATTGTCTCGCACAATCAAACCAATGTAGGAAAGTCGCTAGAGGCTCCGCGGACCAACACTGGATCACCCAAACTCCAGCTAACATCCATAACGTCCAAGTTGACGTCCCCAACCACTTTTACTTGGCCTAACCAGTTCGCTTGTATAAAGTCACTCTGCTTGCTGGCCACCACCAACCAGTCCGGCAGCGTCTCCAGACTTTGGGCGAGGCAAGCTGGGCGTACCAACTTCACTCCGCTGTCTCCTCTTACCGGTTCCGCAACGTTTGTTTCAGGGTTAAGCTGCCAGAGTTCAAATACCTGTTACTTGCTTGCCCGTCAGGGCTCAAATGAAGTCGGTG
>JAJYHJ010000070.1 GCA_021784785.1 Actinomycetes bacterium | reverse complement strand
CTAGCTCATCCGGTAGAGCAGGGGACTTTTAATCCCAAGGTGCAGGGTTCGAGACCCTGGCGGCCCACCAGTTCAAAGGTTAGATTCCATTTCTCAGCTATGCCTATCCCAGCAAAACACCCAACCTTTGAAAGGAGTGGTGACGGCTGGGAGCATGAGACTCGTGAAGTCTTCTGATACTTGGGAGCTTCGGGTATACCCAAGAAGAGACCAACGGGGGAAGGTAAAGCACCGCCACGTTCGCTTTCGGGGTTCCAAGAAACCAGCAGAACGGGAGCTTTCACGCTTTGTCCTATTACACTTTGATAATCCCCGACCAGCCCCCAAAGAACACTCGTTCGAGAACTCTCAGACGACGCAGAAAACACCATCGACCCGCTTATCAAAAGAGCTAAGACGCTCACAGTGCAAGACTACAAAGAAGGGAAGATCTGTCATGTAATACCAACTGACCGGTTCCATCATAGCTTCGGAGGAGTCGGTTAGAAAGCCTCTAAGAATCAAGCCAGCGATCACGGCTCAAAGACCGCTCATACTGGTGGTTAGGCCCCTTCAACTTGAACTCGACATCTCGGACCCTTGCCTTTGAACAAACAAACACAAGATCCCATCTAGTCTCTAGCTACCCAATCAAGTACCTACCGGTTCTGGCCCAACGTTCGCAAGAACCTCATATCCCTACAGCTGAATGAGTCAAATGAGGTTTGCTCAGATGCTACAAATAGTCTGAATAGGAAGGCTGCCTGCCAAGAGGCAAATACCGCCGTTCCATTGGCGGCAAGATATATTTATCGTACAGTCTTGGAAGTTCACGGGACCAAAGAAGCAAACAACCCCACTGAGTGGTATTTCAAGGAAGCCATTTTGCCGGGTGATACAGTGTCAGAACTATCTCAAGATTCCTTGCAAACCTCGTCGATACGTTGTAATGTAAGTACTACTCAGCAGATAACTCTGCGAGGTATTATCACAACGAGAGCGTAACGATGAAGGTAAGAGACATAGTTCCGGGGGCTATCGTAGCCCTAAGTATTGGACTCGCCAATATAAGGCACAGGAATGGAGCTAACGGCTAGTAGTACTAGCCTAGCTACATCTAATGCAACGATCGATAACGGGACGCTGTCACGTAGCTCAATTACAGCAGGCAAAGACATAGGCAGCGCTGTTAGGCCGGAATTAATATGTGATCCCGGAGTAACCTGTGGATCGAGCGCTTACTGGGCTGGCGAGGAGTGCGATAATCCAGGTGACATAGCACTCGATCCTTACGGCCAGCCACTTGAGTGTCAGTACGTTGGGAGCGATGAGTACGGTAATCCAATCTTTATCTGGGTAGAGGTTTGAGGGCTTGTCTGGTCACAACGCTGAGTTCCACTTGCAATGCAATGTACGTCATCGCTCTTGCACCCGCAATACTAGCGTCCAAGGGAGAATATAACTATGAATAGAAAACTTGAAACTCCACCTCTTCCGTCCGCCGAGCTCGTCGAGTATTTAAGTGGCATTTTCGTCCGCGACACATCCAATGACTCTCGATGGCTGCCAAGACGACTGAGCCGCAGCGCGTTATTTGGGGGCGAAATATTTATCTCTACTGCCCGCGCTTGTCAGTTGAATCTCGGACCGTCCCTCAGGAAGGCTCTTTCCTATTACCAACTAGATGGAACAGTTGCACTTTATGAGTTGGGACTATCTACAGTGAATGAACTTGGCTATGTTGGCGAACGAAATGGAGCTTGGGATGTGCCTTTAGGAGAACCCGAGGCTTTAGTAGAGTCTTTCTATAAAGGGCAGGCAGTCATGAGTTCTGCATGCCGCACTGCCCTTTATCACGCCACTTTGCTTGCAGCAAATGAAGGGCTAGATGTAGTACCCTCTGCCCTGTTTTTCCTAACGCTCGCCTTATCATCGTCAACAGTCAACCGAGTAACTCAAAACGCTCTTGTCATTGACGAGGGCAGATTATTTACAACGAATAGCTGCTACGATGACTTTCAGCGTAGAGTTTGTCGAGTCCCCGTAGAGGAGTTTCTTGTTCCTGAGACCCCGTTGTCGACTCGATACCCCAAAGAAGCGGTAGCAGCAGTGAATGCACTGTTCGACGGAGTTATACCAGAGTTCCAATTTCCGGCACACTTTGTCCCTTTAGCAACTTTGTTAGTTGAACAGAGCTTGTCACCTGGCAGCTGGGAGCCCGGGAGGTGGCGTCCGGTTAGCCTTACTAAAGATCTCTCAGAGATCTCTCGTTTGTCGAAACTGCTAAATCGCCGTGGAATGCTTTATCAAGGTTTCCCAAATTCCAGTAATTCCCTGCCTAGATATCTGTCAGTGAGGAGTGAGGATGTTAGGTACATCTGGGACAACTTCCGAAGTGAATAGCGATCACTAAACATCAAGGGTCGAGAATTACTACAAGTGATGGATCCGATGTAGTCCTAAGTGGGAGCGCAGGATCAACGGGTGTCTTGCATGACCGTAAGTAAGCTCAGTATCTAGCATAACCGATCGCCAGTAGCTTTTTTGTTATAATATCCTATTCCTCTGGAGAGCCCCTAGTGCACGGCCTACTTCGTCTGTCATAGACTCCCGTCAATTTAACCTCTGACTCCTACGCCGCTTTGACTTGGAAGTGGGTACCACGCCTAATGGTTTCGACATTTGCCTGACCGAGGTAGCACCATACGCTCTCAGGAGCTTCGCAGGACTACCGCTCCGCGCTACTACACCTAGACAGATTACTTTCCCTTTGTGGGTATGAAGCCAAGAGTTCGACCGATACATGACCACCCGAGCATGCTTTGGCTCGCACGCTAACTTGATCTCAGCAACCAGAAAGACGCATTTCACAGTAGTACATCGCTGCAGGCTAGGAGGTTGGTGGTGGAATGTCCCCCAGAATTGATCCATCTCTAAAGTGAGAAATCCGACCAGAAGAGAGATGAGAGGAAATCACATGAAAGGCAAGAAGCACACCCCCGAAATAGACCTGCTGCGACAGGTCCAAGGTGGAGTCCTTTCACCTCCACATGGTCTAATGGCGTCTTGTAGCGCTCCGTAACGCCCATCGTAACAAACGTGATTTAGGACTTATCATGAAACTCATCATCACACAACCGATGAAAGATCTGTCCGAGACGTTTCCTTTAGATCTTACGTGTTGAGATATCTCTGTTCACAACTCCATCTTTCATGTACCTCTGCACAGATAGCTACGCAGTTGACACAAGAAGGTATTATTGAGGTATGGATGATCGGGGTACGCGTATTCGGACGGCGCGGGTGGGAGCTGGCATATCTCAAGCTGAGCTTGCTCGTAGGGCTGGAACGTCCCAGCCTGCAGTCAATCGATATGAAAAAGGTAGGACGGTGCCTTCCAAGAGAACTACGGAGCGCCTGTTGGTGGCCTGCCGTCCCGATATCCTCCCCAGTGAACTCTTGGCGAACAATCGAGAACGTGTACGACGTTTGGCAAGAGCCCATGGTGCGGAACGCGTGCTCGTATTCGGGTCGGTCGCACGAGGAGAGGATAATGCGGACTCAGACCTCGATATACTTGTCGAGATCCCTGCGGACCGTATCCGCCTTTACGAGATCTTCGCGCTCGGGCATGAGATAAGCGAGATCCTTGGCATCAAGGTCGACATCGGTACACCTGAGATGTTGCGACCAAGTATCCGAAACCAAGTGTTAGCTGAAGCTCGCCCACTGTGATACAGCGTAACCGTCGCGATGGTGAGCGTGCATGCGATATCCTCGGTGCGATCGCCAAGATTGAACGTTGGCGCACCTTGCATGACTCGAACGACGACATGTTCCGCTCTGCTGTCATGCGTGAACTTGGTGTGATCGGAGAAGCTGCCAATGCCCTGAGCGACGAGTTTAAGAGCCAGCATCCGGAGATCCCCTGGCGAAGTGTTGTCGATCTTCGTAACGTACTCACTCATCACTATTGGGATACTGTCTGGTCGCTCATCGAGCAGATACTCGATGATGAACTCGAACAACTTCGACTATCAGTTGAGAGTCATCAGCGCCTAGTGGACTCTGCGAATGTTCGAGAGCCAACTGAAGCGCCGGTGATCCACACAGACGGCCGATGTCATCAGTGGATGCCTAGGGCGCGTACCGAGTGCGATCTGCCATTAGGCCATGCCGGAGAGTGTCGTACGAGGGCTATCGGTTCGAACAAATGATGCGCTCGATAATTAACCTACTGGTTGTGTAGCAAAGGTTATGCAAAATCGCTATAGAGTCTTTGGAACGATAGTCAAAGGACATTTACACCTACATACCCATGGACGTAGAGAATCCGAGCTTAATAGTCACGAACTAACTGTGCCGTAATTAGCGTGAGGGTCAAGATGTCTATGGATATGCACTAACTAAGGCGCGTTTCTGGCTATTTCTCGAACTTCATTCAAATACTGCTACGACCAGGGTTTTTCTAAACTGCTCAACGTGTGGTCACCACGAACAACCCCGTTACCCCCCAAGCCTCTCCACACTAAGCCAGGCGCTCGGAGAATAACTCAACCTCTCACAACGCGCCCCCCTCGATCGTGTACCCGGCCAGCAGATGTAGAGCGACTCTTTCATCGAGTACGCCTTAGTTGTTTACGTCATTAGAGGAGATAACAGATTTTCTAAAAGGAATGGTTCTATTGTCGCTAGGTCTTCGCCGATGCTGCAGAGTTCTTAAAACATAGAACTCTTTTGCCAATCCCTAGCAGGTGAATCAAGAGAGTCGAAAGAG
>JAJYHJ010000051.1 GCA_021784785.1 Actinomycetes bacterium | reverse complement strand
CCGATCTCTTGGGTCGCTGACCCCTGTGGTCTTTGTTTAAGAATATTATTCCACCAACTGCCGCGGCAATGGCAAAGACTAGGTTGACATAAAGACTCCATCTCCAAGATAGATACTCAGTCAAGACTCCTCCGAGAAGTAGGCCGATGGCTCCACCCGCTCCTGCGATTGCACCGTAGATACCGAATGCTTTCCCTCGTTCTGATGAACTTGTAAAAGTAGTAGTTAGCAAAGATAGCGCAGCAGGCGCTAAAAGAGCCCCAAATGCGCCCTGGATCGCTCGTGCCGTTACCAACATTGGGAACCCTGTCGACGCTCCTCCGATAGCTGAAGCTATCGCGAATCCGAAGAGTCCAACGATAAAGGTAAGTTTTCTTCCAAAGAGGTCTGCGATGCGGCCCCCTAGTAGCAGGAGACTCCCGAAGGATAAAGCGTAGCCGGTGACGATCCATTGGCGATCTGCGTTTGAAAATGCGAGTGCTTTCTGCGCCGAAGGAAGAGCGATATTAACAACGGTCGCGTCAAGAACCACCATCAGCTGGGCCGTAGCTACAATAGCTAAAATCCACCATCTGTTCTTATGCGCGAGTTCCGCCATGGATCTCTTTAGGTCGTGCGCCTCGGCGGCGCTCTTGGTTTCAGACGTTTCCATCCAGGTCTCCTCTCTATGTGGAGTAGTAGTCTCCGCTTTATACTCTCCAACCTAACTGTAACCGGAGATATTCCCTCCGCTTTCAAATAAATGCTATATTAAAGTTCGTGGACAACAACTCTATGGGTAGAGCGATCGAGGTGGGTGCTGGGAGCCTTCGACGATTGCGTAAAGATGCAGAGGTCAACAGAGAGCGAGTCCTTAGATCTGCTCGAGAGCTCTTTGCCCGCTACGGACTTCAGACTACCCTTGATGACGTTGCTCGTCATGCCGGGGTGGGAGTAGGTACGGTATATAGGCGGTTCCCTAGTAAAGAAGCTCTTATAGAAGCTCTGTTTGAGCAAAGATTCCAGGGGATCGTCGATCTAGCTAACGACTCCCTTGAATTTGATGACTCTTGGAATGGGTTTGTAAGCTTTCTTGAGAACTTGATCTATATGGAAGCTGAGGATCGGGGACTAAGAGAGCTAGCACATAGCAACGACTACGGTGGAGCGAAGGTTCGACTGCTCAAAGAACAGATTGAGCCCCTCGTAAATGAGATAGTCGATCGTGCAAAACGAGAAGGATACCTGCGAGCTGACTTCTCAGCGACGGACATAGTGGTAGTAACGGCGATGGTTGGAACTGCAGACGAGTACTGTGGGTATGTGGACAAAAGCATATGGAGGCGGTATCTAGTCTTCCTTTTGGATGGTCTGCGAGCTTCTCGTGAGTCAGTCACATCTACTTCAAATGACGGCCTGTCGGTTGATGAAGTGAAAGAAGCGATGGGACACTGGAAGCGACGGTACCAGAGACCGAACGTTACAAATTTTGAAAAAGATGGTCGAGACTGTAAAGAGTTTTGAATTATCGACGAGTTCGACTTGGTCAACGTCGGAGCCTAATAAATCTATGACGAAAGATAACCCAACGGCACAATGACGGTGACGTAGTCAAGAGAGCTGATATGACGATAGGGCGGTTATGAATATTTAGGTTAGAACGGCATTTAGTGCTATTATAATCTTGCCCGATGTTTTCTGAGATGCAGCCACGTTAGCGTTGGGGAATTTCAGATTGACCCTTGAGAACTGCAAATGTGTGCAATCTGCCTGTTTCGAATTGGAGACCGAAGTTTGGATATACGGATTTTATGGTAGATGGGGATCGGCATAATAGTTGCCGTAATCGTAAGACAGACCGGATTATCTAACGAAAACACGACCCTCTTGCTCCCTTGAGAGATTGCGATGACTTGATCTGGTGTGTGCTTCTTGCCCTTCATGTGATTCCCCCCCCGTATCTATTATGGTCGGCCTCTCAGATTAGAGGTGGATCGCATGGAGTTCACCACTCCAATATCTAGGCAGTCACAGAAAGAATATCGAGATTTGTGATGTACTTTTGTTGTCGTTATCTGAAGTCTGATGTATGTCGTACTCATATTTATACCGACAATCTTTTTATAGGGGAGTCGAAACTCTCCAACACGCTAACGTATTCCTAGGTCGTTCTCCGGGCGCTATGCAAATCCTCTGCTCGATCTCGAATTGGTTCGATGTAATTCAACAATCGCAACATCATATGGATCATTTCGTTTTTTTGTGTGTCACCAAGCACTGAAAAGAACGTACGATCTACTGCTTCGACAGTGTGAACGGCCCTCTCTGCTAAGTCACTCCCTGCCGGCGTCACTGTGATAACGTTGGCTCTTGTGTCAGTTGAATGCGAAGTTCGGTTGATAAGGCCGCGCTTCTCGAGTGTTCTTAGTACCTGTGAGGTGACGTTCACGTCCACCTTGGTGTGTTGCGCCAATTGGATTTGGGTAACGCAGGGAGAACCTTCTTGGTGAGAGAGCCAGTGGCAAGAAAAGAGCAAGACAAATTGAGTATGTGTCAACTTAAACGGTTGCAAGGCTTGTCTGACCTGTCTTTGCCACGTCGTGGTCAACTGCCACAGTAAGAATCCGGGACTGTCTTTTGCGTCAATAAACTCCGAATTCAGCGTACTCTCCCGGCGATGGCTGCGCGAGAAACTGGCGCAGGCGATCTCAAAGTGTCCCCGCGAAATCGGTAGACCCGATGCCGTCTTCTTTGTGAAATCGAATTCTTGCAGAAGATGGGAGATCGCGACATGCCGACTGAGAGCCAACGGAGCAGGTGGCCGATATCTCTATGATGCAGTACGAAGGTTGCGGATATTGCGTATTCGTTGACATTATTATCAGCCACTTGTCTGATACCGGAGAAAGCCTGAAGGCGTCGCGGTTGCTTCCATCTCCGCGTGTGAAGATCAGTATAATAACCAGTTGCCGCTCTGCGCCGATCGCAATAGAGCGTTTTTGCTGTGACATAACTGAGCGTATTCACTCTGTACCTCCAGTTGGCGGTGAGATGCTGAGACGACTCTAATCCAGAAATGAGCTTCTCATTTATCTGTTCATCCTATATAACTTTCGTCTTTTTCGATAGCCAGTGCCGCTAGTCGTTCCATGGTTTGTGGAATACCATCGGATAATTCTGCAATGAATTGCTCCCCAAATTTATCAACGTTAGGACCCGTAATAGAGACGGAGTGTGTGATTCGCGTACCATCTAAGGTCTTTTGCAGCCTATGGTCGAAACGTATCGTAATATCTGCGCCTGGTATATCTGTGACATCGGAAAATCCGTCCAGGGGTTCGACGTCTATTAGCTGAAAAGACAGCTTATCCTGGCCTTGTGGCTGAAGTACACCGCTAGTACCAGCGGCGAACGGACCCTCTAACGACGCGTACTCGATACCGATATCCCAACTTGTCCATGCCGTGATATCGGCGTATAGTTCCCAAATCGTCTCAAGCCTTGCCTTCGTGATGATGGAATGTTTAAAGTTGCGCAAATTAAGTGCCTCCTAGATAGTATGTATCAATAGTATATCGATACATACTATATTGTCAATCACTGCGCCGAAATTGGCAAAAACAACCAGCGTCTAGCTGGTACTTCTTGTTGCGAAGGTCATTACTGCACTACGGGGCGTAGGGCTCTTA
The DNA here is from genome assembly GCA_021784785.1 of Actinomycetes bacterium. Lineage (GTDB taxonomy): Bacteria > Actinomycetota > Acidimicrobiia > Acidimicrobiales > Acidimicrobiaceae > Ferrithrix. The sequence goes on along the minus strand of JAJYHJ010000051.1, from coordinate 1,120 downwards.
AATGTCTTTCTTGGATTAACCGTTTGACTATTGACTGAGAATGATAGCTCCAACGCGATTTTGATCAATAGAGAATCACTCGATTCATGCCACTCTCACTCAACTAATGCACAACGCGAAATGTTTATACCCGAAGTATTGGGATTCTCTTGAAAGTGGCGCCCCCGGTAGGATTCGAACCTACGACCTGCTGCTTAGAAGGCAGTCGCTCTATCCACTGAGCTACAGGGGCGTAACTCAATAAATAGTAGCCGCTACTGCCTCATTTTGACGCCAAGAAATAGGCCCATGAGGTTAGAGCTATCGTCTTTGCGGCTATGATGTATCTCCGACATGGTGATCGTAGCTCAGTTGGTTAGAGCGTCAGATTGTGGCTCTGAAGGTCGGGGGTTCGAGTCCCCTCGGTCACCCCATGTCGTATTTGGAAATGTGCGTGCTAGTATATGGATGCTTTGGCGCCTCTAGCTCAATGGCAGAGCAACGGACTCTTAATCCGCAGGTTCTGGGTTCGAGTCCCAGGGGGCGCACCAGCTAGGACGTGGTTTTAGGAGATCCATCCAGATAGCCCGCCCACATGTGAAGCTCTTAAGAGTTAGCGGTGTCTAGGATTCTCGGCAAGCGCCTTCGTCGATGGATCTGAGACAGGAGCACCCGTAGCTTTTTTGGTGTGAAACAAAAGAAAGTCCTACCTAGCGTCATGCCTTGGTCGATCCTAGTGATATATGTAACGCACTCGTAGGCTTGAAAGAGATACTTATCCTTCACTACCAACGACGGGGTCCCGTCGCTGAGATTGCTAATGAACAATTCGTCGCGAAAGTGACCTGTCCAACGTGTCTCTCACCTGCGCAGGTGAAAGTCCGAAGCGTTGTCACCTAGAAGAGGAGCGGAAGACCTTGCAACCCCTTCCACTCCTCCCATTTTCCTATGGCGAATGGAAGACCATGAAGGTGCCTCCGAAGCACCACATTACTATCCAAGCAGTTTTGTACTCTGTTCCTTACACAGTTAGGGGTCACGTCGTTGAAGTGAAGATCACTGATCATGATGTCACGGTGTTTGCCAACGCTGAGATCGTTGCATACCATGGGCGATCCACCCCTAGGTCCAAGATAACAGT
>JAJYHJ010000118.1 GCA_021784785.1 Actinomycetes bacterium | reverse complement strand
GAGAAAACAGTAGTCCTCGGTGTCTCCAGATACTCCCAAGTCGAGCAAACACCCCAATACGAGGGCTCACGAGGTGGATCGGAAGTTCCTCTCCACCTAAACCAACGTTGGGGAAATCTGAATCTCTTTGGCCTAGCACATCGCCTCCATCTGAGCCTAGGTTCGGCACAGGGTCTATTTATCGTCATCCATCTTACTGCTCTGTCGTCGACTGCTGGCCATTTGAACCTTCGGATGACTCCGACACCAGTACTTTACGGGTCTTGGACCTAGTAATCACGTCGTCAATAAAACCATACTCCTTCGCCTCTTGAGCGGTAAACCACCGATCTCGTTCGGAGTCCTCGCGAATACGCTCAGGCGTTTGTCCGGTGTGGAATGCGATCTTCTCCGCCAAAAGCTTCTTTAGGTGGCTTATCTGCTCCGCCTGAATCGCGATATCAGAAGCCTGTCCTTGCATGCCCCCCATAGCCGGCTGGTGCATAAGTATCCTGGAGTTAGGCAGTGCGAAGCGCTTTCCTGTAGTGCCTGCACATAATAGGAACTGTCCCATCGAGGCGGCAAGTCCAATACAGATAGTCGAGATATCACAACTCACGTACTGCATCGTGTCATATATCGCAAGTCCGTCCGTAACCGAACCCCCGGGTGAGTTGATGTACAAAAAGATGTCTCGGTTTGGATCTTCAGCCTCCAATAGAATGAGTTGCGCAGCAATCATATTGGCAGAGCTCTGATCCACCACCGTACCAAGAAATACGATTCGCTCCCGTAAGAGCTGTTGGAACGTATCGGCTCCCTTCGCGTCGGGAACTGCCAATGTAACGATGTCTTTCATAGACGCTTCAAGCAATGAGTTTTCAGCCATGGATGTAACGCTAATATGTAATTTCCCTCTACATGCTCGTGCATGCAATATAGGTTTCACTGCTAAACTTTTGTTCCTTGCGGGCGTGGCGAAATTGGCAGACGCGCTAGGTTTAGGTCCTAGTACCTTATAGGTGTGGGAGTTCGAGTCTCCCCGCCCGCACTCTCCAAAAACAAGAACTCACCGCTGTCTTTTAACCACAGATAGAGATAGAACCACTAAATGTCAAAAATCGATAATCGATCTTTGACCACTGTCCACAGCTACAACGCTCAAGCAGCAGTTTGTGGGACCCCGGTGGCACGTACAACATGAGACTTTACAACTTTGAGTTGAGATCCCACGGTCGTTACCGTTCCTCGGACTCCAATATGACTAGCCAAGTCGCTCTCTAACGCTCCAAGCGATACGCCTTTGAACTTTGTGCTCGGTGTCACCGCAAAGGTGAGCGCTTTCCCTGTCGGAAGGTTCAGCGTTACCTGAGACGATGTAGCTGAGACGTAGGTCCCAAAGTCACGCGTGACTACTACTGTGGTTCCTTTCTTCTTCAAGTAGTAGCTGCTTACGACCTGATAAGGGTGGCGGTGTCTGCGTTTGGATGAGTGTGTAACAGTGTTAGCACTAAGTACCATTGAGTTCACGTTAGCGGAATAGGTTTGCGCATGGGTACTTGATCCTGTAAGTTCATACCCCGTAACCGTGGCACCAGCTAACACTCCAAGAGAACCTAAGGCGGCTACGAATAATGTAGATTTCTTGTATGTACGAATTGACATTAGTTTCATAGTAGATATCTAAGTAGGTATATGTTAACGACTCTATAATATGAGGTTAGGGAGGTATTAGAGTATTAGAGATGGAAGAACTCAAGCCCTTCGGGTGAATTTACGAACTCAACCATCTTCCTTATCGCGACCGCACGATGTGAAATATGGTTTTTCTCATCCAGAGAGAACTCACCAAAACTACGTCCATCGCCATCAGAGGGTATAAATATCGGGTCATAACCAAATCCGTTTGCGCCGACCGCTTCCATAGAGATACGGCCATCCACCCTTCCTTCAAACGATAGCCATTTCCCGTCCGGTCTGCACAGCACAAGAACGCAAACGAAGTAGGCCGAACGATCCTGCACGCCATCCATCAGCCGGAGAAGTTTCTCTACATTGTCGAGGTCAGTTGCCTCTTCACCGGCGAATCGGGCCGAGTGAACCCCGGGAGCTCCATCAAGAGCAGCTACTACAACTCCACTGTCGTCCGCTAAGGAGATTGCAGTCGTTCCTTGGGCTACCGCAATCGCTTTCACAAGTGCGTTTCCCTCGAAAGTCTCTTCCGTCTCTACCACCTGACCAAGAGACGCTGGACGGGGCAGCACATTAAAGCCCACCAAAGCTCTCCTAATCTCCTCGACCTTATATCGGTTAGTGGTCGCTAAGACCAGGGTTTGCATCGCTAACCCTCAAGCACTTTCTTTTGCAGAGCAAGCAACTCATCGATGCCTCGTTCCGCAGAGCGAATCATCTCAACTAGCTGAGTCTTCGAGAACGTAGATCCCTCTCCCGTTCCTTGGACTTCGATAAAGTTACCTTCGTCGTTCATCACCACGTTCATATCCACATCTGCCACCGAGTCTTCTGAGTAGTCTAGGTCTAAAAGTACCTCTCCAGAGACCACACCTACGGAGATTGCGGCGCACTGACCAGTTATTGGATCCACTCTAAAAGATCGTTTCTTTGCGAGTTCAGCAATAGCATCGCACAGAGCCACATAAGCGCCAGTTATCGATGCTGTACGAGTACCGCCATCGGCCTGAATCACGTCACAGTCAAGCGTGATTTGAACCTCTCCCAACGCCTTTAGATCGCAGACCGATCTTAGCGATCTCGCTATAAGTCTTTGAATCTCTTGGGTCCTACCTGACTGCTTGCCTTTTACGGCCTCTCTAGCGCTTCTCTCTGGCGTAGAGCCCGGCAGCAAGGAGTACTCAGCGGTCACCCAACCTTTTCCGCCGCCACGCAACCATGGAGGAATCTTCTCCTCAATTGAAGCGGTGCAGATAACCTTAGTCTTTCCAAAAGTTACAAGCGCTGAACCTGCAGCCATCTCTGTAAAACCCCGCTCTATAGAGACACTACGGAGTTCAGTGGGTTGCCGCCCATCGTGTCTTATCACTACTAAACCTTTCTATAGTTGGTGACTAGATATTCGACATCTACATGGCGAACCGAATCTATCGTTAGTCCAGACAGCTGTGATCCAAGTTTCATGAACGTAAAAGGATCTCCAGTCGTAACATAACGGATACTACCTGTATCATCTCTCTCGCACTCTAGGCTCTCTCCGCCAAGCATAGTAGATACCTCAAAGGCCGTCTCCTCAGCCGATGAGACCAAAAACACCTCTCGTCCAACCACATCTGATATCGCACGAGACAAGAAAGGGTAGTGGGTGCAGGCGAGAAGCACCGTATCGGCTCTTGATCTTATGACCGGCTCCAGCAAAGCTCTCAACAAGATCAACACCTCCTCGGAGTACGTCTCCCCACGCTCAACAAACTCCACGAGTCCTGGACACGACTGATACGTGACCAAAAGATCATCCTGGCCAAATCGCCGTTGATATGCGCCAGACGATACAGTCCCAACTGTAGCTATGACACCGATCGACCGATTTACTGTGACCGCTTGAGCGGCTCGGACACCGGCGTCGATCACGCCAACAACCGGAACTGGAATCGACTCTCTCAGATGGTTCAACGCTGCTGCTGAAGCCGTATTGCACGCAACAACAACCATCTTCACATCGTACTCTTTCACCAAAAACCAGCTGATCTGAGAAGCAAACTCCTTAACATCGTCTAGTGAGCGTGGTCCGTAGGGGTATCTTTGAGTGTCTCCAAAGTATATCAAATCTTCTTGGGGCACAAGGTCATTAAGTGCGGAGAGTATGGATAGTCCTCCAAAACCCGAATCGAAGATGCCAACACTCCCACAGTTCACAGAGACTAACTCTAACCGTTGAAAGTTGCTCGTCCTCTCTGGACGGCGAAACAACTGTTGAGGTGATCCCATCGGTCTACAAATTTTTTGAAGTGGCAGAGCCATAATTCAAGTAACCTCTTTAGGCAAGATATATCTAACAATCGGTCAACTGCTACATCTGACACGATTGAGATTTTAGGAATAGCCATGGCAACAAAACATAAAAAGAAGAAGACACTTCCTGACGCTAGCAACAACCGGGTCGTTGCGTCGAACAGAAAAGCTCGGCACGACTATGAAATTCTTGAGACCTACGAGGCGGGAATAGTCCTACAAGGAAGCGAAGTAAAGTCTCTCCGCCTTGGCAAGGTGCAACTTAGAGACTCTTACGGGAAGGTGGAACAGCATGAACTCTTCATTCACAACGTCCACATCTCGCCTTATGAGTATGGGGTAGGATTTGGAGCGCACAACCCCGAACGACCGAAAAAACTACTTCTCCATAAAGGAGAGATCGAGCGCCTAAGAGGTAAAGTCGAACAGGATCACCTGACACTAGTTCCACTTTCGATCTACTTCAAGGGCGGTAAGGCAAAGATGGAACTCGCTCTTGCTCGGGGACGAAAGACCTACGACAAGCGCCATGAGCTCGCAAAAAGAGACGCTGAGATGGAGATGCGAAAGCTCTCCAAACAATACGGAATGCAGATCTCCTAACCTCACTTACATATCACAGTCACGCAGCTGCTATTGACGTACTAAAACGGTCGTAGTGTAACAGGCAGTGACTAACATATATAGTCCAGTCCAAGTTGGACTGGAGGTAACCAATCGGGGGTGACAGGCTTCGACCTTGGAGAGTCAAGACAAGAGAAGCGAGCAGTGCTTATCGAATGCACTTTAAAAAGTCGATAAAAAAATAAACGCCGAGCCTCAGCTCGCACTCGCTGCCTAGTACGT
>JAJYHJ010000030.1:14667-22052 GCA_021784785.1 Actinomycetes bacterium | reverse complement strand
GCGCGGCGCTATAGGGACCACCAAGCAGCTGGGACACCGAGGCACGAAGGCTCTTGTTGGTGAAGCCGATGACGGTATTTAGCGCCACGCAGAGCGCACCGGCCAGGGCCATGACGCGTTTATCCCCAAAGCGTATCGCTCCGGTTCGTCTGCCCTCCTCTAGCGAGGGCTGTGAGATCCGCTCCCAAAGAGCAGTCTCGATGGCACAGCCCTGACCGGCACGTTGGATGTCAAGTAGTCGACGATTGGCCTGTCGAGCCTTGTTGATCAACTCGGCGAGATTGCGGAGGCGACGTTGCACACCAAGATCGGTGGGGCTATTGACCACGGCTTCGATACGGAGTGCACGACCCTCCTTGAGGTATTCCTTGATACGAGAGTGTTTGTAGAACGCGTTGATGGTGACATCGGTACCCCGTGTTACAATCCTGGTTGCAAACTCACCCTTGGTGTTCTTACGGATCTGGCGAGCAAAGATGAGCTTGACTTCATCTGGGCGGCCGATGTCAATGTTATCGGCAACGGTTGATTCGAAGAAGGACCGGGCTCTACGTGGTGCATCAAAGACTATAGTTCGAGAGACCTCGATCTGACGCATTGACAACTCCCACCAGAAACCGGCCAAACGGTCTCTATCGTCAAGTGGGATTGGGATGACCTGCATCCAGCGTTGGAAGAACTCCTCGATCTGGTTAGGACCAAGACGGTCACAGATCGCTTGGAGACCTGCAGGGTCCTCACACGAGGCGAACCCATTGGCTAACTCTGTGAACCCAATACCTGCTTTGAGCGCTTGGCGCTTGGCCCATTCGTGTCCATTGACCCAGACCTTGGCAGGGTAAGGGAAGTACGAGCAGATCTTGATGAACCCAGCTCCGAAGTCGGCATCCATAAGATAGAAGTAGTAGGCGGTGACTCGCCGATCTGCCTTGGCGAAGGTGAATGACGGAGCTCCAGCCGCCGAGCGGTTCTTGGTGGCGCTAAAGACCGACTGAAACTCTTGGGCTACTCCGATTGCTACTATCCCAGGTTCAGCTGCAGCCTTGAGGTAGGGCTCCATGACCTGGATGTGGCGCTCACTCTTCTTAAAACGCACAATAGGGATGTTGTTTGTCGTCGCAAAGCTCCTAACGGCCTCTCTGAAGCGATTGCCCATCTTCTCCATGATGGCCGGAGAAGCGATTGGCATCTTCAGGTGGTCGCGCAGGAAGTACATGACTTGACCTGACATTTGAAGCTTGGGCACATAGGCGTTTAAGTAGATCCGGTCAAGACACTCGAGATCGAGAACCACGTGGTCATCGAGGAGATCGTTCACGTTCGCAGAGTCGCCCACACTCCACCTCCAACCAATCGGTCAGGTTCTACTCTGACACCGTTAATGATAGAGAACCTGCATCATTATCCACTCACTCGGCGGTCCGAGGCTTGCCTCATTAGGAGTCCATTGATCAATTCAAGATCAATGGACTCCTAGGATCGATAACATCGCTATTTAGATATGAACCGACTCTTTGCGGGAGTCGACAATACGATCTATAGTCGTTGCCACCCATAAGATTTTCATGCCAAACCCAAGTAAAGTTATAGCAACTAGGTCAGAGATAGATATACCACAGTACGATAGAAAAAATCCCACGCACTTTAACTAGAAGTAATTTCTAAGCGACACCTTTTAACATAAGGTTCCAGTACAGCAAAGGCAACCCATAACGCTTGAGAAGCCACATGTCGTAACGCTCTTTTTGAGTATCGATGATCGGAATCGACGGAGCTGGCTTCATTGAGTAGTCAAACTCCGCCAACAACATAGACTTCCTTGACGTAACAAGAGGACACGATGCGTACCCATCATAACTTTCCGAAAGAGGCCTACTCGCCATTTGGTTTAACAAGTTCTGGACGACTACGGGCGCTTGTTTTCTAATCGCAGCTCCAGTCTTCGAGTTCGGACTACTTCCAGCGTCTCCAAGCGCAAATATATCGGGGTACCTTACATGTTGCATAGTATTCTTATCTATCTGTACATAACCAGCCGGGTCGTCAGGATCTGATATCGACGAAGCCTTAATCCAATCAGGAGCACTCTGAGGAGGTACGATATGAGCAAAATCAAAATCAAGGGATGACTTAGTGCCATCGTTACGGTTATCCACGATAGTAACTGTCTTAGTCGCTGGATTCAACTCGACTACTTCACTTTGGAAGTGTACTTGAATACCGTAGCGAGCGACCACTTGTTCAAGAACCTTCGCAAACTCAGGGACGCCGAACATACCTGGAGTCGGAAGAACTAGATGAACATCAATCTTTGACAGTACGCCAGTTGATCTCCAGTAGTCAGCCGCCAGATAGGCAATCTTTTGCGGTGCGCCTGCACACTTTATAGGACCTGACGGCATTGTAAACACTGCAGTTCCTTTTTTAGTGGATTTCAAGAACTCCCACGTCTTAGGAGCTCCTTCATAGGTGTAGTTGGAGGAGACACCGTCTTTCCCTAACATCTCCGCCGAACCTGGTAACCGACTCCAATCTAACTGAATCCCAGGACAAACGACAAGGTAATCGTAACTGATGCTGAGATCTTCCTCCGTCGCTAGTGTCTTAGCGTCGGGATCAATCGTTACAGCCTTATCTCTTATCCATGTAACAGTAGATGGAATATATTTCGCCTCGTCTCTCACTGTCTCCGAAGCTTTGGCGACGCCACCACCAACTAGTGTCCATAGCGGCTGATAGTAGTGATATGCGGACGGCTCTAAAACTGCTACGTCGTGTACCTTCGCTCTATGCAAACGCGCCGCCACATTTATACCTGCAGATCCACCGCCAACGATCACCACGTTATGATGTAAATGTTTCATCTCAACCCCTTCCTTTCCCCTCTAAGATGCCGACCTAGATGAGCTCCTAACGACAAACCAAATACTAAGTCAGGGGAAATTAATTGGGTCTCTTAATCCCAAGAGAGAAACGTTCTGCTACATCAAGGTCATCGTCGATCAAATATACCTTTTTCCCCGCCGCGTCTATCAAGCTCGCCGCGATGGACGCTCGATAGCCACTCTGGCAGTGTACCAGATGTACATCTTCGTCGCTAAGAGACGTTCGAAACGCGTGCACCAACTCCAAAGGCACGTGCTGCGCCCCTTCGATAAAACGGTCATTCCACTCGTCATGCCGTCTCACATCAATTATCAGATAATCGTCATCGATATTTTCAAGATCCGCAAATGATAAAATCTCATAAGAGGAGGCTGGCATCTTTTCATTAGTAAGCAAAGATACATCGCCGATAACAGCGTTGCGAATGTTGTCGAATCCGATACGAGACAGATCTACTCTCGCTCGTTCGAACTTAGATATATCCTCTGCCATTAAAGTGATCTCAGCGTCAAATGGTACCACCCAACCAAAAAATGTCGTAAACGAGCTTCCAAACTCTATATTGTACGTGCCGCTAATATGTGCTTTCGCAAAGTCCCTACGAGAACGCATGTCGATTATCCATTCGCCCCTCTCAATTCGGGCATATATATCATTCGCGCTTTGAAGAATTGGAAGCTCAAACTTAGGGGCTCGAGGGCCAGCCGAGTTGAGACGACCCATGTGCGCGTAGTACTTAGGGTATGCTGTAAGCCCCGCAATAATCGTCTTTGCAAATAGCTCTTCATCGTCGAATTTGAAGGCAATATTATGTAGGCGCTCCTGTCCGAGCGTAGAACTTGACCCGCCCGTAGTTGCGACAGATGAGCAGAAACTTCCGAATCCATGGGTTGGGAATACTCCGTAGTTCTCTGGGAACTTGGCTACTAGACGTCTTACAGAGTTAAACTGAGCTTTAGCTAAGGGCTCAGTCAGTTCCGCTGAGATCAGGTCTGTTCTACCAACCGAGCCGAATAGCATCGAGCCGCCCGACAGGACCACGCCTTCGCCGGATCCATCGCTTACCACATAGGATAGGTGGTTACGAGTATGGCCCGGAGTGGCTACCACTTCGACGGACAAAGATCCTATTGTTATGAGACTTCCATCTTTGACTCCAGAGCGCTCAAAAGATACCTCGTCAGCCTCGTTCACATAGTATGGAACCTGGAGCTGAGTTGCAAGTTCATAACCACCGGTTACATAGTCGTTGTGAATGTGGGTCTCAGCAACCGCTCTAATCGTAACCCCAGCTTCCTTTGCAGCCTCAAGTACGCGCTCTATGTCTCGCTGTGGATCAAGCACAAAACCATCTCTGCCGTCGTGGACGAGATAGCTCCTATCCCCTAACTCCGGCGTCTCCAAAGTAACTACCCACATACTTCCCCCTTTTAAAACCAAACAAGCCTATGTTAGTACTATAACATGTATCCATAACTTGTACGAACAATTTCCGAATGTCGCCGTTCAGGATCAAACAAAGGAAGCTCGTGGCGTTTCACAGCCGCCAGACCTTTGGGGAACATCAATGAGCTGGCCGTCAATTCTCTTTCGATCACAGTTACTAAACGCAGCGTCGTGTCGACGACCTAGCCACGTACCAGGTGAACAACTTGGAAAACTCTCTTCAACTTGAAACCCTAAAGACCACGCATCTCGAGAGTGCTTTAGTATCTATCTATGAGCACAACCACACCCCGACTAGGTCAAGAATCGAAATCCAATCACAGTTATCTGGAGACTCTAGATCAACGCTGGAACTCTTCTATCCTTCGGTGGGCAATTCCAGAGACTGTATTGACAAACTTTAAAACATCTCCATTCCAGTTAGATCCATCCACTTTTTCGCCAGACGAACAGATCACTCAAGACCGGCGACTTGAGATAATCCAAGAGAGCCTGAATCTATTGGAATCGAAACAACAAAATAAGAGTGAAGGAGCAACTCTGATAGACGTTGGTGCAGGTGCGGGATCTTCGCTAGCGCCTATCCGTAAACCATTTTCTCACATAACCTGCATTGAAGGAGCGCCGAATATGGCACTCGCGCTAACTGAGAACCTTGGAAAGCTATACCCCGACCCGTCAATGTACGAAGTCGTCGAGGGACGCTTCCCAGAGATCTCTGAGATAGTCGATCCCGCCACAGTGGTCAACTGTTCGAACGTGATCTACAACACCACGGATCCAGTCAAATTTCTCCAGACCCTCGATAGCCTGGCCGAAACTCTTGTCATAGTAGAAGCAACCTTGCGACATCCGTTCTATCGTACCAACTTCGCATTTGAACACTTCTGGGGTCTTACACGACCTACAACTCCAACGATATCGGACGTCTTTGAGATTGCAACCGCTCTTGGATTTAGACCTCATCTTGAATCATTAGAGCCAACACATCAACGAGGCATAATGTCATTTGACGGCATAGCCCAACGGCTTGGGCTAGACGAAGCACGTCTCCCCGAACTCAAACAATACTTAGATAACAATCCAATGCCTGAAAACCCTTCTGTTCTCATTTGGTGGAGGCATATATAGACCTTCTGCGATACTGAAAGCGTTAAAGTGCAAGGAAGTCAGTCATCGAGATTTACTAGCGCTTTAATCATGCCTTCCAATGCGAGTAGCGATAGGCTCGCTCTCCAGTTCGTCGCTCAACGAGGTATGCCACCTTCAAAGCGGCGATCTGCACTGCATCCAAGACAATGGGGAATGCTATTACCTTCACGATCGCCACGGACTCACCAACCGATCCCCGAAATGTCTCCAGTCGACCCTCGGGATCACTGGCCAGTTCAATAAACTTCCTTAGAATAGTTTCACCTGACATAGCTGAAATCGAGTCAAAGCCTCGCTCGATTACTTGAACCGAAAACTCTTTATCGAAAGCGTAGGTAGATTCTCCAGTGCAAAAAGAAAGACACGAGGCCAGAGATAGGGGTGTCAGCTTCACTAGTTCTTCGAGAATTCCGTCCACCTCCCCAATAAACACCTCGTCTGCCAGCAATCCACCGACGAAACGATGAATCGCGCTGTCGGAATCAGAGCTGCTGTCGATAAACACGCCATGCCGTTCACGTATCCTAAGGGATACCAACTCGGAAAGTTCTCTAAGCGACACCCAATACGGCGTATCAGAAGTAAATCGACCAAGGCGAGAACTCAGGCGAGCTACCTTGTCAATTGAGTCCTGCACTTTGGCCAAGCTAACAGAGTTCATGACAGTACCCAGTTGGTTTTCGTCTACGAGTTCATAGAAGTTCTGCACAAGGAGACGAGTTGCGTCGATGATCCCATTAGAAACATCTTCATCTATAGTCAGCTTTCTGGACGACATATTTGGCTCAGCAATATACCCTTTAGGATCTGTACGCAAGAAATATTTCCTTTCAGCAAAAGGCTGACTCTACATCGCCCCTGGTAGCCATAAGATTACTATAAGTGCTTTAGCGTTCGCCACCCATTTAAGGATAATTATTTGGTGACAGACATGGAGGGCCAACAATGTGGAGAGCGAACCATGGCTCGACGAAACTGAGCTTTTCATGTATGACAATTCGTAAACCTTACCTATTCAACCAAGCGAGAGAGGCGCATTGAGGCTATGCCAGAGAACACATCCGATGAGCAGCTGCACACATCAGAGAATGCTAACAAGGTCATAATCTATGATGGCAAGTGTCCCATTTGCGAAAACACTGCAAAAATGACAAGGAGCACCACGCTTGGCGAAGGCTTCACCTTCATATCTTCCTCGAATGTCAAGGACCTCGAGTCGTACGGACTCAATAGGTCACAGATCGAAAGATACGTAGTAATGGTTGACTCCACTGGCAGTCGCATCTTTTTCGGGATAGATGTTGTCATAGCACTACTCCTCAGCTCAAAGCCAAAGCCCTTCCGGACACTCGCACGGTCTCTTGCTATTTCACCAATTCATAGTATTGCTGAAGCTCTTTACGACTGGGTATCTAGACACCGATACGAAATTGCCAAACTTGTAAGCAGCGTCCACAAGATGCGGAGGGTTGTGGTATCTCTTTTCCGCTAGTTCTCGATCGATCACGAAACTTCGCAAACATGATTACAAAACGGACCTCCAGCTCAAGCTCCGCTACGAGATTCTACCGGAAGTTCCTCTTCAAACGTCATACTCTTTACCTCGTGTATCGTTTTCCTAAACGACCATAGAGCCACTCCAAATAGCAGCACAACCGCCAAGAAGAAACCTACTCCTATAGAATGCAGGTTGTGAATATGGAAAGGGGTAATTACCTGTAGAGAATTTAGCATCCGAGGAAAGGCGATACCAAACACTCCCACAACCAAAAAGCCAACTCCGGCTCCCACCAACGTACGTGCGCTCATCATTCGAGCTAGATATGCCTTCGCCTGAGTTCCAAGTTGCCGCCTCTGCATCCACGCCCCAAAAAATGAACCTAATATAATCTGCATTATCA
>JAJYHJ010000030.1:0-14657 GCA_021784785.1 Actinomycetes bacterium | reverse complement strand
GGTACCGATACCAAACAGTGCACCAGGAAGCCAACCCACGTAGCCGTTAGGCATCTCAGGAGCTAGCACCGTGTAGATAATGACAGCAAAGGCACCAACGCCCCAACCCGCAACAAAACCATGTACCAGCGGCATGTACCATGGAAGATTTTTTGGCACTACAGGCTCGGGATGATCATGCTTACCCGAGAACTCGGCTTTGAGGTCCCTAAGCGTGAGGTGAAGGGGGTGTCCACGTCTAAGGACATGAAGGCCCGATAGCGCCATGACTACTCCAACCACTACGTATATCTCGAAGTTCCACCTAAGTGCACTATCAAAACTCGTTATCGCAAAGTAAGCCAACTCGGAGACCAGTGCTCGTTGGAGGGTAAATGCCAAAGAGAACAAAAAACCCACCTTTCGACCACCTTTCGACGAATAACTACCCACAGAGTAAGAAAAGGTGATTGGCCAAGTATGTTCGTCAGGCGTAACCCCATGAACCATACCCAACAGTACAGCAGTTACTAACGCAAGTGTAAGAGATCCTCGAGACGGATTGAAAAGGTTGATAGCTGCGAACACGATCCCTCCTGTAATAACCACTTCTACAGAATGATAACGATTATCATAATACGTTATTCCATTGTGTTAGCTTCTTGTATCAGATCGTTGACAGGCCAGACAAAGTCCTACAATGTCAAATGTGTGGCTTACCTCAGTGAAGCCGAACTCAGAGGCTACCTCTGCAGCCCAGCGTTCTGCTTCGTCGTTGTCGATCCTTACAGAGGATCCACACGACTTACAACGCAGATGGTGGTGGTGGGAGTCGTCTTCACAAGCGCTATAGATAACTTCTGCGTCATCGCTACGCGTAGTCACAACTGTGCCCAAATCAATTAAGTGTTGTAGGTTTCGATATACGGTAGCTAAACCTACACGTTGTCCCTTCGCGTTTAGTTTGCGATATAGGTCTTGCGCGCTAATAAAACCGCCCTCTTGGATCAACGCGGCATAGATCATATCCATTTTCGAACTCTTGCGAGTAGTTCCCTTAGAAGTCATCACTCCTCCGTTCTCGAAGGTGGGGGAACAGTACTATTTCGACCTCAAAGAGGGCACATGTAACATCCTTATCAAGATATCCAACAGCTTAACATTGATTCTCGGCAGCCTTCCCAAATATGAGACCTATAGAAGTCCTAAATGGCCGCCAAGGATGACTCTGGCTTCACCTAACCAACAACTCTCTTTCGGAGTCCTCTTATTGATATCGTCCCAAGGAGGACAGCAAAGACTACTAATGCTAAATATACGTATGCAACGTTCATATGCGGGACTCCAGTAGTCAATCCCGCCCGAAGGCCCTCATTGATATATACCAAGGGATTTAGTAGAACTATATCTTTCAACCAAGGGATTGGCGTAAGAGAGGCCCACGGGTAGTAGACCGCGCCAAGAAAAGTTATAGGAAGAACGATTATCGCAAAAATCAGAGCTACCTGATTAGGAGGGATTAAAGTACCTATTGTAAGTCCTAAAGTGCCCGACACAATTGCAGCCAAAGGCACCAAAGTAATTAACATCAACCAGTGGATATGCAGATGCACTGGAGTGGCAGGCACAAAAAGAACTATCGGGAACACCACCACTCCCGCAAAAATTGCCTGGATAGCGCCAGATAGAATTTTCTCAACCGCCAGTCCCCAGGTAGGTAAAGGTGCCAGCGCTCTGTCCTCAATCTCTTTCGTGTAACCGAACTCCTGAACCAACGGTAACGCTACGGCCTGTATCGCCTGAAAGATGATAGAAATTCCCACTACTCCAGCTACGAGTAAGGTTGAGAATTCGGCCTCTTTGTTCCCCGCGCCACCAACCCCCTGTCCAATTTTAGGAAACACGTAGGTGAAAATAAAGACGAAAAGCAGAGGCTGCATAACTACCCTAATTACAAAAAAAACCGCGGTCTTTTTTAGCACTGCTAGATCTCGTCCTAGCAAGGACAAGATAACGCGCCCATACGAATATATAGATACCGTGTGTTCTCGGTTAGGAACTTCTATAGTCATCTCGTGCATCTAATCTCGCAACTCTTTCCCGGTCAAGTTGATAAACACCGTCTCCAACGAGGGCTCAACGAGCGATAGATCATAGATCCTTAGTCCTAACGTCTCAGCCGAACTTACAGCCACAGAGATAAGTTGGGAGACGTTGTGGCCAACTATCTTCACTCCTCCGTCAGACGAGATAATTTTAGTCATCGAGTCGGCTCCTAATTCAGCTGTCAGTTTCTCAACTAGAAAAGTCGGATCTCCTCCAACCTTCATAAGCAATGACGAGGTACCACCAAGATCTCTCTTGAGCTCGACCGATGTCCCTTGAGCTAGAAGCTTACCGTGATCCATGATCGCGATCCGGTCACACAGCTCGTCAGCCTCCTCCATGTAGTGCGTAGTAAGCAATACCGACTGCCCGTTTCTATTCAACTCTCGGAGAATATCCCAAAGAGCTAAGCGACTCTGGGGGTCGAGTCCAGACGTCGGCTCATCTAGCACAAGAACGGTCGGACTATGCATAATGGCTCGCGCAACCATAAGGCGTTGAGCCATCCCTCCAGAGAGAGCCGCGACTGGCAGAGTAGCACTGTCAGAAAGCTTGAACCTCTCAAGTAACTCACTAGCCATCGATCTTGCTTGCTTTTTTGCAATCCCGAAGTAGCGCCCATGAAAGTATAGATTTTGGATAACGTTCAAGGAACGATCTAGCGTATTGGACTGAGGAACCACGCCGATCTCTAGCTTAGCCTCAGCTGGATGTGCGACTACGTCTACCCCACCAACGTAAGCATGTCCAGATGTAGGAAGGACACGCGTGGTAATCATGCCACCCGTTGTCGTCTTACCGGCTCCATTCGGTCCAAGAAGGCCCAGTATTTCGCCCTTTTTTAACTCCATATCTAGATCATCTACAGCGACGTTGGTACCGTAAATTTTTCGTAACTTTACTGTCCGCACGGCGACATTATCGCTACTTATTGAAGCGTTCACAATACCTATACAGTATATAGCTCTGCCGAAGCGCTAAGCCGTAACATGAAGACACTTTAAAACCGGCTCGCTACCGATGGAAGCGGCGCAGCACAATCTCTTTACTAGAAAGTACTGAGCCATACATCTCACACTATAGTAACTACATTGAAGAGATTCACCGGGAGGCTCTTTGTCGAACTCACTATCTTCCATTGACGAGAAGTACCAAAATAGTACATGTCGGTTCGGAGCATACGTCTGTACCGGATACAGCCCTTACGCGACTTTACCGAAATCTCTAGAGGAGCAAGTGTTCCTCGAGAGCTTCGGCAATACAAAAAAGGACTTAATAAAAGAGTATCGACCCTACGAAGCTAGAAGCTTTTTCCTATTCATCTATGACCACAAAGAGCATGCTACAGCTGCCATGGCTCGAATAGTCGTACCTGAACAGAGGCGGAACAACGGCACCAAAACGACAGACGACCTTGAAAATATCTGGCTGACGCCCTCGGCTAAACTCACGTGCGGTGGGGTGACTCTTACCAACCAACCGTACTGGGATGTAGCTACTTTGGCGGTAAACAAGCTCTATAGGGGTGTTGCAAGGGCTGGTCTTGTGTCGCTTGGGATCTACAACACAATCATGACCTCCGCTATGCACTGTGGAGTGGACCTCATAGTTGCGGTTCTTGACGAAGCGGCGTATCGAACCGGAAATTGGCAGTATCACAGTCCATTTTCACCGATAGACGGACTAACCTCACTGTCGTACATGGGATCAATCTCCTCAATTCCGGTTTACTGTCGTTTCTCCGTCGTGAAAGAAAAGCTCGAAGAAGTTGATCCCAACACAGCCAAGGTCTTATTCACTAACGGCGATATCGGAGAACTAATAGAACATGTTGACCTTGCAGAGGTAGAAAGAGTCCACAAGGACATCACTAAAGTATCGCCACACGTAATAGATCTTGAAGGCTCAAACGCGAATACGAAAAATACCGTCGCCGAGCATTAGATTACGCTGGGTAGAAGTTTCACGAACGTAAGAAAACACTAAAACAGCAATACCAAAGATCGTTTCAACGATCTTTGGTTCTCGTGCTAGATGCCCGAGCCATCTTGTCAATTTCAGCTTTAAATTCTCTAACCTGTCTTTCGATAGGTACTAGAGCCTCTTCAAACGCTCTTGGAGCTATTGGTCTTGAGAAGTAAAACCCCTGAATAAGATCGCAGCCCAATAGATCTAATTTTTCAAGTTGCGACTTGCTCTCTACCCCTTCTGCTATTACCGTCATGTCTAGTGCGTGAGCCATGGCCAAGATAGCTGCAACTATCGAGATATTAGCTTCACTGCCGTCACCTTCGATAGCGTCGATAAAGGACTTGTCAATCTTCAAAATATCCAGTGAGATATCTCTGAGGTATGACAGTGAAGAGTACGCGGTCCCGAAGTCGTCAACCGCTATTCGAACGCCCATGTCTCGGATTTTCCGCAGCGCACTCTTGCCTTGTTCAATGTTTTTCATTACCATCGACTCGGTAACTTCAACCGTAATTCCCACTCCACTTAGAGAGTGAGTCGAAAGTGATGACCTAATCATTTCGACGATCGAATCGTCAAGCAGTTGCAAAGCAGATAGATTTATAGACACGTAAAAGTCAGCGTTAAAGAGAGCTTTAGACCGCCAGATGGCCCTTTGCTGGAACCCCGTAGACATAGCCCAACGCCCGAGTTCTTGAATAAGACCCGTCTCTTCTGCAAGCGGGATGAATTCCAACGGTGACACCTCACCAAATACAGCATTATCCCACCTCATAAGAGCCTCGGCTCCTATCACTGCACGTTTTGACAGTGAAACGATCGGCTGGTAGGCCAATGACAGTTCATCATTTGAGATCGCCTTTCGGAGTTCGTTCTTCAGAGCTAGACGACGACTTACACCTTCTTGCATCGATCTTTCATAAAGAACTGCAGCGTTTCGTCCCCGCGCTTTCGCTACGTACATCGCTATGTCTGCACCTTGCAAAATCTCCTCAGGATCTAATGTACTATCACGATCGACGACGGATAGACCTATGCTTCCTGTTACAAATAACTGAGTAACTCCAAGGTCGACCGGTTCATTTAAAAGCGTTTGAAGTGTCCTTGAGCGCTTCTCTATCATCTTGAAATTTTCTTCTGGTCTGAAAATTACAACAAACTCGTCGCCTCCGAGGCGACCAACTTGAGCGCCCGCGGGTGCATTAACTTTCAGTCTTGATCCAAGCGCTCTTAAAAGTTCATCCCCAACCCCATGTCCATAGCTATCGTTAACGAGTTTAAATTGATCGATATCGATAAAAGCAACTAAGAGATACTCTCCCACCTTTAGTGACTTTAGAGTTCCTTCTAAGACATCAATCAGGTAACGCCGGTTCGGCAGTCCCGTTAGCTCGTCTCTGTTTGCAACTTCACGCAGGTAGTTTTCCGTCTTTCGAGCATAGGAAAGCGCTCGGCGAAAACGAAGTACCGCCACAAACACTAGGCTAAGATCGATTACGAACCAAGCAACATGGTTGGTAAATCCCTCACCAACGTTACCCCAGGCTAACACTGCTGGCATCACAAGGGCTACAGAGATGAGCACTATCTGCGATCCCCTATAGGTAGATCTACTCCTTTCCGGTACCGAATCCACTAGGAGAGTCATCGAGGGATGCATAACACCAAAGGAAGCCAAAACAGTAGTTATAACGTAGGGTGAAAAGGCATCTGGTAGAGATATTGGAACGTCGTACGCGGTCACCGCTAATGTGAGCATATCTCCTGAAAATAGAAATATCATCGAGATCAGAAAATACCAGTAGGCTTGGCCCTGCGAACGGTGTTCCGAAAACACGATCCTTATAAGGACAACGATCATTACAAGAGACATCATCGGATAAAGAGCAAGAAGAAATTTATTCCATACCCCTATTTGCCGTCCCGTAAAAGTTGGATTTATGATGAACAGCCAGATAACGGCTAGTACCATCAAGGCAGCCATCGTCCCATCTAACAGTAAGTCAACATTGGCTGAACGGTTAGATTTTGTTCCACCGGTAGCATACTCCTTGACTGCAAGGATCAGTAGGATATATCCCCCAATAGCTAGGCCGTTTACCAACACGGAATGGAAACCGAACCGGACATAAAGCCCAACGCCCCAAATCGCCCGAAGGGACATCTCTGAAGCAAAAAGTACTCCGGAACCTAATAGGGCAAAAAACGGCCAGGATTTTCTCGGTCGAAAACGCTTTACCGCCAACACGATTGTTGCTGAAAACATTAGGAGGAGTGCACCAAATGCACCCTCTTGAACTTTAGGTTCTTGCGCAAATACCGCAACTAGGACAAGTATAATTTCCAACGTTAGGATAGTCCTACGCAAAACTGGGAAGCCACGACGGCCAATAGTAGTTCTTAAGGCTGCAGAGTTATATATCATAAGAGACCACCCCAAAGACGCTGACCGCAATTGCTAGAGCAGATCTGGGAAAGGGGTGCTGGGCGTAGTCGTCCGAGTTGACGCCAGCCGGTACGCCCTTCGGCGCACCGGTGGTTTCTCTGATGCAATACAGCCGATTGAGGGTGCGAACAAAAAACGCGCAACGAATAGCACCTGGGTGAATCTCCCAGAATGCTCGGAGGTCTGTAAGTCGTATACGTTTACCAATGTTGTGTCTCAAGCCGTTCTCTCACATAAAGTGACGTTGGTACTAAGATCTGTGTCGACCCTAACCACGTATGACTTGAGATCAAAGTCTACTTACTTTGGTCGAAGCTCACTTCAAAACCCCTGGATCGCATCGAGCTGCACTCTCCGATAACGCGCCAAATGCCTCGCACTAAACAAAGGGGGCATTCAAACGAGACACCCAGTTAAGCAAAGTAGTAGCGCGAAATGGAGTAGTTAGCGACGGAACGTTAACTTACACAAAGATGAAATGGCAAATGACAGTCGGGCCAATTAATTTCAGTATCCGTATCCGCTCGAGGCTGACGAGCTTGTCGTTGAGGCCTTTTTAGTTGTTGAACTTTGCGCGCCTGGCATAATTGGATTCCCTGAGGTGGATACAACGTACCAATATCCGCCGAAGGAGTGGAGCCCTTCTCCGGTGGCGACACCCGCTACAGTATCATCCACAAAGTGATATAGAGGATGTCCGTTGTAAGCTACCTGCCGCTTTCCACCACCTCGATTAATGTAACTCACTAATGATCCATGCAGGCCAGAAGCCACCGAAACCTTAGATGCTATGAGTGGAATCCATACGGAAGCGCAAGCACCACTGCAGTTCGATTTAGTCGAAGTGTCAGCTGTAAATGCATAGAGCACTGTCCCGTTAGAGGCTACGACCACTGAACCATATTTAGATAAGTTAGCGGTCGCAATCGCTGGTATCTTAGTCGAGACAGCCTGAGTCGAAGAAGCCGAGGAGCCGCAAGCTGACGCTACAACTCCCAATGATAAAAGTGCTACTGCTAAATTGAACTTCCTCATCGATACCCCCAGTATTAAACCCCAAGCTGTTGCAAAACCCATATCTCTACAGAGGTGGACGGATCGCAACACACCGGTGTTTTAACGATTCCGACTCCTCATTGGTTCAAATAATCTCCAATTTCCCCCCAAAGCCCCCGTGGTGTAAATCTGTGCATAGGTGCAGCAACTACAGTTTTGTAAATCTCATACTTTATAGTTGTACGATGGTTAGCAAGAGTAGTATCGGTACAACCCAGAGGAAGGCAATGCAAGAAGTTACTCCCTCTGAAAAGTGGAGCAGTGACAAGGTCGTACTGGTATTCGACCTAGAGACTACCGGGGTGGACGTTGAAGACGACGTCCCTGTCTCATTCTCGCTCGTGCAGTACGCCTATGGACGTTTGGTATTTGAATCCCATCAAATTATCAACCCTGGAAGACCGATTCCAGCTGAGTCAGTCGCTATACATCACATAACAGACGACATCGCAAGGTCGTTCGGCATCCCATTAACTAGTGCACTAACTCAACTTCGAGAAGCTCTCATGAACGCATCAGAGCTGGGCTGGGTCGTACTCGGCATGAATGTAAGTTTCGATCTCACCGTTGTTGATCGGGCCTGTAGCCATTATCTGGGGCGAGGCCTTTTGGATCTCCACTACGCAGCGGCAACACTAGATGTCTTAATACTAGATCGACATCTGGATCGTTTTAGAAAAGGCAAACGAAGACTGATAGATCTGGCAGCTGCCTACAATGTATCAACTGCCGAAGCACTCCATAACTCTTTGGTAGATTCAAAAGTTACCTTACAGGTACTGCTCGCGATGTTAGACAAATATCCGGAGCTAACAGAAATACCCTCTGCCAACTACAGTAGTTCGATGTTCACATATCACGAAGAGTGGTTACAAAGCTTCAATAAATGGCGTCTCTCTAAAGGTGAAGAGCCTCTACCATCCAAAGTTTGGCCCATCGACTCAAAGGATGATCCAGTCTGGGATTGAGTGCTAGACAATTAGCAAAGTCAGCTGTATAATTAATTACCCTAAAGCAAAAACGTTTCGACGCTATATCAAAACTGCTTTCACCACTCAATATCGACGAACTTTCAGGCTCACAAGACGTATTTATCTAATTTAAACCTGATTTCGGGTGGATACTCAAAAGTATCTTGGTAGCGATACAGTAAAGTTGCGCCTGTTAACCGTTAAAGAACAGCCGTCGATCAAAAACGTAATGACGATATGTTTACTCAAGCAGCAGCCTGGAATCCATCGGGCCCACCTAGAGTACTAAGATATCGAAGATATTTCGTCGATCACAAAAAGGAGGCTCAAGTGACCGTAGAGGTTGGAAACACGATTCCGGATCTAGCACTTACCGTAGTTATCGACGGTGAACACAAAGAGATGCAGTCATCGCTCCTTTTGGGCAAAGGTACTGCCGTTTTGTTTGGGGTTCCTGGCGCATTTACGCCCACCTGTTCTGACTACCACCTCCCAGGGTTCGTTCTACGCTCTGAAGAGTTGGCCCAAAAAGGCGTGGAGACCGTAGCATGTCTCTCTGTAAACGATGCGTTCGTAATGTCCGCTTGGGGTCGTTCGCAGAACGTCGAAAAACATGTACTTCTTATTGCAGACGGGAACGCCGAATTCACCAAAGCACTAGGTCTAGATATGGACGCCACAGCATTTGGTATGGGAACTCGTTCAAAACGATTTGCCATGATACTGCAAGATGGAGTTATTACCCACCTGGCAGTAGAACCAGGGTCCGACTTGGACGTTTCATCTGCAGATGCGATACTAGCAGCACTGTAAATGCCCAACCGTTCGGCGGCCAACCGATCGGACCTCAACAAACCGCACGTGGACAGAGTATAAGACAATCTGCTTGCACCACTTTAGCGATTGTCTATAGTCAGACCATTCATTTAGGGCCGTAACGATCAAGGACTTTCCATGCTGAAGGCAGTAGAGCATCTGCTAGAAGGGCCTTCAGACCGTCGCCGACAAGAAATGGCACGACACCGAGTACGAGAGCATCCTTTACGCCCAACCCAGAGACAAACGCTAGCCAACTAGCTCCAAGAACGTAGATAAGTAAATTACCTATCACCATGACACTCAAGGTACCTATCAGCTTTCGATCAAAACCTTTTTCCGCTAAAGTTCCGACGACAAAAGATGCTAGGACAAAGCCTAAGAGGTAGCCAAAACTTGGAGTTGATACGACTCGAAATCCACCAGACGCGCCCGCAAACCAAGGAACCCCTACAAGACCGAGCCCAAGGTATAGGAACGACCCTGCTGCTGCCCTTCTTGAACCCAGCACCATTGCTCCCACAAGGACTCCAAAGGTTTGCCCGGTTATCGGCACGGGTGTAAAGGGTAGCACGATAACGATCTGAGCTGTCAGCCCGATGAGCGCAGCATATCCAACTACCAATAAAACCTGGGAAACAAGCGTCTCGCTCACGAAGTCAGCGAGAACCAACCGTCTTGATACTGCCTCTGAACTCAAATCTCCACCTCTCCAAAAGCATAACCAGAACAATAGACTCTAGATAAAGTTATCAGCTTCCGACTCTAGAACAGTCCGAAGCCGGCAATTTGCCACCTTTACAATGCGTATAGTCTCTGCGCATTTTGAGATCCAATTAGATCCGCTACTTTTTTTGCGTACGGGAATGAACACAAAGATTCAGCAATCCAACCTTGAAGCACTTGCGTTAGCGACTCCCGAAACATCAATTGTCCGAGGAAATGAAGTTCCGCTAGTCCATAAGCATCTGAAGAGTACATTACCCGAACGAAAGGAGCCAACTCAAGTGTCTCCCTAAGTACATCAGCCGAGCGAGAGCCTACATAGTTCATGGTAAGCCCTAGATCAAGATATACGTTTTCAAACGCATGCGCAAGATACGCTGCCTCTCGATGGTAAGGATAGCAATGAAGTAAGACAACTCCTCTTCCTAACTCCGAAGCCCGCCGAATAAAAGGTGTTAGGTATGAAGGGTTTCCTCGATCAATCTGAACGTCAGGGTCACCAAAACCAACATGAAATTGAATCGGCAGAGTCAAAGTCTCTAACGCTAGATGGGCCAAGTATGACTCAATCACCTTGCCATACACTTTAATCTTATGCGGCTTCCCGCTCGCCTCGAGACGTTGGAGCTCCTCGTGAACTAGATCTAAGTCTGGCATGTCAGCAGTGAGTTCAAGTCCTCCTCTATAGGCAGCGATGCACTTCACGCCGACTGCTTTTGAAGCTCTGGAACGCAACACATCAGGAAACGCGTCCAAGAACACTTCAGCACCATGTTTTGCTAGCGTCTCTTCTGCAATAGCCTCAAGGCGCACAACCTCGTACACTGTGCTACGGCCAAAATGGGCGAACTCTTCTAGCGACACAAGATCGCCTGCATTAAATCCAGTATCAACTAAGTGCACCGAGACATCAAGTGAGTTCATAAACTTGGTTGCAACTTCATATGGGGAAAAGCTTCGACGAAGCTCTACGTACTCCCAAGGCTCAACAAATCTAGAGGCACCTAGGACTTCAGGGCAGCGTTTTAGAAGAGTCATCCCAATCATTGAGTAAAATGCACTTTCTCCGTCATCTTTTCTTGGCGGCGATTCCCTTAAAAAGTTGCCAAATTCAAGCTGAGTTAACATCGACAACTTCACTGAATGACAATGATTATCGATCAACGGTATCGAGGAAACATAGTCGGCGATGTCGGAACCACGAGCTACATTCACTTGGGCCTCCTAACACGTATATCACAGCACATGTGTACCGTAAACCTCATTGATCTGTCTGCGCCGATCCACTTCTCCCCAAAAGCATTCCACGCGAAAGCTCAACGTAACGATTGAGACGTGAGTCATCAAAGCTAAATACTTGCCTGGCAACCAGCGATGTAAGCAGTTCCAAAAGCGCTAACGTCGGTACCATGGTGTTAAAGGGGGGTAGCCCTTCAATCTCGGTTGTGAGAACAACCTTCGCATGTGCAGAGGCCGGCGAAAGAAACGGATCGGTCATAACTATCAGAGAAGCACCGCTCTCCTGTACCGAGCGGGCAAAATCTATAGCCTCTCTCTGGTACCTGCGATAGTCCAAAAGTACGACGACGGAGTTTTTCCCTATATCCAAAAGGGCGTTTATTCGAGCGCCCTCTGAATCCTCCAAGAAGCGTACTTTAGGTCTAATTACCTGCAGAGTCCAGCTAGCCTGCATCGCAACTGTTCTTGAAGCACGACCCCCAGTGATATAGACGTCTTTACGTCGATCACCAAGCAACTCAACCGCTAGGGAGATATCCTCCTCGGAGTTGGCGCCCATAGACCGTTGTATCTGATTAGAAAGCTCCTTTGCCGCAGTGACTGCATACTCTTTCGGGGTTCTATCCAACGTGAGAGGATTGCTATATTTAGGAGGTGAGAGCCTCAGCTCAAGCTCTTTTATAAGAGAGTCTCGCATGTCAGAAAAGTTTGAGAAACCAAGGCGCGATACTAGTCGAGTTACAGTAGGATCTGAAACCCCCGCCTGTTGCGCTAGCGCCGATGCAGTAGTGATACCAGAGACAGGATAGTTCGAAAGCAGAGCCTCTGCCACTCGGAGTTCTGCTTTCGAGAGAGACGGCTTAAGCACCCGAATCACTGACGATACAGTTACCGGAGTACTTTCTCTCTCGATATCCTCCGCAACCTCATTCGCATCCTGGTCAACCATCCGTACCAATGCCTCCCGTCCGACCTTTGCCTACCATGTTTCTGTTAAACTTCAATATCGCCATCTTGTTGCGCTAACAATCTCTTCAGGGCTCATAGACCGAGCCAACGCAATCTCCGCTTCTTTAACCGCAACAAAGGCGGTTAGGAGTTCTTCACTCATAGACGACCTGAGGATGCTCGAGTCAACGAGAGCCTTAAGTGAATCTTCCAAAGTCGACGGTAATCGATCGATACCAAGGTTGGTTCGTTGTGTTTCGTCGAGTAAACCCGGGTCACCAACGACAGGATCAGGAGGTAGGAGTCCGTTATTCAAATATCCCGCAGCAACCGCGAGGACACCCCCGACTGCTAGATATGGACTTGACGAGAGGTCAAACGGCTTTATCTCCAGATTTGCACCTCCTTCTGTCACTAGCCTTGTCTCTTTCACGAAGCGTAAAGCAGCCTCTCTGTTGTCGACACCCCAGCATCTATAGGCGCCCGCCCAGTGATGCGGAACGAGTCTAAGGTACGACGCCGGTGATGATGCGCCCAAAGCACAAAGAGCCGGCAACTCGGAAAGCATACCCGCAATGACAGACCTTCCTTCCACAGACAACTCATGCACCTCCCCTGGGACAGATCGGAAAATAGGAGCACCATCTCTTTGCAGCGAAAAATGAAGGTGACCGCCATTGCCCACTCCCCCTGCCGAAACCACAGGTGCAAAACTAACTTTGAGTCCATGCTTTCGTGAGACTCTCTTAATGGTGTGCTTTACCAAAATACAATCGTCCGCCGCCTGTATTGGGTCGGTAGCATCGATCGACACTTCAAACTGTCCTGGAGCATACTCAGGATGGATCTGTTCAACTGCGACATGCTGAAACTGTAACGCGCTATAAAGATCTACTAGGTATTCCTCTAGTTCACCTACCCTATCTAAGCCATAAGCTGGTCCGATACACGCTGGTTTGAACTCACTCCCTTGATCGATCGATACAACCCACTCAATTTCAAACGCCATCTTTGAGGTAACGTTCTGATTCAAAAGGGCTTGATAAGCGTCACGTGCAAAATGCCTATGACATAACGGATGAGGCTCGAAGTCCTGTCGAAACCTTTCAACCGGAACGTATGCCCAGCCAGAAGTTGGGTCTAACACTCTTAGCTCAGAGAGATCTGGAAGGAGTCTCAACTCACCCATCGGCCCACCAGAAAACTTAGAAGACGTGATTGAGTCATCGAACAAAAAGGCATCAAACACCGGGGACATACCAACACCAAAGCGGGCGGCATGGCGGAGACGCTCTGTAGGAATAGTCTTCACTCTAGATATCCCGGCATTATCTGAGTAGGAAAGAGCAACTGCTTTAACTGACGAACCCATTATGACCGAATGGGTATATTCCCAAAGCTGATCGTTTTGTTCTCTCAGTTCTAAAAAGCGCATCGCTCGTTACCCTTCTACCTAACTCTTAGAAAATAACACTGTTACAGTCCTGTTCACACAAATTTAGTTAAGTTATTCAATATGTAACGTAATTAACAGCATTAAACGGCAACGAAGATGATAAAACAATTCATAGGTTTTTTAGATAAAAATATACGAGGGGGAACCGATTATGGAAATAGCAGAACCCAAGGTCAAGAAACTTCGTAAAGAACTCTCATTATGGCAGGTAGTAGGGTTATCCGTTGCGCTCATGGCACCATCGATGGCTGCAAACATCAATCCCCAAGGCTCAGCAAGCGCAGCCGGACGAGCGGTTCCTCTCGCGTTTCTTTTTGCGGCCATTGGCGTCATGTTCGTCGCATATGTGTTTGTACGGCTAACTCAGTACTTCAATCACTCAGGCTCGGTGTTTGGATTCGTGGGTGCAACCATAGGTCCAAAAGCTGGAGTCATCGCGGGCTGGTCCCTCATGGGTACCTACATCTCGTATGCACTCGTCACCTCAATTGCCTCGTCCATCTTTGCAACTTCGCTACTACAGAGCCTCGGCGTCTTATCCAATCCGCCCTCTTGGACACCCTTTGTCATTCAAGCAATAGAACTCGCACTGGTGTTTATCTTGGCAGTTAGGCCCGCGAAAAATGGTACCCACTTCCTACTTACAGTTGAAGGACTCACGGTACTCATGATTATAGGAATCTCAATCATCATCCTTATCAAGCTGATAGTCGGTCATGGGCCGCAAGGTCAACACTTTACTTTATCGGTGTTCACTCCAGCTAAAGGAGTAACCTCATCTGACCTATTCCTCGGCGTGGTATTCGGATTCTTATCCTTCGCCGGATTTGAAGCATCAGCAACCTTGGGCGAGGAAGCAAAACAACCCAAGCGCGACATACCCCGAGCTATCCTTTGGACAGCAGTCTTCGGAGGCCTGTACTTTGTCTTCGTCAGATCGGAA